>JAJPXY010000116.1 GCA_021205205.1 Clostridiales bacterium
CATAGAAATCCTTTTTCGTTTTTTCACTGTCTACTTGACAGGAGGCACATCAAGGCGCAGGGGCGCTGCTGTCCATCCGTTTCAGCTGTTGTTCCGTGCCAGTGTGGCGCAGGGAGGCCAGGTTTTCCCGCGTCAGAACGTGCTGCCCCGGGCACAGGTGCCGGTACGAGAGCAGGTCGCTGGCCTCGTCGAAGGAACGACAGAGGGCGCTGAGCCGCTGTACCGGGGTCCCGGCGGCCAGATACCACTCCACACCGTCGTCCACTCCCTCCAGACAGCGGCGGATCCCGTTGACACACAGCTCCGTCTCTGCCTCGGCGTGAGCCTCCTCGGACTTGATCAGCACCGCGGTCACCGTCAGGCTCCAGCGGAACACCAGGAACTGCGGACAGTGCAGCAGAAACGTCTCCAGTTCCTTCTGTGCCTCGGCCAGATGCCCCTGCTGGTCCGCAGACAGGGAGGTTCTGGCGGCGCAGCAGAGGACGATGTTGTAGCCCTGGGCATCCAGGTCGATGTCCAGCGTCTGGGCCTCGTTATAGAGCGCCTCCACCGTGGCGCACCCGGTCACCAGCTTCTCAAAGAAGCGGTGGCGGGAAAACTGCCCGTACTCCTGCGCCTCCTGGCGGAGCTGTTCTGTGCCGCTGCGTCGCTTCTCCGCAGCCAGCAGCTTTTCCCGCACGTCGGCCAGGGCGGTGCTGACCGCCTCTTTGGTCAGGGGCTTGCGCAGATACCGCTCCACGCCGATTTCGATGGCCCGGCGGGCGTATTCAAAATCGGCCGTGCCGCTGAACAGGATGATTTTGGTCTCTGGAAACTCCTGGCGGACCCGCTGGCTCAGGGCCAGTCCGTCCATGAAAGGCATTTGGATGTCTGTGAACAGCAGGTCCGGCGGCTGGCGGCGGAGCATAGGCAGGGCGGCCTCCCCGTCGGGGGCGTCCCCAATGCAGGTAAAGCCGTACTCCTCCCAGGGGATTTTCTTGCGCAGAGCCTCCCGCTCGACCCCGTTGTCCTCCACCAAAAACACCTTGAACACACCGTTTCACCTGCCCTTTCGCTCCCTTCCATCCGGGAGCTCCTGTATTATACCACAGACACGGGCAGAAAAAAAGCGGGGAAAGAATGTGAAAACACATTCTCTCTCCGCTTTTTGTTGGTTTTGGGGCGCTTACTTCTTGTTGCGGTCCTTAAACAGGGCAAAGACGCTTTGCAGCACGATGAAGAAGCACAGCAGCGCGGCAGTGGCGATGTTGGCCCAGGAGGACAACAGCTTGCCGTTGGTTTTGACCAGGCTGGAAATGGTGCCGTTGATAAGCACGCCGAAGAAGGAGCCGATGACGTTGCCCACGCCGCCGGTCAGCAGGGTGCCGCCGATGACGGAGGAGGCGATGGCGTCCATCTCCAGGCCGGTGGCCTGGGACACCGAACCGGCCATGGTGTTCAGGCAGTAGCAGATACCGCCGATAGAACACAGGAAGGAGGACAGGATGTAGGCTTCCATCTTGGTCCGCTTCACGTCCAGGCCCATCATGGCAGCGGACTGCTCGCTGCCGCCCACGGCGTAGAGGCTGCGGCCAAACTTGGTATAGCGCAGCACCAGGAAGATAATTACCAGGACGACCAGGGCGATGACCACGCCCACCCGGATGTAGGGGACCTGGAGGATGCCCTTCTTGTTGTAGTAGCCGCCGAAGGGGAGGTTGATTTTCAGGTTGGCCCAGGTGTAGAACAGGCTGTCAGAGGGGACAGAGACCTGGTCGGTGGAAATCACAGCGGTCATGCCTCGACAGAAGAACATACCCGCCATGGAGACGATGAAGGGCTGAATTTCCAGATAGCCCACGCAGAAGCCCTGGAACGTACCGAACACCACGCCGATGACCAGCACCAGCACGCACAGCAGGATGGGGTTCATGCCCCACTCAGACATACCCACGGCCAGGAGCATACAGTCCATGGCGATCAGCGCGCCGACGGAGATGTCGATGCCGCCGGTGAGCATGACGCAGGTCATGCCGCAGGCCACGCACAGCAGGCCCGCGTTGGTGATGAGGATGTTCAGGAAGTTTTGCAGATGGGTGAAGCCCTTCCCGGCATAAATGACGCAGCCAACGGCGTACATGACGATAAACAGGGCGATGGTGATGAGCAGCAGCAGGGTGTTGCCGTTGATCTGGCGGCGGTCCTTCACCGCGTTTTCAGGCTTTTTCATACGCTGGCCGCCTCCTTTCCGCTGGCCTGCTGGCGCTTGGCCCGCTGGTTGGCCATAAACGCCTTGAAGGGCGGCGCCTGGATGACCACGATGATGATAACGATGATGCCCTTAAACACAGGGGCCTGGGCGCTGGAGACGCCAATGTTGTACATGGTAGTGGTGATGGCCTGGATGGTGTAGGCGCCGATGATGGAGCCAGCCAGGTTGAACTTGCCGCCGCCCAGGCTGTTGCCGCCCAGGGCCACGGCCAGGATGGCGTCCATCTCGTAGTTCAGGCCGATGTTGTTGGCGTCGGCGGAGGTGATACGGGAGGAGGCCACCAGACCGGCGATGCCGGCACACAGACCGCAGATGATGTAGCACAGCAAAATCAGCCGCTGGGAGTTCAGACCGGCGATGCGGGATGCCTTCCGGTTGATGCCCACGGACTGGACCGAGATACCGAAGGCGGTCTTTTTCAGCACCAGGGTCATGATTGCCACGCACACCGCCGCGATGATGATGGGAGTGGGGATGGGGCCGATGTAGCCGCCGAAGATGTCGTAGCCGATGGAGAGGCCGCTGGTGGGGACCCGGATGTAGACAATCAGGTTGTTACAGAACAACAACCCGATGGCCCGGGCCGCTGAATACAAGATCAGCGTGGCCACCATTGGCTGGACGTTCAGGTAAGCCACCAGGGTACCGTTGAACGCGCCGCACAGGCAGCCCATCAGCAGGCAGCCCAGCACGCCCACGATGAGGGGGAGGGCAAACTCAGTGGTGGAGGAGACGCCGTAGCCCGCCAACAGCATACAGCAGAAGCAGGCGCACAGGCTCATGACGGAGCCGACGGAGATGTCGGTACCGGCGGAAGACGAGACCACCAGCGTCATGCCGATGGCCAGGATGGCCACCTCACTGCCGCGGTTCAGCACGTCGATGATACGGCCATAGAGCAAGCCGTTCTTGATGGAGATTGTGAAGAAGCTCCAGTGGACCTTGCCCATAGCGACGTCCGCGACGACGTTGATGAGCATAACCAGAATCATGCAGAAAATCGGCAGGAACAGCTTCATCTGGGTAATTTTTCTTATTCTGCTCATTCCGAATCACCTCCGCCAGCGATGGCAGCCATGATCTGCTCCTGGGTCAGGTCTCCGTCCAGCTCGCCGATCTTCGCGCCGTCCCGCAGCACCGCCAGGCGGTTGCAGGTGCGGAGCATTTCCTCGATTTCGGAGGAGATGAACATGATGCTCTTGCCCTCCTGGGCCAGCTGAATGACCAGCTTCTGAATTTCGGTTTTGGTACCCACGTCAATGCCGCGGGTCGGCTCGTCCAGAATCAGGAAGTCCGGGTCGGTGGCCAGCCACCGGGCCAGGATGACCTTCTGCTGGTTGCCGCCGGAGAGCTGCTTGATGAGGGTCTCCTTGGAGGCGGTCTTGATTTGCAGGGTCTCGATGTACTCGTCAGCCAGCTTCTCCTGCTCGGCGCGGGAAAGCAGGTGGCCCATGCCCCGCTTGGCCTGGAGAGCCAGGATGATGTTCTCCCGGACGGACAGGTCGGCGATGATGCCCTCGGCCTTCCGGTCGTCAGGCAGCAGGCCCATACCCAGGTTCATGGCGTCGATGGGGGCGTTGATTTTGACCTCCTTGCCCTTTACCTTCAGAGTACCGGTCTGGGCCTTGTCCGCGCCGTAGATGACGCGGGCCAGTTCGCTGCGGCCGGACCCCAGCAGGCCGGTCAGGCCGACCACCTCGCCCTTGCGGATCTCCAGGTCGAAGGGTTTGATGGTGCCCTTGTGGCTCAGGCCCTTGGCGTCGATCATCATTTCCGCGTTGGACAGGTCCGCCCCGCCCTCGGGCTTGATGTCGGCCAGGTCGTCGAAATCCTTGCCCATCATGGCGGCCACCAGCTTGACCCGGGGCAGCTCGGCGATGGGGTACTCGCCCACCAGCTGGCCGTTGCGCAGCACGGTGATGCGGTCACAGACGGCGTAGACCTGCTCCAGGAAGTGGGTGACAAAGACGATGCTGACACCCTCGTCCCGGAGGCGGCGCATCAGGTTGAACAGCTTCTCCACCTCGTTGTCGTCCAGCGAAGAGGTCGGCTCGTCCAGTATCAACACCTTGCAGTCCATGTCCACGGCGCGGGCGATGGCGATCATCTGTTGCAGCGCCAGGGAGTAGTTCTCCAGGTTCTGGGTCACGTCGATGTCAAAGTCCAGGTCGGCCATGATACGCTTGGCTCCCTCCACCATGGCCTTGCGGTCGATGGTGTGGAACTTGGTCAGCGGCTCCCGGCCGATGTAGAGGTTTTCCGCCACGCTCAGGTTGGGGCAGAGGTTGACCTCCTGGTACACGGTGGAGATGCCCTTTTTCTGGGCATCCAGGGTGGAACGGTTGCGGATCGGCCCTTCGATGCCGTCAAGACGGATCTCACCGGCTTCAAAGTTGTTGATGCCGGTCAGACATTTGATGAGGGTGGACTTGCCAGCGCCATTTTCCCCCATCAGCGCGTGAATTTCGCCCTTGTAGAGCGTCAGGTCCACGTCCTGTAGGGCCTTGACCCAGGGGAAGGTCATACAGATCCCCCGCATGGTCAAGACAACGTTGTCTTTCATCTGCTTGTCTCCTTTCCTTCTGGTTTTTGCTCCTTTTGCTTCGGTCAGCGCCGCACGGTCAACGCCGCAGCACCGTGCGATGCTGCCCAAATTCCTGCTGTTCTCGCAGGACGAGTCGGCCCCCGGAGGGGCTGAACCGTCCTGGGTGAACAGAACAGGGGAGGAGAACCCAAAGAGCTGTCCTCCGGATTACTCCTCCCCTTTATGACGGTTTAATTGGTAAAACTGGTCAGCTTGGGACTGGCCCGGCTACGTCCGGAGGCGTTCCGGGCCGCAGGTCACAGGGAAACCGCTGGCTTTCCTGTGTGTAGTCCTTAATACTGAGCCTCGACGACCTCATCGGTGACGACGGTGACGGTCTGCTCTGCGCCGTCCACGGTGAAGGAGGAGACGGTCTCGTCATAGGTGAACCAATGTTCTTCCATGTAGATCTCGGTCTCGGGAGTCTCACCAGCCTCCAGCTGCTCGATAACCTCGGCGACGAAGGGAGCGGCCAGGGGGTTGCGCTCGAAGTCAGCGTTGATGAGGCCCTGCTGGACATACTCCAGACCGGCGGTGCAGGCGTCGAAGGAGATGAGGGTGACGTCGCCGTCCTCGCCATAGCTGACGCCGGCGTTGGTCATGGCGGTCATAGCGCCAAAGGCTTCGTTATCGTTCTGGCAGATGACCACGTTGAACTGGCCCTCATAGCTCTTGCAGTAGGACTCCATGACCTCCTGGCCGCCGTCCTGAGTGAAGTCGCCGTCCTGGGAGTCCAGGATGGTCCAGCCATAGCTGTCAGCGATCTGCTGGAAGCCTTCGGTACGGCCGAGGGTGGCGGAAGCACCGGTGGTGCCTTCGATGACCAGGATGCCGGAGATCTCAATGCCCTTGGCCTCAGCGTAGGCGTTCAGCCACTCGCCAGCGGCCAGGCCCTCGGTGGTAAAGTTGGAGCCGACCCAAGCGGCGTACTTGTCGGAGTCGTCGATGGTACGGTCAATGACGATGACGGGGATGCCCGCGTCCTCGCACTCAGTCAGGACGGTGTCCCAGCCGGTGGAGACGATGGGGTCGATGATGATGTAGTCGACTTCCTGCTGGATGAAGCCGCGGACGGCCTCCAACTGGGTGGCGGAGTCGTTGTCGCAGTCCACGAAGACCAGCTCATAGCCGTTCGCTTCGGTGAACACGTCCTGGCAGGACTGGGTGGAGGCGGTACGCCAGTCGGACTCGTGGCCCACCTGAGCGAAGCCCACGGTGATCAGAGAGCCGTCAGAGGTAGTGCCTTCGGTGTCCGCCGCGACGGAAGCCTCGGCGTCCTCGACGGAGTCGGCAGTGGAGACATCGCCGGTGGTGTCCTCAGTGTCAGAGCTGGAGCTGCCGCCGCAGGCGACCAGAGACAGCGCCATACACAGAGCCAGCACGAGAGCGAAAAGTTTTTTCATGTTCATACATCCTTTCTGTAGGTGGATTACCCCGCTGAACGGGGACATCTACTTCCTTAAATGCTTTATCAAATTTGAACAAAAAAATCAACACTTGACAGCAAAGTTTTCATATTTTTTTCTGTTGTCACAAAACAAATCTTTTTTCTTTCTTCAAAAGAAAAACAATTCCTGCTTAATTTTTATATTATCCTACTATTATGTTTGATATTTTATGAATTTGCGCTGTTTTTCCCCGTTTTTCGCGAAAAATGGGGAGCGATTTTTGTCCGTTTTTTTGCGTTTCATCCGGCAAAAGTAATTTTGAAAACACCTTGATGTTTATTTTTTTACGATTTCGTTTCTATTTTATCATTCCTCTGGCTGCGCCGCGTCAACCGTCAGCCCGATGCGCTCCCTCTGGCGGAACCGCCACCCCGTTACCCGCCCCTGTGTCTGGAAGTAGACCGGCGGGACAGGTCCCTCCCGCCGGGGCAGACGGTCCAAAATCAGCAGCTTGATTTTCTCCTTCTCCGGCTGGATGGACTTGATGTAGACGCTGACCCGGTCGCCGACCTCCACCCCGGCCCGGTACTCCGCCAGGGCGGGCAGGTTGGGGGCCAGCTCCACAAAGACGCCGTAGTCCAGCACTCCCCGGACGGTGCCGGTGACCACCTCCCCCGCCGCGAAGTGGGCGGCGTTCTCCGCCCAGGTCCCCATCAGCTCCCGGTGGGAGAGCAGCAGCCGGTTCTGCTCCGGCAGCGTCTCCCGCACCGCCACATAAATTTCCTCCCCCACCCGGAACCGGCAGGCCGGGTGGGAAATGTGCGAGACGGAAATGGCGTCCAGCGGCACCAGTGACGGCGCCCCGCAGCCCACGTCCACGAACGCGCCGAACCGCTCCAGGCGGGTGACGGTGGCGGGCAAAACCGTCCCTGCGGGCAGGGCCATCAGCCAGCGAAGGCACCGCTCCTGGGCCGCCTTTCGGCTGATGCGGGGGACCACTGCGCCGTCCTCGCCGGGCAGCCCCTCCACCACAAAGCAGGTGGGCCGCCCCACCCGGGAGAGAACGGCGACCTCCCGGGTGCTGCCGCCCCCCAGCCCCACGGCACATTCCTCCCGGGGCATGACCACCTCCCTCCCCGGCAGGCGAAAGTGCAGGGCGTGGGCGGCGTCGCATTTGTCCGGCGCCGCCTCCAAAATGATCTGCTCCTCCATGGCCTGCCGCAGCCCTTCCGGCGTGCGCAGCAGCGCCCGGTTCCTCTGGGTGAAAAAAAGCCGTCCTTCCGGCAAAAACTGTTCCATAGATTTCCTCCTGGGGCGTTTCCCAATCCGACGATTCCTTTCGTCCGACTTCATCATGAACCCCTAAAGGCGGCATCGCGCCTCCTTTCCCAGCGACCCCGCTTCGCTGGGCTTCGTCTGAGTTTCCATTAGGGAGGCAAGAGGGGGGGTCGGTTACCAAGCACTCGTTCTCTTTGGGGAACTTTAACGATGTTCGGTCAATACGCTGACGAAACAGCAGGCGCTGTCCTGCCTAACAGCTAAGAGCTAACAGCCAACAGCTGGGCGAAGCCCCTTGTTTGTCCGGTGATTTTGGCGAGGCCGCTGAAAACGAGGCCGATGCCCACTATTTTTCGGTCAAGCAGGTTGTGACGGCTTTTCCAGGGCCGGGCGGCGTATACTGTTGTCCACGGGAAAGGGGATGAGCCATTGGTCGTCTATCTGGACAGTCTGTTCCTGCTGAACCTGGGGCTGGATGAACTGCTGCTCCTCACCGCGGCAAAGCTGGGCGGGGCGCGCCGCCGCCACGGGCGGGTATTGCTGGCCTCCGCCCTGGGCGCGCTCTACGCCGCTATCCTATTCTGCCAGAGGCAGTCCTATGCCGCCCCCCCGCTGTGGCGGGTGGCGGTGGGGGTGGGGATGGTGTGACTGGCGGTGGGGCGACACCTGCAGCCCTGGCGGGTGGGGGTGCTGTTTCTG
>JAJPXY010000061.1 GCA_021205205.1 Clostridiales bacterium
TTTTTTAAATGATGCCGTAAAATTTGTCCTTTTGTTTGGCGCGGCCCTTGGCCGCCCGCAGTTGGCGCGGGGGTTTCCCGGGCGGGCACGGGCCGCCCCTACAGGTATGTGGAGAAAAGGCGGAATTTTTCACTTGTACACAGTTCAAATGGCTTTGAATATCTGGAAATATGGCGTCTGATTCGCAAACTTGATTTCCGTTGGCCGCGAAAAAAAGACTTGACTTTTTGCAGAAAAGGCGTATACTATATTGAAAGAAGGGCAAAGGCGTCAATGTTCCATGCGAACGTTGACGTCTTTCTTTTCTCCTCCAATATGCCAGGCGCATATTTTGGAAAGACAGTCCCCTCTTGCCGCTTGGGGACCGGGTGGGGTACGACGCCCGGTTTCCACGAAAAAGCCCCGGTATCCGCCGGGGCTTTTTTGCGCGCATTTGCGGGGGAAGGCGGACGGCGGCCTCCGTCCCTGCCACACGTTTCGTGTGCGAAAGGTTCCAAAAAAGTTCCTGTTCCCTCTGCCTTGACAAGTGGGAGTTCCTTGGCGTATGATGATGAAAAAATCGCTGCAAAACAGCGGGAAATGGGGCGTGTGCGTTTGAAAAACAGCCGTTTGAAGTGGATCTTCCTGCCCTCCGGCGACTACCTGGCGCTGCGTCAGCGGCTGAACCGGCTGGCGGAGCAGGGCTGGGAACTGGCCGAATCCGGGGACAGGAGCTGTTTTTTTGCCCGGTTCCAACCCACGGAGCGGACCGAGCTGCGCTACGACACCGAGGTGGCGCCGCTACTGCGGGACGAGAACCAGCTGCGGGAGACCGTGGAGCGCCGGGAGCGGCTGGGCTGGTCGCCGGTGGGAACCGTCAACGGCGTAGATGTGTACGTCTCCCAGCCCTGCCGGTATCCGGAACCGGAAAATGACCCGGCAGGGAACCGCCGCCGCTGGCGGGCCAGGGGGGCGCTGTCGCTGGCCGCGGCGCTGCTGGCCGTGCTGCTGACGTGGCAATGGCGCTGGTTTTCCGCCACCTGGTACCTGAGCAACACCGCCGCTCTGCTGTACCTGAGCCGGTTCCCGCTGCTGATTTGCGGGGTCTTCTGGGCGGCGTGGGTGCTGCTGCGGCAGCTGGCCCCCTGGAAGGAGGAACCCCGCACCGGCCCCGCCTGGGTGCGGGCCGCGTTGCAGGCGGGGTTTTACCTGTGGGCGGCGCTGCTGCTGGCTTCCTCAGTGCTGGACCGGCTGCCGCTGGCGTGGGCCTGCGGTGTGCTGGCCGTCGCGCTGGCTGCGGCGCTGCTGGGGCGGCGGGGCTGGCGAAGGTGGACCGGCTTCGCCGGACAGAGCCTGCTGGCGCTGGTGGTGGGCTGCACCCTGTTGGTGGCCCAGCTGCTGCCCATGGCCTTGCCGGACAGCCAGCGCTACAGCGCGGGCAGCGCCTCCTGGCGGGGCAGTCTGACCGACGTGGTTCGGGCGGAGGACCTGGGGCTGGACCAGCTGACCTTCGTCTCCGCCGAGTATGACCGGGATGGCTCCCTGCTGGTATCCCGCAGCACCTACCGGGAGGAGTGGGAGGAGCTGCGACTGAACTGCCAGTACACCCGCTGCGTGACCGCGGGGCTGACCACCCAGGTGGCGGAGGAGCTGCGGACAGCCCACCCGGATGCGGTGATCGTTGTCCAGGGGCGGCAGGTGGCGGCCCTCTGGTCCCCGGAGGAATTGGACGAGGCGGCGGCCCAGGCGGCGCTGGCGGCGCTGCTGGATTAGCCGCTCACAATAAGGAAGCGCGGACGCCTTTGGGGCCAGGCGGCTGCCTGACCCCTGTTTTTTAGGCGGAAGGCGGCTCATCAGCGAGGGGAGGGAGAACACCGTCAGGCCCGGAGGTTCCTTATGTCTGCGCACCGCCCCTGGCTGCTGCGGGATTCAGGCGTAATCAAGAGAGCGTTGCAGTTTTTGTTCTGCAACGCTCTCATTGTAAGTTATTATGATAGCTGTGAACCGATGGATGACCGCGGCTTTCCCATCATCCTGTGTCCTCCGCCGGTCTGTTCAGAGAAAGCAACTCCGCACTGACCCGGTTCAGCCCTTGTAATCCAGGGGCAGGGATTCCCAACGCGCCTTGAAGGCAAAGGCGGCGTCCTTGGGCTGGCGCTGACGGGTGAAGATGCCCTTCTTATTGCCGTTGGCCCGCATAATGCCCTCGGTGGTCTGGAAGTCCGCGAAGTTCCACACCAGCTCGCCCTGGATGAAATCGTAGCTGTCGAAGACCCGGTGGTTCATGGCCAGATACTCGTCCTGATACTCCTGGCTCCACATGACGGAGGGCAGCTTATGCTCACTGGGCATGGTGTCCGCGCCGTACTCGGTGAAGATCAGGGGGCGGTCCCCGGCGAGGGCCTGCCAGCCGTCCAGCTCCTGATGGAAAGCGACCTCGGCGTCGCTCATCTGATAGCCGCCCATAACGTACCAGCCATAGTAGCGGTTCAGGGAGAGGAAGTCGCTGAACTGCCAGCCCTTGCTGGTGTTGGGCAGGCTCATCATGACGATGGCGTAGGTGCGGGGGCGCTTCTGCACGTCCAGCTCGTGGGCGTAGTCAAAGACCTCCTTGAAGTAGGCTTCGGTGCCCTCGCTGGTACACTGCGGCTCGTTCAGGATGCTCCAGGCCACTACGGAGGCGTGGTTCTTGTCCCGGGTGATCATCTCCCGGAGGGCCTGCTTGTGGTTAGCCAGCAGTTGGGGCGTGGTCTCCTTCTCGAACCAACCCACCGACTTGCCGTTGCCCTGGTTGGCGGCCAGGAAGTTCATGGTGCTCTCCATAAAGCCGACGGCGGGGACCTCGTCGATGATGAGGAAGCCTTCCTCATCGGCCATCTGATAGACCTCGTCGGCATAGGGATAGTGGCTGGTGCGGAAGCAGTTGGCCCCGATCCACTTCATGCACTCGAAGTCCCGTTTCACGGTGGCCAGGTCCAGGCCGCGGCCCCGGATGTCGGCGTCCTCATGTTTGCCGAAGCCCCGGAGATAGACGCTCTTGCCGTTCAGGAGGAAGCGCTGGTTTTTCACCTCGAAGGTGCGGATGCCGATTTTCTCATAGTATTCATCCACCACCTTGTCCCCATCCAGGATGCGGATGGCGATTTTGTAGAGGTAGGAGGCGTGGACGTTCCACAGGTGGGCGTCCTTGACCAGCAGGGTGCCGGAAGCGCCGCAGCCTTCGGCCGCCTTCGCGCCCTCAGCGTCGTACAGTTCCACCGCCACGGGAGAATCGCCGTTGGTCTCCACGGTGTAGTCCACAGCCGCGTCGGCCCCGTCCAGCCGATAGCTGACAGTGTAGTCCACGATGCTCTCTTTGGTGGTGACCACCAGCTTCACCGGGCGATGGATGCCGGCGTAGTTGTAGAAGTCAAAGTAAGGGGCGCTCATCTTCTTGCCGTTGGCGAGGACGCCGGTGGTACCGTCGGGGAGCATATACTCGTTCAGCTCGTTGTTGGCTAGGACCACCAGCTTGTTCATGCCGTTGTAGTTCACCACGTCGGTGACAG
Organism: Clostridiales bacterium; assembly: GCA_021205205.1. Taxonomy (GTDB): domain Bacteria; phylum Bacillota; class Clostridia; order Oscillospirales; family Oscillospiraceae; genus Onthomonas. The sequence continues at coordinate 3,528 of JAJPXY010000061.1, forward strand.
GGGCCAGGAAGGGCAGGAAACCGCCCTCATGGCTGACCACCTCCGTGCCGTTTACAAAGACGCGGGCGCGGTGGGTGACGCTGCCAAAGCGGATGTTCAGCTCGCAGCCCTGCCACTCGCCGGGGACGAAGAAGTCCGTCTCATACCAGAAGTCGCCGGTGTACTCGCGGCTGTCTTTGTCGGTGAAGAAGTCGCAGAAGCTGGCGGGGACGGGCATAGAGATGGAATCGGGCAGGCCGTTGGCCCAGCCAGCGCCCGCGCCCGCGCTCTCCGGGTCAAACTGGAAGCGCCACATACCGTCCAGGCTGGAAAAGCGGCGGGACGTGGAGTTTACGGGGTACAAAAGAGATGTTTTCATTGTCATTTCCTCGCTTTCAAATCATTCGAATGCCTATAACTGAACACTTTATCACACTTTTGCTCAAAAATCCAGGACGATTTTGTGAATTAGTTGGATAATTTCGATATATCTCTCGTTTTTAACAAAATGTTCAGAATTATGTCCGCGGGGGCGCAAAACAAGACCGACCGCCTTTTGGGCGATCGGTCTTTGTGTCAGGGTATGAAATCTCCTTCGCTCGGCCACGTTCCGGCCTCACGGTACAACTTGCGCCACCAAACGCGGGCCTGTTACCGTTTCACAGAGATCTGACAGCTTTCCATGACCGTCAGCGCCGCCTCGTGCGCTTGGGGGGTAACGCCCGCGCAGCAGCGCGCGTCGACCGACACGGGAACCTCCGGCATGGCGGCCTTGAGCAGCAGGGCGTTTGATACCACGCAGATGTCTGTGCAAAGCCCCACAAGCTCCACGGAGTCAACGCCGCCCTCCAGGCTGCGCGCCGCAAGATCCGCGGCCAGCGCGGTGCTGCCGAAGCAGGGCTTTTCGTAGACCTTGGCCTCCCGGACGGCGGGAATGGCGAGCAGGGCGGGCGCAAGCTGCCAGCCGTCGGTCCCCCTGATGCAGTGGGGCACCGGCAGGTTCCTGCCCTCCTGGGTATCCATATAGTCCGCGCCGTGGGTATCCTTTGTCACGAGAAGCGTGCCGTCAAACCGGCGCACCTTTTCCAACAGGCGAGGCAGCATCTCCTGCGCCTCGGCGGTGCCCAGAGCGCCGTCCACAAAATCATTTTGTACGTCCACGATGATGAGATATTTCATGTTCCTTTCCTACCTTTCTGAGCGTTCCCTTTGCTGTCAAACAGTTCTTCCGATGCTGCGCTTGTCCGTTGGCTCCAACAGGCGAAACGACATTTCTGCGTCTATTATAGCAGTCGTTTTCCGCCAATTCAATCGGGAATTGACCTTTGCAACGAAAGGCAAGGTGCTTGATGGAGCTGCGCAGCCGTGGGCTTGCGGCAGCGTGCGGGCTGGGCTGTTTTCAGCGGAGCCGAAAGCGGGGCCGCGTGGAAGACCGAAAAGGGAAAAAGTCAGCCCTGCGTCCCATTGCGGTCTTGCATTTCCCCTGCTTTTTTGTATAATATAACTAAATGAACCTAAAATGAATCAGCAGGAGGCAGTCAAAATGAAACGGAGAATCAGAACATTCAGCGGCTCCCGGGACAGCGCCGTATCGGCCCGGGAGGTCAGGAACCGCGCGGTCGCTCTGAAAGCGGCGGAGGAGGGCATTGCCCTGTTGAAAAACGACGGCGTGCTCCCCCTGGAAAAGGGGTCGAAGGTCGTGCTGTTTGGCAGCGGCGCGGGCCGCACCATCAAGGGCGGCACCGGCTCCGGCGATGTGAACGAGCGGGAAGTGGTCAGCATCTACCAGGGCATGGTCAACGCCGGGTTCGACGTGACCAGCGCGGACTGGCTGGAGAGCTTCGAACAAATCTACCGGCAGTCCCGGGAGGACTGGAAGGACCTGATCCTGCGGGAGACCGGGGAGAAGGGGGCCATGGAGTTTTTTGATGTTTACGCCTCCCACGCCTACGAGATGCCCGCAGGGAGAACCATCACGAAAGAGGACCTCGGCGGCGCAAAGACCGCCGTGTATGTGGTCAGCAGGATTGCGGGCGAAGCCGCAGACCGCTTCGACAGAGCAGGCGATTACTATCTGACGGAGCATGAGAAAGAGGACCTGCGCTTCCTCTCGGCCAACTGCGAAAACGTCGTCGTCATCCTGAACGCGGGCGGGCAGATTGACCTGGAGGACATCCTCAGCATTGCGAACGTGAAGGCGATTTTGTGCGTGGTGCAGCCCGGCATGGAGGGCGGAAACGCCCTTGCCCATATCCTCTCCGGCGAGGTGACGCCCAGCGGCAAGCTGGCGGCGACCTGGGCCAAAAAGTACGAGGATTTCCCCAACTCTGCCTCTTTCAGCCACAACAACGGCAATGTGCAGAAAGAGAAATACGAGGAGGGCATTTACGTCGGCTACCGCTACTTCGACAGCTTCCAAAAGGAAGTGGAATACCCCTTCGGGTTCGGCCTGTCCTATACGGATTTTGACCTCTCGGCGGGGGCCGTGACGGCGGAAGGCTCCACCGTCACCGTGCCGGTCACAGTGAAGAACACCGGCCCGCGCTACGCGGGGAAAGAGGTCGTCCAAATCTACGCGACCTGTCCCCAGAGCGGCCTCCCGAAGGAGTACAAGCGGCTGTGCGGCTTTGCGAAAACCCGGCTTTTGCAGCCGGGAGACAGCGAGACGCTGACGATCTCCTTCCCCGCCAAGGCGCTGGCCTCGTTCGACGAGAGCCGGAGCGCCTGGGTGGCCGAGGCCGGACTCTATGGCATCTGGGCGGGCAATTCCTCCCGGAACATCGCCCTCGTCGGCGTGCTGGAGGTAGAGGCGGACGCGGTCATCGAGGAAGTGAAGCACATCTGCCCCCTGCGTGACGAGCTGGATGAGCTGGTGCGCCCGGACGCGGTGCTAGAGCTGGAAGCCGCCTGGCACCGGGAGGCGGACGCGAAAGAGCTTGTGCCGGTTGTGTTCGCGCCGGAGAGAGCGGCGCGGGCCGAATTCCCCGAAAACGAGCTGGACCGGAAGGCGGCGGAAGTCGTGGAGCAGCTCTCCGACGAAGAGCTGACCGCCATGGTGATCGGCGAGATCAGCAAGGGACAGGGCGCGCTGGGCGCAGCGGGGATCACGGTCCCCGGCGCGGCCGGAGAGACCAGCGGCGCGCTGGAGGACAAGTGGGACGTTCCCGGTATCTCCATGGCGGACGGCCCCGCCGGTCTGCGCCTCTTTAAGAAATATCAGGTGTCCCGCGAGACCGGCGAGGTCTACAACTCCGGCCTTGCGGCGGCCCTGGAGGGCGGCTTCTTCGCCCCGGAGGAGGACCACCCGGATGCGGACACCTATTATCTCAGTACTGCACAGCCGTCCCGGTGGGGACCCTCCTGGCGCAGACCTGGGACACCGCCCTCCTGGAGGAAGTGGGCCGGGCCGTGGCGGTGGAGATGCAGGAGTTCGGCGTGGCCTGGTGGCTGGCCCCGGGCATGAACATTCAGCGGAACCCCCTGTGCGGACGGAACTTCGAACACTATTCCGAGGACCCGCTGGTCAGCGGGAAGATGGCCGCCGCCATCACCCGAGGCGTGCAGTCGGTGCCCGGCGTGGGGACGACCATCAAGCACTTTGCCTGCAACAACCAGGAGGACAACCGCATGGGCTCTGACAGTATCCTCTCCGAACGGGCGCTGCGGGAGCTGTACCTCCGCGGCTTCGAGCTGGCGGTGAAGGAGGCCCAGCCGATGGCCATTATGACCTCCTACAACCTGATCAACGGCGTCCACGCGGCCAACAACTACGACACCTGCACCGTGGCGGCGCGGGAAGAGTGGAACTTCCAGGGGATCATCATGACGGACTGGACGACCACGATGAACGGCAGCGAGGCGTGGAAATGCCCGGCGGCGGGCAACGACCTGATCATGCCCGGCTGGTGCGGAGACAGCGAGAACATTCTGGCCGCCCTGGCGGACGGCCGCCTCGACCGGGACGCGCTGAGATCCTGCGTGAAGCGGATGCTCAAGGTCATCTACCAGACGCTGGGGTATGAGGACTGCGTCAGCTATGGAGCGCAGTTTCACTAAACCTGGTACTCCCTTTGATTCAGCCATGTACCAAAAACTCCTCCGCCTGGATGATCGAATCTGGTTATCCCTTTTGTTCAGCTTTATCAATCATTTCAGCCGTGGAAACCCCTCCACCATGCTTCGCATGGTCCCCCTCCCATTTCAGGGCAAGGAGCGCAGCGGAAGTGCCGCTTGACGGCGGAGGCAAGGGGGATAGTGCTTTTCGGTTGTTCTGCGTTTTCGCCCAATATAGTACAATCTATGTTTATAAAACAGCTATTAAGGCACCTTTTTTAGCCTTTTTAGCGGTTTACACAGGAAACATTTCTTTAATACCGTACACTCTTTCCACGAAGAAGTATCATTCCGCAACCAATCACCCCTCTTGCCTCCCCTGAAAGGGGAGGTGGCACGGCGTAGCCGTGACGGAGGGGTTTCCCGCCGCAATAATCGACGGGCTTTTCGTTTAAGCTCGTCTCTTTTCGTTAGAAGTGCCTGACTAGTAGCTAACGGTACAACAGGGCTGCTCCAAAAGGATAGTCAAATAAGTATAGCAGCAAAGCGCCTCCCGCATGATATAGTCCCCTTAGAGTAGACACTCGAAAAGCAAAAATTCGAGGCTAC
>JAJPXY010000015.1 GCA_021205205.1 Clostridiales bacterium
TTCACTACCTGTTACCTATCTTACTTCACTATACACCATGGCCGCCCTGGGTAAGCAGGCGGATTGACTGGGCGGCCATGGGCCGCCCCTACAGAGGTTCGTGAAACTGTTAAACCTGGTGCGAAGAATCGCGCCATAATGCGAACTTTTTTCACTGTGTCACTGTAGTCCAGCTACTAACCACTGACCACCGCTCATTCATTCGTGGCTAGCGTGATGCCGAAGTCGGAGAACGCCAGCGTCAGTACAGTGACGCCGTCCTCCGCCAGCTCCGCCCGCCGGAGGATATAGCTTTCCCCGTCAAACAGGCAAGAGACGGTGACGCTCTCGTCCTCCGGGTTCTCCAGCTCGGCATAGAGTACCGCGCCGTCCTCCTCCCAGGCGCACTCCACCAGCGCCCCCGCCCGGCAGGCGGAGAGGACGGCGGGGACGGCGTCGGCGGGAGAGAGGCCGCTGTCGCTGAGGGCACCGGTCTCCAGGGTGGTCTCCTCATAGGTCAGGGAGGTCTCGTCCTCCGCCCACTGGAGCACCGTCCCGGCGATGTTCTCCGGGGCCTGGACCGTCGGCGTCCCGGCGGAGGCGGTCCCCTCCACCGCGGCGGTGTAGGTGTAGACCCGCTGACCGTAGTCGGCGGTGATGTCCGCCGCGCCGGAGACGCTCTCCGCTGACTGGTAGAGGGTGCGCATTTCCCGCACCGCGTCCTCCGGCTTGGCCGCGTCTCCGCAGCCGCTCAGCGGCAGGCAGAGCAAAAAGAATACCACAAAACTTATCCTTTGTACACCCTGTTTCAGGTGCATTTGCGTTTCTCCTAGTCCTCCAAAGGTTTTAAGACTGCCCCGAACCGGGCGATCAGGTCGCCGGGGGTCATGGCCCGCTGGCCCAACTCGTCCCGGCACAGGTCCCCGGCCCTGCCGTGGACCCAGACCGCCGCCGCCGCGGCGTGGAAGGCGTCCATCCCCTGAGCCAGCAGGGAGACGGTCAGCCCCGCCAGCACGTCGCCGCTGCCGCCCTTCGCCATGCCCGCGTTGCCGGTGGTGTTGACGCAGAGGGAGCTGCCCGGCTCCGCGATGACGGTCCGGTGGCCCTTGAGGACCACCACGGCTCCAGTCTGCTCCGCCAGGGCCAGGGCCTCGGCCTGGCGGTTTTCCCCGGGCCAGTGGCCTGTCAGCCGGGCGAACTCCCCGTCGTGGGGGGTCAGCACGGTGGGGCTTTTCCGCCCACGCAGTATTGTTATATGCCCGCTGACGGCATTTAGACCATCCGCGTCCAGCACGAGGGGCTTTTCGAGGCGCTCCGCCGCCTCGCGCACCAGCCGGTCCGACTCCTCGCTGCGGCCCAGGCCGGGACCGATGAGGACGGCGTCACAGCCCTCCGCCCGCTCCAGAATGGGCGCTAAGGCGTCCCCGCTCACCTTGCCCTCCCGGTCGGGCAGGGGAGAGGGCATGGCCTCGTCGCACTTGACGGCGATGATGGGGTAGACGCTCCGGGGGACCTGCAAAAAGACCAGCCCCGTGCCGCCCCGGACGGCGGCCCGCGCCGCCAGCACCGGCGCGCCGGTGTAGCCCTCGCTGCCCGCCACGATGTCCACCTTGCCGAAGGTGCCCTTGTGGCCCTCCTCCGGGCGGGCGGGGAGCCAGCCCTTCACCACCGACTGGTTCAGATAGACCGGCGCTTTCACATCGTCACCCGCAGCTGGCCCAGATATTTTTTGTTGTTGCGGCCGCTGTAGATGAGGCCGCCCAGCCAGCCCAGCACCCCCACCAGGAACAGCCCCAGCTCAAGGTAGGTGAACACCGCCGCCAGAGCCGCGTCCGGGGCCGCGCTGTCCTCCAGCCAGAGGATGTCCACCAGCCAGTTGAGCATGGCCCCCCGCGACAATCAGGGTGCCGAAGCCCACCCACAGCTTTTTGGCCCGGATGCGCCCGGCCTTCCAGCCGTCCACTGTGGCCTGATCCAGCTTGGCATCCTCGCTGAACCCAATGCCCTTGACGGCCCGCACCTTTCGCAGGTCCCGGGCGGGCCAGACCCAGAAGGCCAAAATCGTGATGATGACGCTTATCATAAAAATCCACCTCAGAAGCGGGGCGCAGAGATACGCCGCCGGTTTTGCTCCCTCTACTTTATCAGCTTACGGGGGAAATTGCAATTTCCTCTTGCAAGTTTTTTTGAGATGTGTTATAAGTATTGAGTACAAGCTGAGAATGGGAAGATGAGCGGCATCCCCCTTTTCGCCAGAGAGCCTCTGTCACCGGCTGCAAGCAGAGGCGGAAAAGCGCCGCTCCGTTCGCCCGGGAGCAGCCATGGAGACATGGACGGCCGGCCCCCGTTATCGGGTCTCAAGTGTGCGGCATTGCGCCGCAAAAGCGGGTGGTACCGCGGAAGGGTGAGCCTTTCGTCCTGTTGCAGACAGGGGAAGGGTTCTTTTTTTTGCGCTGTCCACCGTGGAAGGGATTCCCTCTTGTGTCGGGGCGGCCCGTGGCCGCCCGGGATAAGAAGTTGGTTCCTGCGGGCGGCCACGGGCCGCCCCGACAGGGTGTGCAAACATACAGCGGCCAACGCACGAGGGCTGATATACCCCATTTTCACACAGACGATTTTTGAAAAACGCCAACCATAGAGAAGGAGCAGATGTGATATGGCAATGAAAGAGCAACTGGCGAAGATCAAGGAGGAGGCCCTGGCCGCCATCCAGGAGACCAGCGCCGCCGGGAACCTGGACGCCGTCCGGGTCAAGTACCTGGGCAAAAAGGGCGAGCTGACCGCCGTCCTCAAGCAGATGGGCAAGCTGCCCGCCGAGGAGCGGCCCGCCATCGGCCAAATCGCCAACGAGGTCCGCGCCGCCCTGACCGACGCCATCGCCGCCCAGAACAAGGTGCTGGCCGACGCCGCCCTGAACGCCAAGCTGGCCGCCGAGACGGTGGACGTGACCATCCCCGGCAAAAAGACCGACTTGGGCCACAAGCACCCCATCACCATCGTCATCGACGAGATGAAGGACATCTTTACGGGCATGGGCTTCCAGGTGGCCGAGGGGCCGGAGATCGAGCTGGCCGCCTATAACTTCACCAGGCTGAACACCGAGGAGGGCCACCCCGGCCGGGAGTGGACCGACACCTTCTATATCACCGAGGGCAAGGACGACCCCAAGAACGACGCCGTCCTGCTGCGCTCCCAGACCTCCCCCATGCAGATCCGCGTGATGGAGGCCCAGAAGCCCCCCATCCGCATCATCGCCCCCGGCCGCGTCTACCGCAAGGACGAGGCCGACGCCGCCCACTCCCCCATGTTCCACCAAATCGAGGGCATGGTGGTGGACAAGGGCGTCACCATGGCCGACCTGAAGGGCACCCTCAACGAGGTGGTCAAGAGCCTCTACGGCGAGGAGGCCCAGACCCGGTTCCGTCCCCACCACTTCCCCTTCACCGAGCCGTCCTGCGAGGTGGACGTGCAGTGCTTCGCCTGCAAGGGCAAGGGCTGCCCCGTCTGCAAGGGTGAGGGCTGGATCGAGGTGCTGGGCGCCGGCATGATCCACCCCAAGGTGCTGGAGGGCTGCGGCATCGACACCGACATCTACTCCGGCTGGGCCTTCGGCATGGGCGTGGAGCGCCTGGCCATGATGCGCTTCGGCATCAACAACCTGAAGCTGTGCTTCGAGAACGACGTCCGCTTCCTGGAGCAGTTCTGAGGGAAAGAGAGGTAGATTGACATGATTTTATCCCGTAAATGGCTGAACGAGTTCGTGGACGGTGTCTCCGTCAGCGACATCGACGACAAAGCCTTTTCTGAGGCCATGACCCTCTCCGGCTCCAAGGTGGAGACGGTGGAGGACCAGTCCGCCCAGTTCAAAAATATCGTGGTGGGCAAAATCCTCACCATGGAGAAGCACCCCAACTCCGACCATATGTGGGTCACCCAGATAGACGTGGGCGAGGCGGAGCCGGTCCAAATCTGCACCGGCGCGTGGAACATCCACGTAGGCGACCTGGTGCCCGTGGCCAAGCACAACTCTCTGCTCCCCGGCGGCCACAAAATCACCAAGGGCAAGCTGCGGGGCGTGCTGTCCTGCGGGATGCTCTGCTCCCTGACCGAGCTGGGGGTGGACACCCGGGGCTTCCCCTATGCCACCATTCAGGCGGCGGCCATTCTGGGGGATTACCACGTTCTCCCCGGCGAAAAGCCCTCCATCCCCAAGGACGTGCAGCCCGGCCTGCGCATCTACGGCAAGGTGTACACCGCCAGGGTCCTCTCCTGTGAAACCGTGGCCTATTCCACCTATAAGCTCACCGTGGACTGGGGCAAGGGGGAGAAGGAAGTCACCACCAACTGCGCCAACGTCCACACCGGCGACATGATCTGCGTGGACACCAAGACCCTCCAGGTGCTGACCCTGGCGGGCCTCCACGCCCAGCAGAAGGAGTTCCCCAACTGCATCGAGGACGGCATCTTCATCCTGGACGAGGACTGCCAGCCCGGGGACGACATCCCCACCGTGCTGGGGCTGGACGACCATGTGGTGGAGTATGAGATTACTCCCAACCGCCCGGACTGCCTGGGCGTCATCGGCCTGGCCCGGGAGGCCGCCGTCACCTTCGGCAAGGAGCTGAAGCTCCACGAGCCGGAGGTCAAGGGCTGCGGCGACTCCATTTTGGACTACGCCGACGTGGACATTCTGGACGGCGACCTGTGCCCCCGGTACTGCGGGCGGCTGGTGCGCAACGTGAAGGTCGGCCCCTCCCCCAAGTGGATGCGGGAGCGGCTGCGGGCCTCCGGCGTGCGGCCCATCAACAACATCGTGGACATCACCAACTACGTCATGCTGGAGTACGGCCAGCCCATGCACTCCTTCGACTTCGCCTGCGTGGAGGGCCACCACATCAACATCCGCCGGGCCTACCCCGGCGAGGAAATGACCACCCTGGACGGCAAGCCCCATCATCTGAATGAGTCCATGCTGGTTATCGCCGACGAGAAGAAGCCCATCTGCGTGGCGGGCGTCATGGGCGGCGAGAACTCCGAGATCACCGACGGCACCACCGACGTGTTCTTCGAGTCCGCCAACTTCAACGGCGTCTCCGTCCGCAAGACCGCTCTGGCCCTGGGGATGCGCACCGAAGCCTCCGCCCGGTACGAGAAGGGGCTGGACCCCATGAACACCCTGCCCGCCGTACAGCGGGCCTGCGAGCTGGTGGAGCTGCTGGGCTGCGGCGAGGTGTTGGACGGCGTCATCGACGTGGTGGCCCAGGATTACGTCCCCACCCTGGTCAAGCTGGAGCCGGACAAGGTCAACGGCCTGCTGGGCACCGCTTTCTCCAAGGAGGAGATGACCGACATCCTGCTGCACCTGGGCTTCCAGCTGACGGAGGACAATACCCTGGTGGTCCCCTCCTGGCGGGGCGACGTGTCCCACTACTCCGACATCGCGGAGGAGGTGGCCCGCTTCACCGGCTACGACAACCTGCCCACCACCCTCATGCGGGGTGAGACCACCCGCGGCGGCCTGACCCCCAAGCAGATGGCGGAGGACCTGGCCGGTTCCACCTGCCGTGGGCTTGGCTTCAACGAGATCATGACCTACTCCTTCATCTCCCCCTCCTACTATGACAAGATCCGTCTGCCCAAGCACTCCCCCCTGCGCAACTCCATCCGCATCCTGAACCCCCTGGGCGAGGACACCTCCATCATGCGCACCACCGCCCTGCCCTCCATGCTGGAGACGCTGGCCCGGAACTATAGCCACCACAACGCCGTGGCCCGGCTCTACGAGCTGGCCCGGGTCTATTTCCCCGCCGACGGCGACCTGGCCGACGAGCGGCAGGTGCTGTCTCTGGGCTGCTACGGCCCGCTGATGGACTTCTTCAAGTTCAAGGGCTGCGTGGAGACCATCTTTGACGCCTTTGGCATCAAAAAGGTCCGGTACACCGCCAAGACTGACGACCCCTCCTATCACCCCGGCCGCTGCGCCGTGCTGACCGTCGGCGGCAAGGAAATTGGCGTCATGGGCCAGGTGCATCCCCTGGTGTGCAAGAACTACAACATGGGCGAGGTGCCGGTCTACACCGCTCAGATCAGCTTTGCCGCCATTCTGGAGGCCCGGCCCCAGACCGTCGTCTATCAGCCCCTGCCCAAGTTCCCCGCCGTGGAACGGGACATCGCCGTAGTCTGCGACCAGGACGTGCCCGCGGCGGCGCTGGAGGACTGCATCCGCAAGAGCGGCAAGGGCCTGGTGCGGGACATCCACCTGTTCGACATCTACACCGGCAGCCCCATCCCCGCGGACAAGAAGAGCGTGGCCTTCTCCCTGAAGCTGCGCCACGACGACCGCACCCTCACCGACGCCGAGGCCGACGAGGACGTGAAGGCGGTGCTGGCCGCTCTGGAGAGCGAGTTGGGCGCCGTCCTGCGGTAACACAACTGTAAATCGTGTTTTCTTCCCCCGGCGTGACAAATGCGCCGGGGGAAGGTTGGTTTTGTGCCGATTTGGTCATTTGTAGTCAATGTTTTAACCTTCTTGTAGGGGCGGCCCGTGGCCGCCCGCAGATTCCACGATGTTTCTTCGGGCGGCCGAGGGCCGCCCCTACATATGCGGCAACACAAACGAAAGGCGGCGATTCCATGCACAACACCCCCATCCCCGACCCCGTCACCGTGACGGTGCTGGTGGAAAACACCACCGACGGCCCCCTGCGCTGCGAACACGGCCTGAGCCTGCTGATCGAGTGGCGGGGGCGGCGCGTCCTGCTGGACGCCGGACAGAGCGGCCTGTTCCTGGAAAACGCCGACGCGCTGGGCATCTCCCTCATCGGGCTGGACGCCTGCGTGCTGTCCCACGGCCACTACGACCACGCCGGAGGCTTTGGGGCGCTGCTGCGCCGGGACCCGGCGGCGCGGGTCTACGCCCAAAAGGCGGCGTTCGAGCCGCATCTCTCCGGCAGCGGCGGTAAAATTCACCCCATCGGCATCCCCCCGGAGGCGGCGGCCCGGCGGGAGCGGTTCCTTCTGGTGATGGACACGACGGAGATCCTCCCCGGCGTGTATCTGGTCCCCCACAGCACGGCGGATCTGGCCCGGCTGGGCGCAAAAGGCAAACTGTACCGGCAGGTCGGCGGGGAGCTGCTGCCCGACGACTTCGCTCACGAGCAGAGCCTGGTGCTGGACACGGAGCGTGGTCTGGTGCTGTTCAACAGCTGCTCCCACGGCGGTGCGGCCAACATCCTTCGGGAGGCCCGGGAGGCCCTGGGGAAACCGGTGTATGCCTACGTCGGCGGCCTGCACCTGAAAGGCCGCCGGGACGGCCGGGAGGTCTGCGCCCTGACCCCTGTGGAGACGGAGGCGCTATGCGCCGCCTTCCGCCGGGAAAACGTCCGGCACATCTACACCGGCCACTGCACCGGCGCTCCGGGGCTGGAGCTGCTGCGGCAGGGGCTGGGGGAGCGGGTGCGTCCCCTGACCACGGGGCTGCGGTTCGTGGTGTGAAATACTCCGAAAGCGAAACGAGTGTGACAAACTTTCCCGAAAATCCGTCTCACTTCTTGTCACACGATTTCTTTGCCCAAAAGATTGTCATTTCCCGTCAAAAGCGGAGAAATAGTCTCCTTTTTTTGCGAAATCGAAAAAGAAATTTTGCTTGCAGTATATTGCACTTTATGGTATACTATGGTTTAAGGAAAGGTGTCTACAATTTTTACAAGCGAACCGTTTTTGAGCCAAAAGAGAAAACAACGCACGTTTTTAAGGAGGCTGTTTCATGAAACAAAAATGCAAACGATTGACCGCGCTGGTTCTGGCGCTGGCCATGTGCCTGAGCCTGCTGTCTGCCACCGCATGGGCCGCGGACCTCTCCGCCGAGGCTGAGCTGGAGACAGAGGAGGTTCAGGAAGACCCGGAACCCGCTGAGGGCGAGGCTGCCGCCGAGGAGGAAGCCGCCGAGTCGGAGGAATCCGAGGAAGAAGTCCCGGCGGAGGAAGCCGCGGAGGAGCCTTCGGCGGAAGAAGCCGAGGAGGAAACTCCGGCAGAAGAAACTGAGGAGGAATCCCCGGCAGAGGAAATCGAGGAAGAAGCCGCTGAGGCAGAGGAGCAGGAGGCCGCCGATGACGAGGGCGAAATCACGGTTTCCGCCAGCAGCGCTGCCACCGAGAC
>JAJPXY010000038.1 GCA_021205205.1 Clostridiales bacterium
GTTTGGAGCTGGGGCGGTTCCTTTTTTTGCTTTGCAACGACTCACCCAAAATCCAAATCCCGCGTCAGACGCACGGCCACGCCGATGATGCGGGCCTCCCCCGTGGCGAAGTCGGAGACCGGCACGATGCGGGGGGCGTAATGGGGGTTCTCCGGCTGGAGGATGACCCAGTCCCCCTGGTGGCGGAAGCGTTTCAGGGTGGCGTCCTCCCCGTCCACGAGACAGGCTACGATCTGCCCGTCCTGGGCGTCGGCCTGCTGGCGGATGAGCACCCGGTCCCCAGACTGAATACCGGCGTTGCACATGCTGTCCCCCCGCACCTCCAGGTAGAAGTAGCCCTCCCGCTGGGGCACGTCCGCCGCCATGTAGCCCAGGATCTCCTGCTGGGCCAGGGTGGGGATGCCCGCCCGGATGGTGCCCAAAACGGGGAGCAGCGTCTCCCCGGGCTGACTCAGCGGGTCGATGGACTGGGTTTTGGGCACGTCGTAGCCCTGGAGCCACAGGGGGTCCACCTCCAGCTTCATGGCCATCTCGGTGGCCACCCGGGCCTTGGGTTCCCGCTGGCCCAGGACGTAGCGGTTCAGGGTCTGGGGCTTCATGTCCAGCAACTTGCCCAGCCGGTCATAGTTCAGCCCCCGCTCCTCCATGACCTGGAGCAGACGGCGGCCCAGCGTCTCGATTTTTTCCATTCGACCACCTCCCAGACAGAGGACCAAAACTCTTGTTCTTTCAGTATAACCATTTGACGTTATTTTAGCAGAGAATATCACCAAATGCAAGGCTTTTCGGTTTCCTACCGGACAGCCTGATTCGATTGGGAGAAACCCGCCGTCAGAGAAATTGTGAAGATACTGTAAAAAGAAACGTCGAAGATTAAATTTATACAAACTGCACGGAAATTGCCACTTGTAAACCGGCGGAAATTATATTAAGATAGTGTCTGAACAAATAGGAAATATTCTTTCGAACTTCGTTGAGAAATATACAAAACAGGTGAGCAAAATATGAACCTTAGAATTGGCATTGACATCGGCTCCACCACCGTCAAGGTGGTGGTGCTGGACGAGCAGAACAAGCTGCTCTTCCGCTCCTACGAGCGGCACTTCTCCAAGGTGCGGGAAAAGACCTGCGAAATTTTGGAGCGGCCGGAGGTGTACGACCTCCTGAAAGGCCAGCAGGTGAAAATGGTCATCACCGGCTCCGCCGGACTGGGCGTGTCCAAGGCCAGCGGCGTGGACTTCGTCCAGGAGGTCTACGCCACCGCCGCCGCCGTGGACGAGTTCATCCCCAACACCGACGCGGTCATCGAGCTGGGCGGCGAGGACGCCAAGATCATCTTCTTCGGCGGCGCGCTGGAGGAGCGGATGAACGGCTCCTGCGCCGGCGGCACCGGGGCCTTCATCGACCAGATGGCCACCCTGATGAACGTCACCGGGGACGAACTGGATAAGCTCTCCCTTAAGCATGAGAAAATCTACCCCATCGCCTCCCGCTGCGGCGTGTTCGCCAAGAGCGACATCCAGCCCATCCTGAACCAGGGCGGACGCAAGGAGGACGTGGCGGCCTCCATCTTCCAGGCGGTGGTGGACCAGACCATCGCCGGGCTGACCCAGGGCCGGGAGCTGAAGGGCAAGATCGTCTTTTTGGGTGGCCCTCTGCACTTCCTGATGGGCCTGCGGGAGCGGTTCGTGGAGACGCTGCACCTGGACGAGGAACACGCCATCTTCCCGGAGGACGGCGACTGCTTCGCCGCCATCGGCGCGGCCCTCTGCGCCACCGACTACCCCGACCGGCTCTTTGACGACCAGCTCAAGCTGTTAGAGGAGTCCCAGAACGCGGTCTCCAGCGTGGACACCGCCCCTGTCCTCTTCGAGAGCCAGGAGGACTACGACGCCTTCTGCCAGCGGCACAACGCCCAGCATCCACCCGCGTATGACATTGCCACCTACACCGGCGACGCCTACCTGGGCATCGACGCAGGCAGCACCACCACCAAGTTGGTGCTCATCGCCCCGGACGGCGGCCTGCTCTATACTTACTACCACTCCAACCTGGGCAATCCGGTGTCCATCGTCAAGGAGCAGTTGGAGACCATCTACGGCCTCATCGGGGACCGCATCACCATCAAGGGCAGCGCCGTCACCGGCTACGGCGAGGACCTCATCAAAAACGCCTTCCGCTGCGACATGGGCCTGGTGGAGACGGTGGCCCACTACAACGCCGCCGCCCACTTCAACCCCGACGTGGACTTCATCATCGACATCGGCGGCCAGGACATGAAGTGCTTCAAAATTCGCAACGGCGCGGTGGACTCCATCATGCTCAACGAGGCGTGTTCCTCCGGCTGCGGCTCCTTCATCGAGACCTTCGCCCGGGCGCTGGGGTACGACATCGCGGACTTCGCCAAGCTGGGCCTGTTTACCAAAAAGCCGGTGAACCTGGGCAGCCGCTGCACCGTGTTCATGAACTCCTCCGTCAAGCAGGCCCAGAAGGACGACGCCAGCGTGGAGGACATCTCCGCGGGCCTCTCCATCTCCATTGTGAAAAACGCCATCTATAAGGTGCTGCGGATGTCCTCCGCCGACGACCTGGGCCAGCACATCGTGGTGCAGGGCGGCACCTTCCACAACGACGCGGTGCTGCGGGCCTTCGAGCAGGAGTTGGGCCGGGAGGTCATCCGACCCACCATCGCGGGCATCATGGGGGCTTTCGGCGCGGCGCTGGCCGCCAAAAAGCTGGCGCTGGACAAGACCTCCCTGCTGACGTTGGAGGAGCTGGCCCACTTCGTCCACACCGCCAAGCCCGTCACCTGCAACGGCTGCACCAACCACTGCTCCCTGACGGTGAACACCTTCGACAACGGCCGCCGCTTCATCTCCGGCAACCGCTGTTCCAAGCCTCTGGGCGGCAAGAAGATCGAGTACCCCGACCTGATGAAGTACAAGTACAACAAGCTGCGCTCCCTTCACGGCAAGGGGGAGGGCACCGGCGTCCGGGGCCGCATCGGCATCCCCTTCGGGCTGAATATGTACGAGAATCTGCCCTTCTGGTTCGCTTTCTTCACCAGCCTGAACTTCGACGTGGTCATCTCCCCGGAGTCCAGCCGCAAACTCTACCTGAAGGGCCAGCGGACCATCCCCTCCGACACGGTCTGTTACCCCGCCAAGCTGCTCCACGGCCATGTGTTGAGCCTGATGGAGCAGGGGGTGGACGCCATCTTCTACCCCTGCATGAGCTACAACTTCGACGAGGGCACCAGCGACAACAACTACAACTGCCCGGTGGTGGCCTATTACCCCGACCTGATCGCCGCCAATATCCCACAGCTCAAGCAGGTCAAGTATCTGCACCCCTACTTCGGCCTGCACCGGCCCAAGGACTTCGAGAAGCGGGCGGCGGAATACTTCAAGGAGGAGTTCAACATCCCCAAGAAGGAGACGGTGGCCGCGGCAAAGGCCGCTTACGCCGCCTACGACGCCTACAAGGAGGACATCCGCAAGACCGGGCAGAACTACATCGACTTCGCCCGCAAGGAGGGAATGCCCATCACGGTCATGGCCGGGCGGCCCTACCACATGGACCCGGAGATCAACCGCGGCATCAACGACCTGGTCACCTCCTTCCACTTTGTCCTCATCACCGAGGACGCGGTGGCCTACCACATGGACAAGGAACCCCGCACCGTGCTGAACCAGTGGACCTACCACGCCCGGATGTACAACGCCGCCCGGTACGTCTGCACCCAGCCGGACATGGAGCTGATCCAGTTGGTGTCCTTCGGCTGCGGCGTGGACGCCATCACCACCGACGAAATGCGCTCCATCCTGGAGGAGGGCGGCAAGCTGTACACCCAGCTGAAAATCGACGACATCTCCAACCTGGGCGCTGTGAAGATCCGTATTCGCTCCCTGCTGGCCGCCATCGAGGCCCGGAAGGAGCAGAAGTGACCCCTTTATTCTGAAAGGAACCCTATATGGCAGAATTAGTATACAATGAATCGGGCCGTCTCCTGTTCACCAAGGAGATGAAAAAGGAGTACACGATCCTGATGCCCCAGATGCTGCCCATCCACTTTGAGATGTTCCGCCAGCTGCTGCTGCTGGAGGGCTACAAGGTGGAGCAGCTGAACAACGACAGCCGCAACGTGGTGGACGAGGGACTGAAATACGTCCACAACGACACCTGTTACCCCGCCCTGCTGGTCATCGGCCAGTTTATGGACGGCATCAAAAACGGCGGCTACGACCCCCACAAAATCGCCCTCTTTATCACCCAGACCGGCGGCGGCTGCCGGGCCTCCAACTACATCCACCTGCTGCGCAAGGCGCTGAAAAAGGCCGGGATGGACTACATCCCTGTTATCTCGGTCAGCTTCGGCCTGGAGTCCAACCCCGGCTTCTCCCTGACCATCACGCTGATTCAGAAGCTGGTTTACGGCATGATGTACGGCGACCTGATTATGAACGTGGCCAACCAGGTGCGGCCCTACGAGGCCACCCAGGGCGACACCGACCTGATGGTTCAGGATTGGATCAAGGAGCTGGTGGACCGTTTCCAGCACGGTAAGGGTATGAGCCGCAAGGCCATGCGGGCGATTTTCGACGAGATCATCGCGGACTTCGAAGCCATCCCCATCACCGGAGAGGAAAAGGTGCGGGTCGGCGTGGTGGGCGAGATTTACGTCAAGTTCTCCGCCCTGGGCAACAACCACCTGGAGGAGTTTCTGCTCTCCGAGGGGGCGGAGCCGGTGGTGCCCGGCCTGACCGACTTTATGATTTTCAAAATCTACAACCGTGTGGTGGACGTGGACATCTACGGCGGCTCCTTCGCCAAGAAGGAGGTCTGCGAGTTCTTCATGGGCTACATCCAGAAGTGCCAGCACGACATGATCGACGCGCTGGAGAAGTCCCGCTTCCGCGCCCCCGGCGACTTCGAGCAGCTGCGGCAACTGGTGCAGGGCTACCTGGGCGAGGGCTGCAAAATGGGCGAGGGCTGGCTACTCACCGCCGAGATGCTGGAGCTGATCCACTCCGGCACCAACAACATCGTCTGCACCCAGCCCTTCGGCTGCCTGCCCAACCACATCGTGGGCAAGGGCATGATCCGGGCCTTGAAGGACAATTACCCCGACTCCAACATCGTGGCCATCGATTATGACCCCTCGGCTACCAAAATCAATCAGGAGAACCGAATCAAGCTGATGCTCGCCAACGGCAAGGCCATGGCGAAAAAGAAGAAACAGCAGCAAGAGGCGGCTGTTTGAGCGGCAAGTGCTTAGTGGTTAGAGAAAGTTGAGGAGAAATCCGCATTTTGTCTGGAAGATGTGCATATCGTACCATTTTATGCTGCTGTAATTGTAGGGGCGGCCCGTGGCCGCCCGCAGATTGCGCGTGCTTTTCCGGGCGGCCAAGGCCGCCCCTACAGGTCGCAAAAATCAACACGCGAAGTCGCATGACCCCGGAGGGGATGACCTATGGCAAACCCCAGACAAACACCGGCCCACGCCATGGCCCTGCTGGACCAGGTGGTGGCGGCCTACGGCCCCGGCGAGAGCCGACACCCCTCCCTCCAGGCCATCGGAAAACCGCTGGGCCTGAACCCTCTCCAGGTGCGCAAGCTGCTCATCACTGCCGGGGTGTACAAATCGGCTAAGGCGGAGCGGGTGCTGGCCCTCTACCGGGAGGGAAAAACGGTGGAGGAGATCGTGGAACGCACCGGTCTCTCCCGGGTGTCAGTCTACACCTACCTGCCCTACACCAGAGGCGTCCGCCCGGAGGAACCGGAAGAGGACCCGGCGGACCGGGCCGAGCGGGAACGGGAGGCCGCGGTGCGCCGCCTGGCGGCGGAGCCTACGGCGGAGAACCTGTGGGCGGCGCTGCTGCTGTTCCAGTCCTGCCCCTTCCACACCGCCAATGGGCTGGAGTTTTCCTATACCATCAAGGGCGGGGAGCTGTTCGTCAGCCGCAAAGAGAAATCCATCACCCGCAGCAGCGTGGAGATGGCCTTCCGACGGGCGCTGGCTCTGGGGGAGGTCTCCGGCCCCAAGAAGCTGGGGGTGTTCGGGGCGTCGTACCTCTATCCGGTGTTCCTCCGGCTGGGGGGTCATCACCGCCGGGAAGAAGAACTGAATCGCGCATCACAAAACCCCGCCCGAATCCCGGCCTTTCGGCTGGATTCCAGCGGGGTTTGTCAATCAGTTCATCATGCCTGTTTTTTCGGCTTCTGCTTCCGGCGGCGTCTGCGCTTGTGGGGTGTTTTGGTCATCACGATGGCCGTGCCGCCCACCTTGCACAGGTGGAACAGCTCCTGGCCGAAGGGCTGGCCGTAGACGGCCAGCGCGGCCGTGAACCGCCCGTCCGGGGCCTCCTCCACCGTCAGGCAGGAGTAGTAGCGCCCGTGCTCCACGCAGCGGCTGCGGGCCACGTAGCGGCTGCCCACCTGGTACCAGGTGCCGCTGCACAGGCACTCCTCGCACTCGGGGCAGCGGTAGACCCGGGCGCTGCGGCTTTTCAGGCAGTCCTCCGGCGTGCGGAACAGGCCGCAGTCCCGCTGCACCACCGGCTCCAGCTCCGGCAGCGCCGCCTCCAGAGAGGTCTGGGCCAGCAGGGCGGCCTGCCGCCGCTTCTCCTGGCGGAATTCCTCCTCCCCGGCGCACAGCTCCTCCTCGGTGGGCAGAGCCTGGAACCGGCGGATCATCTCCGCGCCGATTCGGGCAGTGTAGAAGGCGTCGTTCCCGGCGTCGTGGTATTCCAGCTGGGCCTCCAGCCCCAGGGCCGCCACCGCGTCCTTCAGCGCCGTCTGCTGGTCGGTGTGGGCCACCATCAGGTCATAGGCCCGCTGGAGGTCGTAGATCTCCAGGTCCAGATATTCCTCCATGCCGTACCAGCACAGGTTCATATCCAGCACCCTTGCGTCGCAGCTGCCCCAGGTGAAGAACACCGGGTCCTTCCCGCACCAGCGGAAAAAGTCGCGGACGACCTTGCGGAAGGGGGCGGCGTTTTTCAGCTCGTTTTGGTCCAGCGGGAGGATCTTCCGCACCCGATGGTGCAGCCGCTTGTGGATGGTGGGGCGCACATAGGCGGAGAAGGCCGACCCCCAGTCCTCCAAGCTGTCCAGCCGCCAGGCCCCGATTTGGATGATCTCGTCCAGCTTGTCCGCCTCGCTCCGGGGGTACCCCTGGTTCCACTCCAGGTCAAAGAAAATATAACTCATAGCAGAACTTGTTCTGTCTCCCATCTGGGCGGGGCCAGACCGCCGCCCATAATATTTCATCCTACTTAGTATCCGCTATCCCGCCCTTTTTGTCAATGACATACCCGCATATTTCTCAAATTTTTTTGGGAAAACCCAAAAAAAGTAGTTGACATTCCGGCGGTCAGCCGTTATAATAATCGTTGTTGTGAGCGGGGTTTTCCCCGCGTCTCATGGCGGCGTAGCTCAGTTGGCTAGAGCATTCGGTTCATACCCGGAGTGTCACCGGTTCAAATCCAGTCGCCGCTACCATCTCCCTCCGGGACGTACTTCGTCCCGGAGGGGCATACAATTTAAATTGGCCCGTTGGTCAAGAGGTTAAGACACGGCCCTTTCACGGCTGTAACATGGGTTCGATTCCCGTACGGGTCACCACGAATGAGAAGTGTCTTTCCCCCTTCTCATTCCCTTGGAGGCTTAGCTCAGCAGGTTAGAGCGCTTGCTTCACACGCAAGAGGTCGAGAGTTCGAGTCTCCCAGTCTCCACCAACAAGAAACGCCTACGATTGTTCAAATCGTGGGCGTTTTTGTTTTGGCGAGGCTTGCTTTTTGTCATCCTCTGTGGTATTCTGTCGATGGCCCCTTGTGGGCCAGGGCGCTGTCCAATACGGCGGCGGTTTGCCCCCTCAACAGGGGCAGCTTCTTTGCCCCTGATCTGAAAGGAAAGGGGGCCTGCCAGATGAGTACGATGGAAGTTCTAACACTTTGCCTTGTGATTATCGGCGTTTGTAACCTGCTTACGCAGAACAAAAAGAAGTAACCGCCCCTGCTCCAACTG
>JAJPXY010000145.1:0-3487 GCA_021205205.1 Clostridiales bacterium
ATCTCCACCTTGCCCCGCATAAAAATCAGGCCCTCCTTGCCGTGGTAGTAACACCAGTTTTCCCGGCAAGGGGGGCCGCTATGCGGTCGGTTTTGGGGAGGCTTTGGGGCGAGGGAGACAAGAGGGGGCAGCTGCGAAATCGTGGTTTAAGGGAAGGCGCCTGTCACTCCAGCGTCAGGGTCAGCGTGTTCTCACCCTCCGGCATCTCGTCCGCGGTGAAGGCGCTGACGTTGCACAGGCAGTAGACGTACTGGCCCTGTTCCACCTCGAAGCTGCCGTCTCCCTCCAGCACACTGTCGCACGCCTGGGGCAGGTAGCGGACCGCGTCGTCGAACGGCTCATCCAGCACGTAGAACGACCACGCCACTTCCTCCGCGTCGCAGCCCACGTCAGCGGGAGAGAAGCCCTCCGCGGTGACGCTGACCGCCTGATAGGTCCCCGACTGGGCGGCCCGGAAGGAAAACGCGCTGCTGTCATACGCCTCGGCGGCGTCTATCGTCACAGTGCTGGTGTCGGCCTGGGCCTCCTGGTCGGCTTCGTACCAGATGGCCAGGGTGCTGGCCCCGGAGACAGCCTGTTCCTGGGTGGCGTTGCTGTAGGAGCAGACGCAGTAGACGTATTGCCCCGCCGCCAGCTCGATGGAGCCGTCGCCGGTCAGGGCCGGGACCTCGCCCTCCGCGATGTCCTCCACGTCTTCGTCAAAGAGGTAAATGCTCCAGGTGATGTCCTCGTAACCCTCGGCGTTGGCAGTGGCGAAGGTGTAGGTCCCCGCCCCGTCGGTGACGAAGGAATAGGGCCAGTCGTAGGCGTCGAAGGCGTCCAACACCAGGTAGGCCCCCTGGGTGTCCACCTCCGGCGCGTCCACCTCCAGCACTTCGTCCGCGTCGTCCGCGACTTCTTCCGCGCTGGTGCTGGCGTCCTCGATGATGAGTTCCACGTCTGTACTCTCTTCTGCGCTGGCGTCGCCGCCGCTGCTGCCGCCGCAGGCGGTCAGCGACAGGGCCAAGGCCCCGCAGAGCAAAAAAATCGTTCCTTTTTTCATGGTACATCCTCCTTTTGGGGTGTTGCCTTTATCCTATCACATTCTGGCGGGAATGCAAGGGGAAAGAGTTGGAGAACACGGAAATTGAGTTTGCAAATCAGACGCCGTGTTTCCAGATATTCAAAGCCATTTGAACTGCGTGCAAACGAAAAAAATCTGCTTTTTTATCCACGCACCTGTAGGGGCGGCCCGTGGCCGCCCGGGAAACCCACGCGAAACTTGCGGGCGGCCAAGGGCCGCCCCTACAAAAAAGTGCAATTTTTCCGCAAGCATTTCAAAATTGATTTCCGTGGTTGGAGAACACTTCGCTCCCCGCCGTTTGCCAACGGCCTTCCGACCTGCTATAATAGTCCACACCACAAGCGGTTGGAAAGGAGCTTTGTTATGAATTACCTCATCATCGGCGCAGGCGGCACCGGCGGCTGCCTGGGCGGCCATATGGCCCGGGGCGGCCTGGACGTGACCCTCATCGCCCGGGGGCAGCACCTGGCCGCCCTCCAGCAAAACGGCCTGACCATCGTCCCCAGCGGCGGGGCCGCCTACACCGTCCCCGTCCGGGCCACGGACAGCGAACACTACCAGGGCCACCCGGACGTGGTGTTCCTCTGCGTCAAGGGCTACAGCCTGGACCCGCTGATCCCCTTTTTGCAGCGCATTTGCACCAAGGAGACGGTGGTCGTCCCAATTTTGAACATCTACGGCACCGGCGGGCGGCTCCAGCCCTCTCTGCCGGAGAGCCTTGTGACCGACGGGTGCATCTACGTGGCCGCCAGCATCCAGTCCCCCGGCGTCGTCGCCATGCAGGGGGAGATTTTGCGGGTGGTGTTCGGCCCCCGGACGCCGGAGGAATACCGCCCGGTGCTGAAGGATATCCAGGCCGACCTGACCCGCTGCGGCGTCAAGGCCCAGCTCTCCCGGAACATCCAGCGGGACGCCCTGCAAAAGTTTTCCTACGTCTCCCCCGCCGCCGCCTGCGGCGTCTACTACGACGTAAAAGCCTACGCCATGCAGCGCCCCGGCCCGGAACGGGATACCTTCGTCGCCCTGATTCGGGAAATCGACGCCCTGGCGGAGGCCATGGGCCATCCTTTCCGCACCAGCATGGTGCGGGCCAACCTGCTGATTTTGGACGCGCTGGCCCCCGACGCCTCCACCTCCATGCAGCGGGACCTGTGGGCCGGGCACGAGAGCGAGGCGGACGGGCTGATTTTCGAGGTGGTGCGGCTAGGCCAGCGGTACCAGGTGCCCACGCCCACCTACTGCATGGTGGCCCGGAAATTGGGGTATGACTGTTAATCCGGTACCCCGCTCAGCGTCTCCAGCAGATCCACCAGCACCTTCGCCGTCAGGCCCCAGATGACATGGCCCTGATAAACCCAGATGGGAGTCCGCCGCTCCCGGCGGTAGTGGGGCAGGAAGGGCAGCAGCTCCTCCGGCGCGGTGTCCAGCTCCGCCACCGTGGCGTAGGCGGCCCATTTGGGCGGGTTGGCCCGGAGCCAGGCCAGCGGCAGCAGGAACGCCTCCGCCACCTCCTCCCGCTGGAGGCGCAGCCCCTCCAGACTGTTTACCCAGCCCAGCACCGCCTCCACCCGCTGGCCGGAGCTGTGCCGCAGGGCGGGCAGCGGGGCGAGCAGGTCGATTTGCGCCGCAGTCAGCCCCAGCTCCTCCTCCGTCTCCCGGAGGGCGCAGGCGGCGGCGTCCTCCCCCGGCTCCATGCCGCCGCCGGGGAAACATATCTCCCCTGGCTGGTGGCGCAGGGCGGCGGCACGTACCTCCAGCAGGACACAGACCTCCCCCTCCCGCTGGGTCAGGGGGACCAGCACCGCCGCGCCCCGCTGGGGCGGCTCCGCCGTGGGAGAAAGCCGTTTGAAAAGCTGTTCAATGTCGTTTCGTGTCATAAGCATAGAAAAAGAGGCAAAGCCTCCGCCGCGGCGGAGGCTTTTTGTTGTGGTTGGATTTTAGTGGGGGAAAATCACCGCCAGCAGCCTGGCGGGCTGGTCGCCCCGGTTGGCCACGCTGTGGCTCTCCCCGTCGGCGGTGAACACCACGTCCCCCGCCTGGATGGTGCAGACCTGGCCGTTCTGGTTCAGCTCCAGCTGGCCCTCCAGCAGATAATAAATCTCGGCGTTGGTGTCGTGGATGTGCAGGCCGATGGAACAACCCGGGTTCACGGTGCAGACGCTGCACAGGCCGGTGCGGCCCCCGGTCTCGCTGTTTTCCAGCAGGTGTTCCAGGTGAATTTCACCCTCGCCGCCCCGCATATGCTGGATGACCTCGCGGCGCATCTGGTCCTTTGTCTTAATCATAACAGCTTTTTCTCCTTGTTGGTCGTCCCTTTATCGCCCTGAGAAGTGTTCCCTCCCACCTGTAGGGGCGGCCCTTGGCCGCCCGCCATCAGAGCGCCGGTTTTTCGGGGGCCCCCGGCCGCCCCGACACCCCACCCGC
>JAJPXY010000145.1:3497-38558 GCA_021205205.1 Clostridiales bacterium
TTAGTCTTTTGTTGGCGCAGCTTTCTCCGCTCCCTGTGGGGCCCCCCCCCCGGTTTGGGGCGGCCGGGGGCCCGCCCGGTAACCCGGGGCGGTTTTGGGGGGGCCCCGGGCCCGCCCCTACACACACGCCGACAAAAAACGAAGCCGTATGTGTATTTGCGCAACAGATGGCAGACGAATAGCTAACAGCTATCATCTCACCGGTTCCCCTTCTCGAAAATGCGGAGGATGGCTGCATAGGGGTCCTCTTCCTCCTCCTTGGCGGGCTGGGGCGCGGCCACAGGCTCCTCCACGAAGGCGGGCGTCGGCTCCGGCGCAGGCGCAGGCGCGGGTTCAGGGGTGGGAACCGGCTCGGCTGCGGCCGCCGGTTCAGCGGCAGAAACAGGCCCCGGGGTAGTCGCCGGTGCGGGCTTGGGCGGTTCCGGCACCGGCTTAGAAAAAGAAGGGGCTTTCTCCTCTGCGGGGGTCTCGTCAAAGCCGGTGGCGATGACCGTGACCCGAATTTCGTCCTCCAGGCTCTCGTCGAAGGTGGCACCAAAGATGATGTTGGCGTCGGGGTTGGCGGCCTCCTGCACCAGCGTGGCGGCGGTCTCCACCTCCTCCAGGCCGATGTTCATGTCGCCGCAGATGTTGACCAGTACGCCCCGGGCGCCCACGATGGAGGTCTCCAGCAGGGGGGAGGAGATGGCCATCTTGGCCGCTTCCTCCGCCTTGTTGGCCCCGGCAGCACGGCCCATGCCCATGTGGGCCAGGCCCGCGTCCTTCATGACGGCGGTCACGTCGGCGAAGTCCAGGTTGATGAAGCCCACGTCGGTCACCAGGTCGGAAATGGAGGTCACCGCCTGGCGCAGCACGTCGTCCGCGATCTCGAAGGCGTTGTTCAGGGTGATCTTCTGGTCGGTGGCGTGCTTCAGCCGGTCGTTGGGGATGATGACCAGAGAGTCCACCTTCTCCTTCAGCTCATTGATGCCGGCCTCGGCCTGGAGAATCCGCCGCCGCCCCTCGAACTTGAAGGGCTTGGTGACCACGCCCACGGTGAGGATGCCCTTCTCCCGGGCCACGTCGGCCACGATGGGGCTGCCGCCGGTGCCGGTGCCGCCGCCCATGCCGCAGGTGACAAAGACCATATCGGCGTTCTCCAGGGCCTTGTCCAGCTGGCTGCGGCTCTCCTCGGCGGCCTTGCGGCCCACCTCCGGGTCGGCCCCGGCCCCCTGGCCGTGGGTGATTTTTTCACCGATTTGGATCTTGCTGGTGGCGCAGGAGTGATCCAGCGCCTGACGGTCTGTGTTGACTGCGATAAATTCCACACCCTGGGTGCCGGAACTCGCCATGCGGTTGACGACGTTGTTGCCGCCGCCGCCTACGCCGACCACCTTGATGTTGACAACGGTGTCCGGCTCCAACTCAAATCCAAGGGACATATGCTTTCCTCCTAAGTTCAGCTCCGTATTCGGGAAGTTAGATAGCCTGTTTTTCTAAATACCATTTTATCGGATATTTTCTATTGGGTCAATACCTTTGGCCCTTATTTTTCATTTTTCACCAGATGGGGATCGCCGTCGCTAAAGGTCATATCCAGCGTGCCGGTGTCGTCCTCCGCCCAGTTGTCCGCCACATAATCCGTCAGGATCTCGGAAAAATACTTGATTTTTTCGCCGTAGTCGGCCTCGATGGGCAGCTTGACCTGGATGCGTCCGTCGTAGTCCAGCAGCACCGTGCTGTCGGAGGACAGGTCGATGGAGACCACGTCCTCCAGCAGGGCGTAGTCCTGGAGGGGAGTCAGAAGCTGGAGCAGGCTTTCCCGCTGGAGGGTCTGGCTGCTGACCTCCTCGTCGCTGCCGTCGGGGACGGACAAAACCTCGCCCTCCACCGGGTCCACCAGGGTCAGCCCCAGGATGACCGTGCAGCCCTGGTCGCTGTCCGTCTGCTCCAGCAGCTTGCCGTTCAGGTCGATGAGCCACCAGTCGTCGTCCTCCTGAATGGCCGCCGCCGCGCCGCTCTCGGTCAGCGTCAGTACGACGGTACCGGGCAGCTTCTTCTGGAGGGAGACGCTGGAGACGTAGTTCAGCCGGGCCAAAATACTCGCCGCCGCCCGGTTCTTGTTCAGCAGGAACAGGTTGTCGCCGATGTCGATACCGGCGGCCTCCAGAATTTCCTCCTGGGTGTAGCGGTCGTCCTGGGCCAGGGTCTCGGCGGCGCCGGTGTTGTCCCGGACGTAAATCTCCACGCTGCTGACCTTGAAGAACACAATGCAGCCCGCCCCGATGGCGGCCAGCACCACCACCGCCGCAAAGACGACGTAAAATCCCGACAGGCGTCCGCCGCCCTGGTAGCTGCGCTGGTGTCTCCGTTTGTTCGCCATGGTATTCCCCCTCTCACAGCGGTTCCCGCTGTTCCTCTGTGTCTGTGTCCGCCCGGAAGATGTCCGCCCCCAGGGCGGTCAGGTCCTGCTCCAGCCGTGCATAGCCCCGGTCAATGTGGTGCAGCCCGGTGATCTGGCTCTCGCCCTCCGCCGCCAGGGCCTCCACCACCAGCGCCGCGCCGCCCCGCAGGTCTGCCGCCTCCAATCGGGCGGCGTGGAGCCGGGGTACGCCGCAGACCACGGCCACCCGGCCCTCCACCCGGATGTCGGCTCCCATCCGCGCCAACTCCGCCGCCTGGCGGTAGCGGTTCTCGAAGATGGTCTCCACAAAGACGGTGGCGCCTCTGCCGCCGCAGAAGGCGGCCATGACCATGGGCTGGGCGTCAGTGGGGAAGCCAGGGTAAGGCGCGGTGCGGATGGGCCGGACGCCGTTCAGGGGCCGGTCGCACCGCAGCTCCACCCGGCCCTCGCCGCCGGAGACGGTACAGCCCGCCTGGCGGAAGGTGTCCAGCACGGGCAGTAGCCACCGCCGGTCCAGACCCTCCAGGGCCACATGGCCCCCGGTGGCCGCGGCGGCGGCCAGGTAGGTGGCCCCCACGATGCGGTCCGCGATGACGGTGTGTTCCCCACCGTGAAGGGGCGCGCCGCCCCGTATGGTCACGGTGGAGGTGCCCGCCCCGTCGATGTCCGCCCCCAGGGCGCGGAGGAAGGTCTGCAAGTCCACGATCTCCGGCTCCCGGGCGGCGTTGGAGATGGTGGTCACGCCGTCGGCGGCGCAGGCCGCCAGCATGATGTTCTCCGTGGCCCCCACGCTGGGGAGGGAGAGGGACAGCTCCGCGCCGTGGAGGCTGCCCCGGCAGCGGATGCCGCCCCGGGCGGCGTCGATCTCCGCCCCCATCCTCTGTAAGGCGTTCAAATGCAGGTCGATGGGCCGGGGACCCAGCTCGCACCCGCCGGGGAAGGACAGCTCCGCCTGGCCGCACCGGGCCAGAATGGCCCCCAGAAAGATGACCGAGGAGCGCATCTCCCGCATGAGGGCGTCGGGGATGTCCATGCGGGTCAGGGTGGAGGAGTCCACCGTCACCGTCTCGCCCTCCCGGTGGACCCGGCAGCCCAAATGCCGCAGGATGGCCACCGCCGCGTCCACATCGGTCAGGGCGGGGCAGTTATGTATCACGCTGACGCCGCCCGCCAAAATCGCCGCCGCCAAAATGGGCAGCACACTGTTTTTTGCCCCGTGGACGGCCAGCTCACCGGAGAGCGGCCTGCCGCCGCGCACTCGCAACACACGCATAGGGATTCCTCCATTCAACGTTTAAACGGATTTATCCCATCCTATGCGCCGGTCGGGCGGTTTGACAGCGGCATTATTTCTTCATCAGATCCTTCAGCACCTGATAAATGCGCTCGTTGGGGTTGCTGACAAAGAGCCGTTTCAGCTCCATCTGCATTTGCTCCAGCCGCCCCCGGTGGCCCAGCAGGTCGGTGACCTGGTCGTAGAGCTTCTTGCCGGAGCAGTCCGGCTCCAGCATCAGCATGGCCGCCCCCTGGTCGGAGAGGACGCGGGCGTTCTTCTCCTGGTGGTTGGCGGTGACGTTGGGAGAGGGCACCAGAATACTGGGCTTGGCGATGGCGGAGATCTCCGCGATGGTGGAGGCCCCGGCCCGGCTGAGGACCACGTCCGCCGCCGACATCACCACGGGCATATCATAGATATAGTCCCGGATGTCCACGTTGGGGTAGAGGCTCAGGTCGATGCCCTTGGCGGCAATGCCGTCCATCACCCGCTGGTAGTACCGCTGGCCCACGCCGTAGATGTGGTGGAAGGGGGTGCCCGCCTCCACCTCCCGGGCGACGAAATCCACCATGTGGTCGTTCATCACCTGGGCGCCCAGGCTGCCCCAGGTGGTGACCGCCACAGGTTTGGTGTCCCCGAAGCCCAGCTTGGCCCGGGCCTCCGCCTGGGTCTGGGCGAAGAAGTCCTCCCGGACGGGGGTGCCGGTGACCACCACCTTGCTCTGGTCCTCGTAGTGGCTCTTGCTCTCCTCGAAGCCCACCATCACCTTGTCCACCACCTTGGCCAGCCGCTGGGTGGTCAGGCCGGGGAAGGCGTTGGACTCGTGGACGGCGGTGGGGATGCCCATTTTCGCCGCCTGGTTCACCACCGGGTAGGAGGCGTAGCCGCCGGTGCCCACCACCAGGTCGGGCTGGAAGTCTTTCAAAATCTGTTTGGCCTGGCCGGGGGACACCAGCAGGTTCTTCGCGGTGGTCAGGTTGTGCTTCAGGCTGTTCAGACTGACGGAACGGTAGAAGCTGGAAATCGTGACGGTGCGGATGGGGTAGCCGGACTTGGGCACCAGAGATTCCTCCATGCCGCCGTCAGCCCCCACAAAGAGGATCTCCGCGCCGTCCCGCTCCTGGAACATCCCTGCCAGAGCCACCGCCGGGTTGATGTGTCCGGCGGTGCCGCCGCAGGTGAAGAGAATTTTTGGATTCATAGGTATATCCCTCCTGGAGGATGGGGTTGTTGATTTGTCGATGGGAATCGTGGTTTTGAAACCGGTTTTATCCTGTTCCTGTAGGGGCGGCCCGTGGCCACCCTAGGCAAGCAGAAGGCTCCTGCGGGCGGCCACGGGCCGCCCCTACAGTAGATGGGTGAAAGAACCGCGCTTTTGGTTTGTAGTTCCCAACTAACGGCTAACAGCTAACAGCTCAATTTTGCTTCGGCGGGGCGATCTGCCGGGAGACGGACAGAATGATCCCCATCTCCACCAGCTGGATGACCAGGGCGGTGCCGCCATAGGAGAAGAAGGGCAAGGAAATGCCCGTGGCGGGGATGAGGTTCAGCACCACCGCCATGTTCAGGAACACCTGCACCGCCAGCAGGGTGGTGAAGCCCACGATGAGCAGGGAGCCGAACCGGTCTCTGGCGTGGAGGGCCAGCCAGTAGCCCCGAATGACCAGCAGCGCGAACAGCACCACGATGAGCGTGGCCCCGATGAAGCCCAGCTCCTCGCAGATGATGGCGAAGATGAAGTCGTTCTGCTCCTCCGGCAGGTAGAGGTACTTCTGGCGGCTCAGGCCGAAGCCCAGGCCGGTCAGGCCGCCGGAGGCCACCGCGTAGAGGGACTGTACCACCTGGTAGCCGGTGTCGGTGGGATCGGACCAGGGGTCCAGCCAGACGGCAATGCGGCTGCTGTTGTAGCCGATGACGCCGATGACCAGATAGACCACAGCGCCCATCGCCCCCGCGCCCAGGGCGAACCAGCCCAGCCGGATGCCGGCGGCGAACAGGATGGCCGCGCCCGCGGCCAGCACCAGCAGGGTGCCGGACATATGGGGCTCCTGTAGCATCAGGAGGCCGATGAGTCCCAGGATGAGGATGTAGGGGAACAGCTCGATCAGGTTGCTCCAGTAGACAAAGTAGCGCAGCCGCTCCCAGGGCTGGGGCAGCCGCCGGGAGAACTCCGGCGAACCCTGCCGCCGCTTGGATAGCCGCGCCGAGAAAAACAGCACCACGCCCAGCTTGGCGACCTCCGAGGGCTGGTAGGTCGGCCCGAAGAACAGGAACATCCGCAGCCAGCGGGTGGAGTTGTTCTGCGAGACACCCAGAGGCGTCAGCACCAAAATCAGCAACACGATGGCTATCAGCAGCACCGGCACCGACAGGGCGCGGAGATATTGGTAATTCAGCCGGGAAACCAACAGCATGGCCACAACGCCCAGCACGGCGAAAATCGCCTGCCGCTTGAAGTAATAATAGGGGTCGCCCAGGGTGCCAGTAGAGGCGTTATACCCCGCCGCCTTGTCATAGAGGGCGGAGTAGGACGAGGCCGACAGCAGCATCACCAGGCCAATGCCCAGCAGCAGCAGCACCAGCATCAGGAAGGGCAGGTCGATGGGGCCTTTTGCCAGCTGCTGATAGCTTTTCAGGCCCCGCCGGCAAGACTTGACTGCCATATTGCCCCTCCTTTCGTTTGATAGCTGTTAGCTCTTGGCTGTTAGCTTGGTGGTGCTGAACTGTTTGCTCTGCGCTTTTGGTTTGTAGTGCCTGACTAACGGCTAATAGCTCCCTTACCGTCCCATCACGCCCAGATACGCCAGCACGCAGGCCGCGGCGGTGATACCGGTGAACACGGCGAACAGCTTGTATTCGCTCCAGCCGCCCATCTCGAAGTGGTGGTGCAGGGGGGCCATGCGGAAAATGCGCTTGCCGTGGGTCAGCTTGAAATACGTCACCTGGATGATGTCCGAGGCGGTCTCCGCGATATAGATAATGCCCACCAAAATCAAAATCAGCGGCATATCCAGCGCGAAGGCCAGCCCGCAGACCATGCCCCCCAGGAACAGGGAGCCGGTGTCCCCCATGAACACCTTGGCGGGGTGGAAGTTATAGACCAGGAACCCCAGCAGTCCGCCCAGCATGGCAGCGCTGAGGACGCCCAGCTCGGTATAGTCCCACAGCAGCGCCGTGGCCAGGTAGAACACCATCACCGGGATGGTCACGCCGGTGGCAAGGCCGTCCACGCCGTCGGTGATGTTGACGGCGTTCACCGTCCCCACCATGACGAAGGCGGCAAAGACCATGTACACCGCCCAGGGGATCTCCACCGTCACGTTGGCGAAGGGGATATAGAGGTCGGGGTTCAGATACCCCGTGTTCCGCAGCAGCAGGGTGAACACGATGGCCGCCACCAGCTGGAGCAGGAACTTTTGCGCGGCGGTCAGACCCTCGTTCTGGTGGTAGCGGACCTTTTTGTAGTCGTCGATGAAGCCGATGACGCCGAACACCAGGGCGAAGCAGAACACGATCAGCGCGCCGAAGTCGCCGCGGGCGAAGTCGCTCCACCCCAGCGCCACCAGGGCCAGGAAGCTACCCGCGATGAACATCAGGCCCCCCATGGTGGGGGTGCCCTGCTTGGACATATGCCACTTGGGGCCGATCTCCTTGATGGTCTGGCCCGCCTTCAGGGCGCGGAGCCAGGGAATCAGAAAATGGCCAATGAGGACTGTGGCGGCAAAGGCCACAACGAAACTGATAATCGCTCTCATCTTTCGCTCCTTCGGCTCCGCTCGTGGGGGAGCCTTGTTTCTTTCTATTTTATACGGAAAACAGCGGCATTTATCCCCCTGTTTGAAATTCCTTCAAAATATCCCGCTCGTCGAAGGGCACTTCCTCCCAGCCCACCAACATGGTGGTGCGGTCGCCCCGCCCGGCAAGGATGACCAAATCTCCCGGCTCCGCCACGCTCACCGCCCGGCGGATGGCTTTGGCCCGATCCGGGACCAGCGTCCCCTTCCGGCCCTGCATTCCGGCGCGGATGTCCCGGCAGATGTCCTCCACCGGCTCGGTGCGGGGGTCGTCGGCGGTCAGGTAGACCCGGCCCGCCATGCGGGAGATGACCGAGCCGATCTGCGCCCGGCGGCTCCGGTCCCGGTCGCCCGGCGCGCCGCAGACCAGCAGCAGCCGCCCCTGGGCCATGGCTCGGGCGGTGAGCAGCAGGTTCTCCAACTGCTCCGGGGTGGTTGCGCTGTCGATGAGGGCGGCGACGCCGCCCGTCAGCTCGTGCAGCTCCATGCGGCCCGGCACGCCTCCGGCGTGGCCCAGCACCTCCACCATCCGCTCCAGCGGGACCTCCCACAGCTGCCCCACCGCCAGGGCAGCCAGGCTGTGGTACAGGCCGAAGCCGCCGGGGACGGGCAGCCGCACCCGGGAGATGCCCTGGTCGGTCAGGGCCTCGAACTCGATGCGGTCCCGCAGCAGCCGCAGGTTGCGGCCGTTCACGTCGGCCTCCCCCCGCTTCTCGGCGTAGGTGCGCTTTTTCCCCGGCCACAGCTCCGCCAGACGGCGCACGTCGCCGTCGTCAACGCTGCACACCAGCGCGCCGCACCGTCCCTCCAGATTCTGGCACACCAACTCGGCCTCCCGGCTGTTTTGCAGGCTGGTGACCACCGCCAGCTCCAGGGGCAGGTCTTTGGCCAGCCCCGCCGCCAGCATGGGGACGGTCATGGTGAACACCGCCCGGTCACACCCGGCGTCGGCCATCCGGTCCAGGAGGTCGGGCAGCTGCCGCTCCCACCCCGGCCACGCCGGGGGCGGCAGCACCTGGTCCCGGACGTAGCTGTGCCGCGTGGTGATGAGGCCGGTGGTCTGGCCCGCGCCGTCCTCCAGCATCCGACGCACCAGATGCGCCGTGCAGGTCTTGCCTGCCCCGCCGATCACCGCCGTCAGCGGGATTCTTGGACTAATCATCAATTTCCTGTCCTGTGTAGTCGGCCGCGGCGCTGTCGGCGAAGTTCACCGTAATGACGCTGCCCCGCTCCACCTCGGTCCCGGCGGCGGTGCTCTGGCTGTAGGCCAGCGTGGTGCTGTTGTAGTAGCTGGAGGAGCCGGTGGCCGTCATATAGAGGTCCAGCTCGCTCAGCGCCTCCTTTGCCTGGTCCACCGTCATGCCGATCAGGTCCGGCACGGTGACGGTGTCGTCGGGGGCCTCCTCCCCCATATAGAGGATGACCTCGCTGCCACTGGGCAGGGCGGACCCGGACGCGGGACACTGGTCGGTGACGGTCTCGCCGTCGCCCACCACCCGGTAGGTCAGGTCCTTGGCCTCCAGCGCCTCCGCCGCCTCGCTCTCGCTGAGGCCCGCCAGGGCGGGCATGGAGACGCTGACGCCGGAGAGGTCGTCGTCGGTGTACTGCTTTTCGTAACCCAGATAGTCCAGGGTGTCGGCGATGAGCTGGCCCGCCACCGGCGCGGCCATGTTGCCGCCGGAGATGTAGTAGCCGGTGGTGGAGTAGTTGCTGCCCGCCGCGTCCACCTGGGGGGAATCGAAGGCCACCAGCACGATGATCTCCGGGTCGTCCGCCGGGGCGAAGCCCACGAAGGAGACGACGTATTCATCGTCGTTCAAGGTCTGGGAGGTGCCGGTCTTGCCGCCGATGCGGTAGCCGGACATATAGGCGTTGCGCCCGGTGAAGCTGGTGACGACCCCCTCCAAAATGGTGGCGCAGCGCTGGGAGGTCTCCTCGCTGATGACCTGGCGGACGGGGGTGGTGTCCGCCTCATAGGTGGTGTCGCCGCCGGAGTCCACAATGCTCTGCACCACATGGGGGGTGTAGAGGTAGCCGCCGTTGACCACCGCGTTGATGGCGGTGATGAGGCTGATGGGGGTGACGGTGAACCGCTGACCGAAGGAGGCGGTGGCCAGCTCGGTGATGCCGAAGCTGGACAGGTCCCAGATGACGTTGGAGCTTTCGCCGGGCAGGTCGATGCCGGTGGACTCCATCAGGCCGAACCGCTCCATGTAGGAGTAGAAGGTCTCCGCCCCCAGGCTCTGGCCGATGGAGATGAAGGCGGGGTTGCAGGAGTTGCCCACCGCCTCCGCCAGGGTCTGGTGGCCGTGGCCGGAGCGGTCGGAGCAGCGAATGGTCCAGTTGGAGACTGTGACGGAGCCAGTGCAGTTAAAGGTGGTGTTCTCGTCCACGACCCCTTCCTGTAAGGCGGCGGCCAGCACCAGCGACTTGAAGGCGGAACCCGGCTCATAGGTGTAGTTCAGCGCCTTGTTGCTCCACATCTCGCTGAGGGCGTCCGCCTCGCTGGTGGCCCCGGACTCCACCTCCTCCTGGAGCACCGTGTCGATGATGGTGCTGTAGCTGTTCAGGTCGTAGGTGGGGCGGCTGGCCATGCCCAGAATGGCGCCGCTGTCGCAGTCCATGACGATGATAAAGCCGCCGTTCTGCACGTCATATTTCTCAATGCCGTCCGCCAGAGCCTCCTCGCACAGCTTCTGGATCTCGGTGGACAGGGTCAGGGTGACGGTGCTGCCGCTCTCCGCGTCGTAATACTCTTGGTAGAAGTTCAGCAGGTCGGTGCCGCTGGCGTTCTGGGCCGTGACCAGCAGCCCGGCGGTGCCGGACAGCTCGTCGTCCAGCTCCGCCTCGATGCCGTAGGCGCCGCCGTTGTCGTTGGTGAAGCCGATGATCTGGGCGGCCAGGGTGGAATAGGGGTAGTACCGCTTGGAGTTGGGGGTCAGGTAGACGCAGCCGGTGAGGCCGTATTCGTCGATGAACGCCCGCACCGCCTCCTCCGTGGTGGCGTCCAGCTTGGTGGCGATTTTCTTATACTGGCTGGCGGTGTCCTGGCATTTCTCCCGGATGCTGTCGGCCTCCACGCCGTCCAGTATCTCTGCCAGACCAGTGGCAATGGTTTCCACTACGTCCAGGACCTCGCCGGGGTCCTCGCCCTTCTCCTCCGCTTCCGCGGCGGCGGCGTCCAGCGCCTGCTGCTTGTCGTTGATGGCCTTGGGGGACAAAATCACGTCGTAGGCGCTGGCGCTGATGGCCAGCACGTTGCCCTCGGAGTCGTAGATGGTGCCCCGCAGGGCGGAGACGGACAGCTCGCTGGTCTGCTGATCCACCGCCTTCTGCTCTACCTCGTCGTGGCGGCTGATCTGCCAGTACCAGAGCTTGTAGACGATGGGGATAAACATCATGACGCCGCAGAGGGCCAGCAGGAACACCGTCCTGCGGAAGATACGGCGGTTGGCCGAGCGGCTGCTGTTCTTTTTTCGCTTTTGGCGGTTCATCTGCTCCACCCCCTGGTCGGCGAAGAAGGGCGCAAGAATTGACTCTTCTTACGCCCTCTGTTGTTTCTTATGGCTATGGCCGTTTTTCCTGAACGTTCTCATCGAAGGAAGCTCTGATTAAATGGCCTTGGATGGCTGGGCGAGCAGATTTTGCGCAAATCGAGGCGCGAAATCGCAGGAATCCTTTGTGGATTTCAAGATTTCGCAACGAAGAGTTGCACGAAATATGCCGTCCAGACGCCGGGAGTTATTTAATCAGAGGTTCCCGAAGCATTGATATGCCGGACTCAGCGGAAATATGCACCCAGACCGGCGAAGAAGGAGACCACCGTCTGCCAGCAGCCTCGCAGGCCCGTGGCCTGCTCCTGCTGCTCATAGACCACAGTGTTGTCCGGAGAGGAGAACTCGATGTAGACCTTCTGGCTGGCGCTTGGCTCGGTCAGACCGGCCTTCTCCGCCGCCTGGCGCAGGGTCTCGGCGTCAAAGACCTCCTCCTCCTCGGCGGCCAGCTTGGAATAGTCGGTCTCCAGCTCGGTCAGGGTGGTCTGGGCGGCGACGGTCTCGGCGTAGACGCTGTTGAGCTGGATGTAGCTGGTCAGCACGCCCACCGCCAGCATGGCCACCAGCACGAAACCGGCCACAGCGGTCAGGGAGACGGGCTGCTGTTTGCGCAGCTCTACCGGCTGGCGGCGGGTCTGCTTGGCCCGCTGGAGGCCGGTGTCGGAGATGCGCTGTTGCTCGGGGCGTTCCTCCTGCTCCGGCTCGTAGGCGACGTTGCCGCGGGGGTTGACATCATAGGCCACATTCCCGCTGATAGCCGTCTGAAATGGGTTCTGTCTTTTGCGTCGTGCAGCCATGATAACTACCTCTCTTTGTTGAAATTGAGCTGTTTCGTAAGATGTTGCAAGCTAACAGCCAACAGCTAACGGCTAATAGCTCTCAAATCTTTTCCGCGATGCGCAGCTTGGCGCTGCGGGCGCGGGGATTTTGCTTGATCTCCTCCGCCGAAGGGAGGATGGGCTTCTTGGGGGTCATTTTGATGGCCGGGGTCCTGCCGCAGACGCACACCGGGAACTCCGGCGGGCAGATGCAGCCTCTGGCCTGGGCCTGGTAGCCGTTTTTCACCAGCCGGTCCTCCAGGGAGTGGAAGGTGATGATGCACAGCCGCCCGCCCGGGTTCAGCCGGGGGATGATGGCGTCCACCGCCTGGGAGCAGGCGGCAAGCTCGTCGTTGACGGCGATGCGGATGGCCTGGAAGCTCCGCTTGGCCGGGTGCTGCTTCTCCCGCAGGGCGGCGGCGGGCATGGCGGACTTGATGACGTCCACCAAGTCCAGCGTCTCCAGGATGGGCCGTTCCTCCCGCCGCCGGACGATGGCGGCGGCGATGGAGCGGGCATAGCGCTCCTCCCCGTACCGGGAGAGGATAAAGCTCAGCTCCTGCTCCGGCCACTCGTTGACCACCTGGGCGGTGGTCAGCGGCTGGGTCTGGTCCATGCGCATATCCAGCGGCGCGTTGTAACGATAGGAGAAGCCACGGCTGGGGTCGTCCAGCTGGGTGGAGGACACCCCCAGGTCCAGCAACACCCCGTCGGCCCCCGGGAGGCCCAGCTCGTCCATCACCTGGGGGATGTTGGTGAAGTTGTCGTGGACCAGGGTGACCCGGTCCATATAATCGGCCAGGCCGTCCTGGGCGGCGTCCAGCGCCGCCTGGTCCCGGTCGATGCAGATGAGCCGTCCCCCGTCCAGCCGTTTGGCGATCTCCCGGCTGTGGCCTGCCCGGCCCAGGGTCCCGTCGATATAGACGCCCTCCGGGCGGATGCGCAGGCCCCGGATGCACTCCTCCAGCAGCACCGGGCGGTGGGTCAGTTCTTCCATGAACAGCTCCTTCGGTTTTGGTGTTGTGATGTCAGCCCCGGATGGACTGCATCATCCGGGCGATGTTGTTGACGTTGAGCTTCATGCTCTCGGTCTGGGCCAGCAGGCCGGCGTCCCACAGCTTGGCGCGGTTGTTGCAGCCGATGAGCACCACGGCCTTTTTCAGCTGGGCGTATTCCCGCAAATAGCCGGGGATGACGATGCGATATTGGCTGTCCGGCTCGCAGCGCTCCGCCGAGGCGAAGAACGCCTCCGCCACGCTGCTCTCGTCCTCCGGCAGGGCGGCGAACTTGGCGCAGATGTCGTTCCATGCGTCCATGGGGTAGAGGGTCAGGTTGGGAATCAGATCCCCGTCCTGGGTCCTGTGGTACCCGGCGGCGATATAGAACGCCTCGCCCGGTTCGGCGCGGAACCGCACGGGCAGAATGAGGCGGCCCTTGCTGTCCAGGTTATGCTCGGATTTCCCGGTCACCTGCGCCACCTCCGCTCCACTTTGCCGCTTATCGCTCCACAAAGAGCCACTTTACTACCACCGGTACCTTATAGTATAATTCACCCCCTTGGAAATAGCAAGTCTTTTTTTCTTATATTTTTTTCGTGAGACGGCGGGGTTTCTGAAATTTTTTGTCGTCTTTGGGACAGTTTTCGCCGCAAAACGTTCCATTTCTCCCTTTTCCGCCGCAAAGTGTTCCTTTTTTCTCCATTTTTCAGGGCCAGAGGCGGCAAAAAGGCCCGGCAGCGTTCTCTGTCGCTGCCGGGCCTCGGGGCTGTCGCCTCAGGATTCCTTTTCCGCGTCGTAGGCGGTCTTTTTCCTGCCCTTGTCCTTGCCGGAGAGGGTCTGGAACTGGCTGCGGGACTTTTGCACCTCGGCCAGGGCGTCGTTCAGAGCCTCCTCCGTCCGGCGCAGCACATCGTCACAGTAGCTGTTGGCCGCCTGCTGCAGCTCGGTGGAGCGCTGCTCGGCCCGGGCGGTGGCCTCGCTGGCGGCGGTCTCCGCCTGGTGGATCATCTCGTCCCGCCGCTTCTCCGTCTCCTGGAGGATCTCCGTGGCCTTGGCCTTGACCCGGGCCTGGATCTCGCTCTCGTCGATCATCTGGCGGGCCTGTTCCTCGGCCTGCTTGCGGATGCGGTCCGCGTCCTTCTCGGCCTTGGCCAGGTATTCCGCCCGCTGGGCCATGATCCGCTGAGACTCGTCGATCTCCACCGGGAACACCCGGCGCACCTCGTCCAGGATGTCCAGCGCCTTGTCCCGGTCGATGCGGCAGGTGCCGCCAAAGCCGCCTCTGGCCTCGTCGATCATCTCGTATAGCGTGTTCAGCAGTTCGTTGACCTTTTCTTTATTTGCCATGAACAGTGCCCTCCCCTTTTTTTAATTCGCAATTTGCAATGTGCAATGGCCGGGTTTGCAGCCATAACTGTATCACCGGAACACAGTCGAAAACGATTTCTTCGCAAAGCAACAGGCGTTTTCCGTTATCCGGTTATTGCTTTTGCTCGGCTGAATCGATTTTACTTGAAACTGTTACCACACGTCTGTAGGGGCGGCCCCCGGCCCCCCCCGGGGGGGGGGGGGCGCGGGGCGGCGCGGGGGGGGGGGTGGGGGGGGCGGGGGGCGCCCGCCCCCCCCGCCCCTACACAAACGTTTGTGCAGAACCACGCTTTTTACAGCAAACGCCCGGCGTCCGGTCTCCCTATCATTGCACATTGCTAATTGCTAATTGCACATTGACGATTGCACATTTATTTCTCTTCCAGCCGCTGCTGCATCCGCGCGGCCACGTCGTCCGCAATGCTCCCGGCCACGTATCCCCCCAGGTCCACCCGGTACCGGGCCAGCTCCCTGACGATGGTGGAGCTGATAAAGGCCAGGTCGGGCCGGGCTGTCAGGAACAGCGTATCCACCCCGGGGCCGAGCTGCCGGTTCAGGTCGGCCATCTGCATTTCCGCCTCGAAGTCCGCCACCCGCCGCAGGCCCTTGACCACGCAGCTGGCGTTCCGGCTGCGAGCGTAGTCCACCAGCAGACCGTCGGCGTGATCTACCTCCACGTTTTCCACGCCGTCCAGCCCGTCCAGGCTCCGGCGAATCAGGTCCACCCGCTCCGCCGTGGTGAACAGGCCCTGCTTTTCCGAGTTATACATCACGCAGACCACCAGCCGGTCGAACTGGGCCGCCGCCCGCTGGATGATGTCCAGATGGCCGACGGTGACGGGGTCGAAGCTGCCGGGATAGATGGCGGTTCTCATGGCGTCAGCCTTCCTTTCGGTAGAGAGTGACCTTGATCTTGCCGTAGCGGTAATCCTTGCTCTTGACAAAGGGGGCGGGCAGGTCGGGCAGCTGGGCCTCTGCGCGGCTCTCACAGATGATTATACCATTATCCGTCAAAATGTCAATCGCAGCGAGCTTTTTCAGGGCAGATTCCAGCAATCCGCTGTCATAGGGCGGGTCCAAGAACACCAGGTGGAAGGGCTGGCGGACGGTGCTGAGGTAGCCGATGGAATCCCCCTGGACCACCTTGGCCTTGTCGGTGAAGCCGGTGACCCGCAGGTTGTCCCGGATGAGCTTCACCGCGTCCTTCCGCTGGTCCACAAAGACACACTCCGCCGCCCCCCGGCTCAGGCACTCGATGCCCAGCTGGCCGGTGCCGCCGAAGAGGTCCAGCACACGGCGGCCCTCGATGTCGAATTGGATGATGTTGAACATCCCCTCCTTCACCCGGTCGGTGGTGGGGCGGGTGTCCATGCCGGGCAGTTCGCCCAGGCGGCGGCCTCTGGCCGTTCCGGTGATGACGCGCATGGCGAATCCTCCTCTTAATCCAATGTGCAATGTGCAATTAGCAATGTGCAATGACACAAACCAAAATGTTGAGCGTTACTTGCTGGACGCGCAGCATTATGAATCAGTGTA
Source organism: Clostridiales bacterium (assembly GCA_021205205.1). Lineage (GTDB taxonomy): Bacteria > Bacillota > Clostridia > Oscillospirales > Oscillospiraceae > Onthomonas. Next base: position 19,225 of record JAJPXY010000145.1, read on the forward strand.
CAATTCAACCCAACACAAACATTCGTGCAAAACCGCGCTTTTTCAGCAAACACCTAGCGTCCGGTTTCCGCATAATTGCACATTGCACATTGCTAATTGCTAATTATAAACGCTAATTGCTAATTAGTCTCTTCTTCCGGGTGGAAGTGCGTATACACCGCCTTCGCGGCGTTTTTCGGCACCGCCTGGCACAGCTCATCGTAGCTGGCGGCGCGGATGTTCTTCACGCTTTTGAACTGCTTCATCAGCGCCTTGCGTCGGGCCTCCCCCACGCCGGGGATGGCCTCCAGCGCAGAGGAGACAGTATGCTTCGCGTGGCTCTCCCGGTGGTAGGTGATGGCGAAGCGGTGGGTCTCCTCCTGGATGCGGCCGATCATGGAAAAAATCGCCTGGTTGGACTGGATGCCGATCTCCCGGCCGTCCCCCGCCACCAGGGCGCGGGTGCGGTGGCGGCCGTCCTTTACCATGCCGAACACGGGGACGGTCAGCCCCATCGTCTCCAGCACCGCCTCCGCCGCGTGGACCTGGCCCAGGCCGCCGTCCATCAGCAGCACGTCGGGCAGGGTGTTGAATTTCTCGTCCCCGTCCAGGTACCGGCGGAACCGCCGGGTCAGCACCTGCTCCATGGAGGCGTAGTCGTCGGGGGCGGTCATGTCCTTAAGCCGGAACCGGCGATAGTCCTTTTTCAGGGGCTTTCCGTCCACAAAGACGGTCATGGAGGCCACGATGTCCGCCGCGCCGGTGTTGGAGATGTCGTAGGCTTCGAACCGGTGGGGCACGTTTTCCAGTCCCATCATGCTGCCCAGCAGCTCCATCAGGCGGTTCTGCCGCTCCTCCTTGGTGGTGGCGCGTTCGGCCTCGTCTGCGGCGTTTTTGCCCGCCAGCTCCACCAGCCGCACTTTATCTCCCCGCTGGGGCACCAGCAGCTCCACCTTGCGCCCCGCCGCCTGGGTCAGCAGTTGCTGGAGGGCCTCCCGGCCCTCCACCTGGCAGGGCAGCAGGATCTGCCGGGGCAGGTTGCCCCGGTCGCCGTAATACTGGCTCACCAGCGCGGAGACCACGTCCTGCTCGTCCTCCTCCATGGGGGTGGGCAGCAGCTCGGTGTCCCGGTCCGCCAGCGCCCCGTCCAGGAAGTGCAGCACCACGAAGCAGCTCTTGGCCTCGCCGCGATAGAAGCCCACCACGTCGGTGTCGGCTCCCGCCCCGGCCACCACCTTCTGCCGGGTGCCCAACAGCTGGATGGCCTGGAGGCGGTCCCTCAGCTCGGCGGCGTTTTCGAACCGCAGCTCCGCCGAAGCCTGGAGCATTTCTTCTTCTAATTCCTTCTCTACCTGGGCGAACTTGCCGTCCAGCAAGCGGATGGCCTGGCGGATGCGGGTCTGGTACTCCTCCGCGGTCATCGTCGGCTGGCACCAGCCGTCGCAGGTGCCCAGGTGGTGGTTCAGGCAGGGCCGCTCCTTGCCGATGTCCCGTGGGAACTTCTTTTTGCAGGTGGGCAGGCGCAGGGCGGCGGAGACGGTCTTGATGATCTCGTAGCTGCTGCCCCGGCTGCCGTAGGGACCGAAGTACCTGGCCCCGTCGTCCACAGCCTTGGAGGCCAGGGAGAACCGGGGGTACTCGTCCTTCACGGACAGGCGGATATAGGGGTAGCCCTTGTCGTCCTTTAATAAGATGTTGTACTTGGGCTTGTGGCGCTTGATGAGGGAGTTCTCCAGCACCAGCGCCTCGAACTCGCTGTCGGCCAGGATATAGTCGAAGTGATCGATTTGACTGACCATGGCCCGGGTCTTGCCCGTGTGGCTGGCCAGGTCGGCAAAGTATTGGCTGACCCGGTTTTTCAGCGCCCGGGATTTGCCCACGTAGATGACCTCTCCCGCCTTGTCCATCATGATATAGACCCCTGGCTGGAGGGGGAGGGAGTGGGCTTTTTCCTTCAATTCTTCCTTGGTCATTGCCGCCTCCGAACAAAAAAAGCGCCGCAAAACCCTGCGGCGCTGATTTTTGTCCTAAAACAGATCAGTTGACGGTATCGCAGGCCAGGACTTCCACCAGGCCGGCAATGGCCTCCTTCTCGTCCGGACCGTCTGCCATCAGTTTCACAACGGTTCCCTGGAGGATGCCCATAGACAGCACCCCCAGCAGACTCTTGGCATTTACCCGGCTATCCTCTACCTCCACCCAGATGGAGCTGACATATTCGTTGGCTTTTTGGATGAAAAACGTGGCGGGACGCGCATACAGGCCAACCTCACTCTGGACAACCGCTTCTTTAACAGTCATGAAAGATTCCTCCCCAAAGGCTCTCCTGTTGTAACTAAAGTATATGATAGCAAATTTTATTTCCCGCCGTCAATGTCATTTTGAACAAACTTTCCTCCGTCCTGGGGGGAAAGTTGCCACATTGTCGAGAAAGTAGAACGGAATCCGCAAAGAACGCCGGGAAGCAGCCCGGAATGTGCAGGATTTCTGTCATTTTAGTTCGACGACCGTGACGCCGTCCTCGCCCTCGCCGAACCGGCCCAGCCGGTAGCGCTTGACGTACTTGCAGGTTTTTAGGTACTGATGCACCGCCTGACGGAGCACGCCGGTGCCCTTGCCGTGGATGATGGAGACGCCGGTCAGGTGAGCCATCACCGCGCTGTCCAAAAACCGCTCCACCATGGCCACGCCCTCGTCGCAGGTCATGCCCCGGATGTCCAGCTCCTGGCCCACGCTGCTGCGGGTGACCTGGTGGTGGGCGGTGTTGGATTTCCGCTGGGGCGGCTGCTTTTTGGGCTGGGCGGAGGCGGCGGAGACCACCCGCACCTCGTCCTGAGTGGCGGAGATGGTCAAAATGCCGGCTTTCAGCTGCAAGGCCCCGTCCTTGCCCACGGAGAGCACCTGGGCGCGGGTGCCCAGGCTGAGCAGCTCCACCGTGTCCCCCGCCTGGGCAGGGCGGGACGGCTCCGGCTGGGGCAGGCTGCGGCTCTGGCCCACCCGCTGGCTGGCCTGGTTCAGCTGGCGGCGCAGCTCGGCCCGCTGGGCGTTGGTGTCCCCGGCCTCCTGGCCCTGCTTCTGGCGTTTTTTCATGCCGTCCAACTCGTGGAACACCCGGTTGGAGGCGCTGCGGGCGTCGTCCAAAATCTGCTGGGCCTCAGCCCGGGCCTTGTCCACCACCTTGGCGCGCTCCTCCTCGATGGCCCTGCGGCTCTCGGCGGAGGCGGCGGCGTCCTGCTCCATCTGGCGGCGGAGTTTTTCCGCCTCCCGCTGCTGGTCCTCCAGCTCCTGGCGCTGCTGCTCCAGCCGGGTCAGCACGTCCTCGAACTGGACGTTCTGCCGGTCAATGCGGCCCCAGGCGTTGGCGATGACGTGTTCCGGCAGGCCCAGCCGCCGGGAGATGGCGAAGGCGTTGGACTTGCCGGGGACGCCGATGAGCAGCCGGTAGGTGGGCTGTAACGTCTCCACGTTGAACTCGCAGGAGGCATTCTCCACCCCCGGGGTGGTCATGGCGTAGACCTTCAGCTCGGCGTAGTGGGTGGTGGCCGCCACCCGCGCCCCGATGCTCCGGGCCTCCTCGATGATGGCCACGGCCAGGGCCGCGCCCTCGATGGGGTCGGTGCCCGCCCCCAGCTCGTCGAAGAGAATCAAGGTGTCCTCCCCCGCCTGAGCCAAAATCTCCACGATGTTGGTGATGTGGGAGGAAAAGGTGGAAAGGCTCTGCTCGATGGACTGCTCGTCCCCGATGTCCGCCAGCACCGCCTGGAAGATGGAAAAGCTGCTGTCGTCCCCCACGGGCAGGTGCAGGCCGCACTGGGCCATCAAGGTCAGCAGCCCGGCGGTTTTCAGCGTCACCGTCTTGCCGCCGGTGTTGGGACCGGTGATGACCAATGTATCGAAGTCCTCCCCCAGCCGCAGGTCGATGGGCACCGCCGTTTTGGGGTCCAGCAGGGGGTGTCGGGCCTTGCGGAAGTGGAACCCGCCGCTGTGGGACAGCCGAGGAGGCATCCCGTTCATGGCGTAGGACAACTTACCCCGGGCGAAAATGACATCCAGCTGGAGCAGCAGGTCATAGTCCAGCAGGATGTCCTCCCGCCGCTGGGCGGCCAGGGCAGAAAGCTCCGCCAGAATCCGGGCCACCTCTTTTTCCTCCCGGCTCAGCAGCTCCCGCAGCTCGTTGTTGGCCTGCACCGCCGCCATGGGTTCCACGAACAGGGTGGAGCCGGAGGCGGAGACGTCGTGGATGAGGCCTGGGACGCTGCCCCGGCACTCGGCCTTCACCGGCACCACGAAGCGGTCGTTGCGGATGGTGATAATGGCCTCCTGCAAATATTTGGACGCGGAGGAGGAGATGAGCCGCTGCAACACCTCCCGGGCCTTGCCGGAGGCGCTGCGGATGTGGCGGCGAATGTCCGCCAGGGCGGGGCTGGCGCTGTCTGCCACCTCCTCCTCGGAGAGGATGGCCCCGGTGATGCGGTTCTCCAGCCCCTGGTCGGGGACCAGGCTGCGGAACAAGGGGTCCAAAACGGTGCTTTTCTCTCCGAAGCCGCTGTAGGCGGCCACGTTCCGGGCGGTGCGCAGCACCGCCGCCACCTCCAGCAGCTCCCGGTTGTTCAGCGCGCCCCCCAGCGCCGCCCGCTGGAGGGTGGCGTCCACCGGTTTCAGGTTGGCCAGGGCCGGGTTGCCGTGGAGGTCCATCATGTCCCTCGCGGCGGTGGTCTCCGCCTGGCGGCGCAGCACCTCCACCTCCTCGCCGTTGGGCCGCAGGGCCAGGCAGCGCGCCTTGGCGCCGTCGCTGACCGCCTGCTCCGCCAGCAGCTCCAGCACCCGGGGCAGCTCCAGGGTGTGGATGGATTTTTCGTATAAGTCTGTCATGGTCGGGTTCCTTTAATTTATATTTGTTGGTTATCCCTTTGAACCGACCTTGTCTGTGATTCCAGCGAGAAACCCCTCCACCATGCTAACGCATGGTCCCCCTCCCCTTTCAGGGGAGGCGAGAGGGGTGGTCAGTTACAAAAGGGTATTTGTTAAAGGGAAAGTATTTTCTATTTGGTTCATTTTATCTCAAAAAACACTCATGTCAAGCAAAAAAAGCAAACAAAACGGCAAGCACTTTCCCCCTTGCCTCCCCTGAAAGGGGAGGTGGCACGGCGTAAGCCGTGACGGAGGGGTTTCTCGCTGAAATTGCTGAAAAGGCTGATTCAAAGGAATAGCCAGTTTAGCAATTAGCAATGAACGGGTTTGCAGCCGTGTTCGTATCACGGGAACATTGGCGGAAAACGATACATTTCATTAGGGAAACACCAGCGTTGGTTTTCCCGATAACTGCACATTGCACACTGCTAATTGCTAATTATGATGAATCTGTTTATAAAAATCCAATGTACGAAACCCCCGCTCCAGCTGGGTCAGCAGAAACCCCTCCGCCGCGTCCCCCAGCCGCTTTTCCCCCGGCCCGGCCAGCCGGAAGGAGAACAGCCGCTTGGAGGGGCAGGAGACGATGTGCCGCATGGCGGCCAGGCTCCCGGCGTCCAGGGGCAGGGAGATCCCCTCCCCCACCCGGCAGCCCCGGCAGTGGAGGACGCCCTCCCGCAGGTGGAACCGAGGTTCCTCCGGCTGCTCCGCGCCGCAGACCGCGCACCGGTCCAGGGCGGGGGCGTACCCCGCCAGGCACATGGCCCGCAGCTCGAAAGCCGCCTTGACCAGCGGCAGGGGCCGTTCCAGGCTCTCCAGGGCGTAGAGGCTGTTCAGCAGCAGCGCCAGCAGCTCCGGGGCGGGGACCCCCTCCGGGGTCAGCAGCTCCGTCACCTCCGCGAAGTAGGAGCCGAGGACCATTTTGTCCAGGTCCTCCCGGACGCCCCGGAACTCCCGGTTCGTCACCGCCTCGCTGAGGGTCCAGCGGCCCCGGTACTCCTTGAGCACCACGTCGGACCAGACCAGCAGCTGGGCGGCGGCGGAGACGCCGCCCCCCTGTTTGCGGCTTTTGCGGCAGGCCCGGGCCGTGGCGGTCAGCTTGCCGCTGTCACGGGTCAGCAGGGTCAAAATTTTGTCCGATTCCTTGTAGTTCACCGCCCGCAGGACGATGGCCTGTGTGGTCAGGTTCATGGTGGTCCCGTCCTCTCTCGGCGGCCTTGGCCAGCACGTAAGCCTACGGCAGGCCGGTGCGGAAAAAGAGCGCCCAACTCTGTTCAGATGTCATAGTCGAATCCTCCGTTGAAGTTAGGCTGTGAGGATTCTGTGGGGTTTATGTCTGGAAATGAACGGTGGGGCTGGGTCAATCCTCCCGGTAGCCGAAGTTGTGGATGGCGGTCAGGCTGTCCTGCCAGTTCTCCTTGACCTTGACCCAGGTCTGGAGGTAGACCTTGGCCCCCATGAAGCGCTCCATGTCCCGCCGGGCGGCGGTGGAGATGCTTTTCAGCATGGTCCCGTTTTTGCCGATGATAATGCCCTTGTGGCTGGCCTTTTCGCAGAAGATGGTGGCCTCCACGTCGATGATGCCGTCGTCCCGCTCGGCGAAGCGGGTGATCTCCACGGCGGTGCCGTGGGGGATCTCCTTGTTCAGCCGCAGCAGCAGCTTCTCCCGCAAAATCTCCGCCATCATCTGGCGTTCCGGCTGGTCGGTGACCATGTCGTCAGGGAACAGCTGCGGCCCCTCGGGCAGCAGGCCCCCCAGGGTGTCCAGCAGCTCGTCCACACCGTCCTTTTTGGCGGCGGAGAGGGGGATGATGGCCTCGAACCGGCACTGCTCCTGGTAGGCGGCGATGACCTCCAGCAGCTTGTCCTTGTTCTCCAGCAGGTCGATTTTGTTGATGACCAGCACGGCGGGGACCTTCAGCGCCCGGATGCGCTCCATCAGCTGCCGCTCCGGCTCGCCGGGGGCGGGCACCGGCTCCACCACCAGCACCGCCGCGTCCACGGAGTCGATGCTGGCCCGGACCACGCCGTCCATATACTCCCCCAGCCGGTTGCGGGCCTTGTGGAGGCCGGGTGTGTCGGTAAAGACATACTGCTTGTCCCCCCGGTTGACGATGCCGGTGATGCGGTTCCGGGTGGTCTGGGGCTTGTGGCTGACGATGGCCACCTTTTCCCCCACCAGGGCGTTGAGCAGGGTGGACTTGCCCACGTTGGGACGGCCCACGATGGTGATGATGCCGGAATAGTTGATGTTCATAGTTACCTCTTTTTCAATTTGCAATTAGCAATTAACCGATTTGCAGCCGTGGTTGTTCTGTGGAAATGCCGGTGGGAGACGATGCCATTTAAAAGGAACCGCCAGCCTCCGTTTTCCACATAATTGCACATTGCTCATTGCTCATTGCTCATTGTCATAGCGTCGCCCAGATAGACGTAGAGCAGTTCCTTCAAATCTTCCTCCTCGCCCTCGTCCAGGCTGTCCTGCCGAAAAACGATGGCCTGACCGGCGACTTCCATCATGTAGCAGCCGTCCTCCAGCCACCAGCCGGTGATCTCCTCCCACTTGAACAGGGCCTCCTGGCCGTTCAGGGTCAGGGTGATGCCGTCGTCGGAGACGACGTAGTGCCACGCCTGGCCCAGGTAGGGCTGCATCCGCTTCTCCATCGTGTCCACCAGCGGGGTGCGGAGATACCGCAGCAGCGTGATGGCCATAATGACCATGATGGCGATCATCACCGGCCCCCGGGTGGTATTGGTCTTAGTGATGAAGTAGGTGTAAGCCAGGTACGCCGCCAGCACCAGAATAACGATGGCCAGGGCGGTGTAGAGGGGGCGTCGCTTCTCGCTCTTTTGGTCCCGGCGGGCGGCGCTTTTGGCCAGCACATGGACCAGCCGCTGGTCGATGACGGTGGTGGTCTCCACGATGGGGCGGGATTCCTCCTCGCCCACTTCCTCGATGGTGACGTTGACGGAGTCAAAGCTCTCGTTTTGTTCTAATTCGCTCATGGGTTCGCTCCTTCTTAATATAATTAGCAATTAGCAATGTGCAATGTGCAATTACGGGGAAATCGGACGCATCGTTGTCGCCTGACGGCGAGGGAACGTTGTATTTGCTGTTTTGTCAGCACCTTTGCCCGGTATACTACAAGTTTTCCACAGAGAACTGCCTTTCGGTAATTGACCACCCCTCTTGCCTCCCCTGAAAGGGGAGGAGGGCCGCCGCCCTTGGGCGGTGGCGGAGGGGTTTCCAACGGTTCTGTTTTCCACCAGTGTTTCCGCTATACGAACACGGCGGCAAACCCGTTCATTGCAAATTGCTAATTGCACATTGCAAATTTATTCTCTAGTAATTCCCAGCGCGTTCATAATCGTTTCTTCCCGGGCGCGCATCTGCCGCTTCATGGGGCCGTCGTCCCCGTCCATGTGGTCATAGCCCAGCAGGTGGAGGACGGAGTGGACCGCCAGATACCCCAGTTCCCGCCGGACGCTGTGGCCGTACTCCGCCGCCTGGGTCTCGGCCCGCTGGTAGGAGATGACCATGTCCCCCAGGGGCAGCAGGCCGGTGGCGGGGTCGGTCTCCGCCGTCTCCGGCGTGGGGGGGACCCCCGGCTCCAGCTGGAACATGGGGAAGGACAGCACATCGGTGGGCCGGTCCACCCCCCGCTGCTCCCGGTTGATTGCGTGGATGCCCGCGTCGTCGGTGATGAGTACGTCCACCTCGCAGCCCACCGCGCCCCCCTCCTGCTCCAGGGCGGCGCAGATGCAGGTCTCCAGCAAATCGGCGTAGGGGAACGGCTCCTCCAGCTCGGATTCCAAAATGATTTCGTGGTTCATGGCGTCTTTCCTCCCCTGTGGGGCTTGTCCGCCGGGTGCTTTTTGGGCGGGTTCCGGCGCTGCTCGTCCTCCTCGTAAGCCTGAATGATGCGTTGCACCAGGGCGTGGCGCACCACGTCGTCCCCGGTCAGACGGCGGATGGCGATGTCCTCCACCCCATTCAGCACCCGCATGGCCTCCTTCAGGCCGGAGGTTTGGTCCTTCGGCAGGTCGATTTGGGTGATGTCGCCGGTGATGACGATTTTGGAGCCAAAGCCCAGCCGGGTCAGGAACATCTTCATCTGCTCCCGGGAGGTGTTCTGGGCCTCGTCCAGGATGATGAACGAGTCGTCCAGCGTCCGGCCCCGCATATAGGCCAGAGGGGCCACCTCGATGTTGCCCCGCTCCACGTACTTCTCATAGGTCTCGCTGCCCAGCATTTCGAACAGCGCGTCGTAGAGGGGCCGCAGGTAGGGGTCCACCTTGCTCTGGAGGTCGCCGGGCAGGAAGCCCAGCCGCTCCCCGGCCTCCACCGCCGGGCGGGTCAGGATGATGCGGTTGACCTCCCGGGCCTTGAAGGCCGCCACCGCCGCGGCCACCGCCAGGTAGGTCTTGCCGGTGCCGGCAGGCCCCACCCCCAGGGTGACGGTGTGGGTCTGGATGTCCTTGACATACCGGGCCTGTCCCACGGTCTTGGCCTTGATGGGCTTGCCGCCCGCGGTGACGCAGACCACGTCCTTGGCCATGTCGTTGATGCGCTCCTCCTGGCCCGCCCGGGCCAGAGAAATCATGTAGCGGATGTTCTGCTCGTTCAGCGTCTCGCCCCGGGCGATGAGGCTCATCAGGCCCTGAATGGTCTTTACCGCCAGCAGCACCTGCTCCGCCTCGCCGCTGACTTTCAGCTCTTCCTCCCGAATCAAAATGCGGACGGACAGCTCCCGCTCGATGATGCGGATATTTTCATCAAAAGCGCCGAAGATGGTGGCAGCTTCCTCCATCCGTTCCAGGCTGACGCGCTGTTCGATCAATGTGAGTTCATCTCCAGTCTCTCTGTGGGTGTGGTGGGAACCCCTCTGCCATAGGCACACGGTTTCTCTTTTGCTGTCGTAGGTGTAGGGGCGGCCCGTGGGCGCCCCGGGTTCGCAGTTGGTTGCAGTGGGCGGCCAAGGGCCGCCCCAACAGGAGGGTTGGAGTACTTGCCGGGAAAAAGATTTGCCAGGGAGCAAGGTACAACGCCCCCTCGCCGCAAGGCGGCAACAACGCCTCCGGTTTCCCATAATTGCACATTGCAAATTGCTAATTGCTAATTGTTATCGCCCAGCTCCACCGTTCTGCCGATCTGCTCCAGACACGAGGCCCGCAGCGTGCCGGTCAGCACGCCGTCCCCCTCCGCGAAGGTCAGCGCGTGGGAGAGGTCCTGGCCCTCCTCCCCCAGCAGGGCGGAGAGCTTCGCCTCCAGCACCCCGGTCAGATAGTCCTCGGCGCTGGCGCGGTTCACGCTGGCGGCGGCCGACTCACTGGTAGTGACGGTCAAAACCTCCCACGCCAGGGGCAAAACCGTCCCGCCCGGCAGGGTCAGGGCGTAAACTTTTTTTATTTTACCACAGGTCAAACCGGAAATGCTACTGTTTTGATAAAATTTGATGGGGTGTTTCAAAATTTTTAACGAATACAGGGTCCGCGTCTCCTCCGTTGTCCGGGTCTGCGCCGTCAGGGGGGTGGCGGCGCGGAGGGTGCGGTTGGTCAGCGCCCAGACCTCTCCCTCCGCCCGGACCTCCCGGGAGGACAGCACCGTGCCGCTGCCGTCGCCGCTCTCGTAGGTCGCCAACCCGGAGATGAGAATCTCCCCCGCCAGCACCGCCTGGCCCTCGGCCACCTGGCTCCGCCCGGCCACCGTGTCCGCGTCCACCACCACCCCGTCCACGGCGGCCACAATGTCCGCCGCCGCGTCGCTCTCAATCTCCGGGGCGGGGGCGGCCTCCCGCACCACCACCTGGGCGTAGACGCCGCTGATGTTGACGGACAAAAAGCTCAGCTCCCGCAGGTCCAGCAGGGCCTGGTTGGACAGGGCGCGGCAGTCCACGCCGGGGCCGTAGCTGCCAATTCCGAATCCTAAGGATTCCAATTCGGTCAAAATGACGGAATTTGAGACGGCGGTATTTCCCGTCACCTCAATGACCCAAACGAACTGGGACAGGGTGACAGCGCAAAAAAGTGCGAACGCCAGCCCCGCCGCCAGAGCGTACCGCCGCCGGAACCGGCGCAGAAAAGCGTGCAGTCCTTCGCCCCGCTCCACCTCCAGCCGACACATGGCCCGCTCCGCCAGCGCCCTGGCCCGCCGGAGACGCCAGGCGGGCAGCGTGACCCGGAGGACCTGCGCGCCCTCCCGCTCCACGTCCCAGAAGGGGACGCGCTCCGTGCCGCACAGGTTCAGGAACCGCTCCGGGAACGGCCCTTCCAGGCGAATTTGCACCGAACCGGCGATGAAATGAATGATTTTCCCCACGTTTTGCCCGCCTTTCCCCCGCCGCCTGGCTACTCCAGTTCCACGCTGCGGATGGTTCCCGTGATGAGCAGGGACTCCCCGCTCATGGCCCCCAGGGCCAATCCCTCCCCCCGGACCCGCACCAGCAGCCGTCCGCCGCTGATGCTGATCTCCTCCGGGTCGTAGGACAGGATGCCCCGGTGATTTTCCATGCGAAGTTCCCGTTTGCCCACCAGCTCGATGAGGGGCGCGCCCGCCACAACATCCGCCGGAAGTTCCAACGCCTCCGCCGCGGCGTCCATAAAGTCCCAACGCTCTTTTTTCCCATTCGCTGTCACTTCCCGTCTCCAGCCTATGCCGGAGGGGGAAAAAGGTTGCCTGTCCACCGCCATTCCGGTTGAAATTTTTCTTTTTGGGGGCCGTTTGTGCAAAACGTAGAATTTCGCCCGCCGCACGATGTAGTGGGGGCGGATTTTCTACACCGCAAGATATTGATTTTCGGCTTGGAATCTGGTATGCTGAAAGCCACCCACCGGCGCGGCCTGTTTGCCGCAGTCGCCGGTCGTCCACCGCTCAAAAACAGAACCGTTCACCGCACGCACAGCCCCGCCTGCTGAAAAACTGGCGGTTGGTCTGGCGCGCGTCGGTCTTTCCATTTGCCCTTATCGTCGTCTCTTTGCATCCGTATTTCTCAGTGTTGCTTCCAACGGTTACGGCCCTTTCTGTAGGGGCGGCGACATCAAAACGGAGGAAAAGAGACCCGTTCACCCTTTTCGCACACACCCTGCGCACACCCCAAGGAGGAAGGAACATGAAAGTTATCAAGCGAGACGGCTCCACCGTCGATTTCGACCGCACAAAAATCATCGTCGCCGTCCAGAAGGCCAACGCCGCCGTCGCCCCGGAGGACCGTATCACCAACGCGGAGATTGAGTCCATCGCGGACTACGTGGCCGCCGTGGACCGGCCCCGGCTGATGGTGGAGGACATCCAGGACATGGTGGAGAACCAGCTGGTCAAAATCGGCACCTATCCCCTGACCAAGGCCTACATCATCTACCGCTATCAGCGCTCCCTGGCCCGGAAGCAGAACACCACTGACAACGACATCCTCAAGCTGCTGGAGGGCACCAACAAGGAGATGGCGGAGGAGAACTCCAACAAGGACACCAGCGTGGCCTCCACCCAGCGGGACTACATCGCCGGTATCGTCAGCCGGGACCTGACCCGCCGCCTGCTGCTGCCGGATAAGATTTCCAAGGCCCACGACGAGGGCGTGCTCCACTTCCACGACGCGGACTATTTCGTCCAGCCCATCTTCAACTGCTGCCTCATCAACATCGGCGATATGCTGGACAACGGCACCATGATGAACGGCAAGCTCATCGAAAGCCCCAAGAGCTTCCAGGTGGCCTGCACCGTCACCACCCAGATCATCGCCTGCGTGGCCTCCAACCAGTACGGCGGCCAGAGCGTGGACGTCAGCCACCTGGGCAAGTACCTGCGCCGCAGCCGGGACAAGTTCCGCAAAAAGATTTTGAACGCCGTGGGCGGCGACCTGCCCGCCGACGTGCTGGATCGGCTGGTGGACGAGCGGGTGCGCACCGAGCTTTCCAACGGCGTGCAGACCATCCAGTACCAGATCAACACCCTGATGACCACCAACGGCCAGTCCCCCTTCGTCACCCTGTTCCTCTACATCCGGGACAACGACCCCTATGAAGAGGAAAACGCCATGATCATCGAGGAGATCCTCCGCCAGCGGCTGGAGGGCATCAAGAACGAGAGCGGCGTCTACGTCACCCCCGCCTTCCCCAAGCTGGTCTACGTGCTGGACGAGAACAACAACCTCACCGGCGGCAAATACGACTACCTGACCCACCTGGCCGTCCGCTGCTCCGCCAAGCGGATGTACCCCGACTATATCTCCGCCAAGAAGATGCGGGAGAACTACGAGGGCAACGTGTTCTCCCCCATGGGCTGCCGCTCCTTCCTGGCCCCCTGGAAGAACGACAAGGGCGAGTACCAGTTCGAGGGCCGCTTCAACCAGGGCGTGGTCTCCATCAACCTGCCCCAGGTGGGCCTGGAGGTCCGGGGCAACATGGACAAGTTCTGGCCCGAATTTGACCGGCGGCTGGAGCTGTGCAAGGAGGCGCTGATGTGCCGCCACAACGCCCTGAAGAACGTCACCTCCGACTCCAGCCCCATCCACTGGCAATACGGCGCCATCGCCCGGCTGGAAAAGGGCCAGTCCATCAAGGACCTGCTCTACGGCGGCTACTCCTCCATCTCCCTGGGCTACATCGGCCTGTATGAGCTGACCTACCTGATGACCGGCCACAGCCACACCTCCGGCGAGGGCCACGACTTCGCCCTCCAGGTCATGCGGCATATGCAGTCCACCGTCCAGCGGTGGAAGGCCGAGACCAACATCGGCTTCGCCCTCTACGGCACCCCCGCCGAGAGCCTGTGCTACCGCTTTGCGGAGATCGACCGCAAGCGCTACGGCACCGTGAAGAACGTCACCGACAAGGGCTATTACACCAACTCCTACCATGTGGACGTGCGGGAGCCGATCGACGCCTTCTCCAAGTTCCAGCTGGAGGCCGAGTTCCAGGCCATCTCCCTGGGCGGCTGCATCAGCTACGTGGAGGTGCCCAATATGCGCCACAACCTGACCGCCATGGAGGACGTGGTCCGCTTCATCTACGACAACATCCAGTACGCCGAGTTCAACACCAAGAGCGACTACTGCCAGGTGTGCGGCTACGATGGGGAAATGACCATCAACGACAAGCTGGAGTGGGAGTGCCCCTGCTGCGGCAACCGGGACTGCCACAAGATGAACGTGGTGCGCCGGACCTGCGGCTACCTGGGGGAGAACTTCTGGAACGTGGGCAAGACCAAGGAGATCAAGGCCAGAGTGCTGCACCTGTGAGTTTAATGTGCAATTAGCAATGTGCAATGTGCAATTATGGGGGAAACCCGGCCATTGCGCATTGCACAGCACACGGAGATTGCGGACGCAAACCATAAAAAACCATGCCAGGGCAGCAGTTCATTGCTAATTGCTAATTGCAAATTGCTAATTGTAAAGAGGGGAGACATCCATGAACTACGCCGCCATCAAAACCCACGACATCGCCAACGGCCCCGGTGTGCGGGTCTCCCTCTTTGTGTCCGGCTGCACCCACCACTGCGAGGGCTGCTTCAACCCGGAGACCTGGGATTTCCACTACGGCCAGCCCTACACCGCCGAGACGGAGCGGGAGATTTTGGACGCCTGCGACAAGCCCTACATCCGGGGGCTGTCCCTGCTGGGGGGCGAACCATTTGAACCGGCCAACCAGAAGGCGCTGCTGCCCCTGCTGCGCCGGTTCCGGGAACGGTTCCCGGACAAGACCGTGTGGTGCTACTCCGGCTACAACTACGAGCTGGATATGCTCACCGGCCAGCTGGGGGACTGGGCCGTGACGAAGGAGATGCTCAGCCTCCTGGACGTGCTGGTGGACGGGGAGTTCATCCTGGACCAGAAAGACCTGAACCTCCGGTTCCGGGGCAGCGCCAACCAGCGCATCATCGACGTGCAGCGGAGCCCGGAACACGACCAGGTGCTGTGGTGGGACGGCAGCAGCCAGCCCTGACGGCGCGAAGGCTGCCCCATTTCATCGGCCTCTCAGCTTTGCGGGGACACGCCCTTCTCCACAACCAACGCCCGGGACAGACGAACCGACCTCGTCTGTCCCGGGTTTGCTTTTTGCGCGGCGGCGTTCCCGCAGGACGGCCAGGGCCGCAAACCCGCCATTGCACATTGCTCATTGCAAATTGCAAATTGTTTTATCCCTGGCGGGGGGTTGCGCGTCCGTTTGGTTTTCCGATATAATATAGAAGGTAAAATCTGAACCTAAATTGGAGGTACAAACTATGGCTTGCTTTTTAGTTCCCGCAGCGGAGGCCGCTGTCGTCACCATCGCCGCCCACGGCCTGGAGCTGGCCGAGCAGAAGAAGGCCCAGCGCCTGACCCTGTCCGGCGACCACACCGCCGCCCTGGCGGAGGAAAATCCCCTGCCTTGGAGCCGGAAGCTCAAGTGGTTGACCTATCTGCTCTGGGGCGGCGTGCTGCTGCTGGCCTTTGAGCACGTCTGGCACGGAGAGGTCACTCCCTGGTTCCCGTTCCTGACTGCGGCGTCCAACCCGGCGGACATGGTGGAAATGTTCCACGAGATGGCCACGGTGGGCGTCACCATGGCGGTCATCGTCACCGCCGTCTGGGGCGTGCTGGTGGCCTGCGCCACGCTGCTGATGAAGCGCTCCGCCGGGGCAGAACTGGCCCGGTAAGCGCCCATGACCCTGCTCATCACCGTCTTTGCGGCGGTTTTCGCCACGGTCAAGTGGTACGGCCAGACGGACGGCCGCTGGAACCTGGCACCGCTGTGCTTTCTCTATTGGGGCGCGGCGCTGATGTGGCTGGCCGACGCCATCTTTGAGTACATGGAGCTGGGCGCGGACTACTTCGCCCCCGCCCTGGCGGACATGGTCAACGACGCCTATCTGGGCCTGTCCGTGGTGGCGCTGGGGCTGGTGGTCTGGCTGGTCATCCTGCTGGTCAAGGACCCCCAGGGGAGCATCCGCGCCGCTCTGCGGAAGGGGAAGTCCAATTAGCAATTCGCAATGTGCAATTTGCAATGAGCGGGTTTTCCGCCCTGTTTCCCCTGAAAAGACCGCTGAAAACTGCTCAAAGCCGTAAAAAAGGAACCTCTGGCGCCACGCCAGAGGTTCCTTTTTGGGTATTTGATTGCCTTGAAATTGCTGTACGCCGTGTAGGGGCGGCCCGTGGCCGCCCGCGGGTTTCGCGTTCTGTTTCCGGGCGGCGGCAGGGAGCGCAGCGCAGGGAGAAGTGCAGCTTCAGAAGTACCCCTTGAGGGTAGAAGTGCCGCTTGACGGCAAGCGTCGCCCCTACACACACGGCAGGAAAGACGAACGTGGTGTACGACCACTTACCGGCAATTCTTATGGGCCAGCTCCAGCACGGAGGACACCTCGATGCTCTGGACCGCCATTTGCTCAAACAGCTCCTTATCCCCGCCGTCGATGGCCTCCCGGAAGGCGGCCATCTCGTAGGTCAGGCGTCTGTCGTTGTCCTGGAGCTGGAAGGGCTGGCTCCGCCCCGCCGTATCCAGCGAGCACTGGCCGAAGGTGTTCAGCGGGCCGTCCACCCGCAGGGTGGCGGCGGTGCCCTGGAGCAGGAAGCTGCTGCCCCGGGCGCAGTTCTTGGCGCAGAAGATCTCCACTTTCAGGTCGGGATAATCCAGCGTCAACATTCCGGACACGTCCACCCCGTTCTTGCCCCGGATGGGAAAATAGGTGACGCCGTGGGGGCGGCCCAGCAGCCACACCACCGCGTGGACGGCGTAGACCCCCAGGTCGTTCAGCGCGCCGCCCTCCATCTCCGGGTCGAAGGCGTTGATATGCTCCCCCCGCAGGTAGGCGCTGTAGCGGCTGGAGCGCTGGGTGTAGCTGCACACCACGTTCTTCACCTGCCCCACTTGCTGCACCAACTCCGCGCAGCGCAGGAAGTTGGGCATATACAGGGTGGAGACAGCCTCGAACACAAAGACGCCCTTGGCCCGGGCGGCCTGGAACACCTCTTTGGCCTGGGCGGCGGTGGTGGCCAGGGGTTTTTCGCAGATGACGTGCTTCCCCGCCGCGATGGCCTGGAGGGCCTTGGCGGCGTGGAGGCTGTTGGGGGAGGCCAGATAGACGGTGTTGATGTCGCTGCTCTTGACCATCTCCGCCAGGGAGTCGAAGGCCAGAGGGATCTGGTGGATCTGGGCGAACTGGGTGGCCCGCTCCTGGCTGCGGGAGCAGATGGCGGCGCACTCCACGCCCTCCACCTGGGCCATGGCGCGGAGCATTTGCTCGGTGATCGCACCGGTTCCAACGGTTCCGATTTTTAACATAGCGGTTACCTCGATACAACTGACGCCCGGGACGATACGGGCGGATTTATTTCTGTATTTTATAGTATAATCGAAGCCACGGCAAATTTCCAGCCACTTGACAGAAAAACCTGACGAATTGGAGGCGGGAAACGCCGTCTGTTCCGCTCGGTTTCGTGCGTCTCGCCGCCGACGCCCCGTTTTGCGCGGACGGCGGGGCGCAGAACGCTGCGCTGTCCCTTTCGCTCCGGCCTCATTGCAGGCAGCGAACTGGCGCATGGCACATTGCAAAGCACGACCGGCGAATCCACAGAAAAAGTGGCGAATTTCCCCGGAGACGTTGCGACCCCCCAAAAATTCTGTTATAGTAAAGCCTGAGCAAGGGTTCCACCAGGACCATGGAATCAAAGGTTCCCTTACAAACAATACGGATACGAGTCGGCGCTGTGAGAGCCGACAGATCAGGAGATGGAGTGAAAATGAAAAGAAAAGGAACGCAGATTTGCGCGCTGCTGCTGGCGGGAATGCTTCTTTTGACCGCCTGCGCCTCAAATACCGCCAGCCGCGGCGGGGCGGAGAGCTTTTCTGGCGCGGAAGGGTCCACAAGCGCCTCCGCGCCTGCGGAGCCGTCCTCCTCGGCGGAAACCGAACCGGTGAGCGCGGAGAGCAGCGTCGAGGCGGAAGCAGAAACGATGAGCGCGGAGAGCAGCGCCGAGGTGGAGGCAGAGCCAGAGCTGCTTGCCACGCTGTTTTTCGCCTCCGATTATCAGTACAAGGAGGGCTGGCCCCAACCGGCTGAAACGCTGTCCTCCCTCCTGGACGCGGTCAGCAGCGCCGGGTACCAGCTGGACAACGCGATCCTCTGCGGAGATTACACCTATTTGAAGGGTCTGAGCAATTACGAGGCAAGCCCGGAGGAGTCCATCGCGGAAATCAAGAGCATTTTCACCGCTTATGATCCCGACTGGGATGCGGAGGATATGGTCTTTGTCCAGGGGAACCACGACGCGCTGACGGAGTCCCTCAATGAGACCGGGCTATATGAATACGAGGACTACCTCGTCTATGTGCTGGATACGCAATATGACTTCCCCTGGAAGCAGGGCGCGCTGGGGCTGGAGGAGACGGTCCAAAACGCCGCCGCGGAGATGGAGGCGTGTTTCGACGAACTGATCGCCGACGGCGAGACGCGCCCGGTGATCATCGCCGGTCATGTTCCGCTGCACTATTCGGGCCGAACCAGTTCGCAGCAAGGCACTGGTGACAATCTGTATTCGTCCTACATCTTCAACGTGGTCAACGACGCCGCAACGGAGCTGGACTGTATTTATCTCTTTGGACACAACCACTCCAAGGGATGGGACAGCTATATGGGCGGCAGCTGCGTTTACAGAGCGGTAGGAGATTCGCTTCTGCTCCCCGCCTTTTCGGAGGGCGCTGTGGCTACGGACACGTTTTCTGTGGAGACGCTGAACTTCACCTATCTGAACGCCGGCTACCTGGGCTATTTCAGCGACAGCGGCGCGGCAGATACGCTGACCTGTACGATTTGCGAGATCTATGAGGACGAAATTGTTTTGACGCGCTGCTCTGTGGACGGCGTATGTGAACTCAGCGCCGACGGGGCCGCGAACCCTTATTCCGACGACACGGGCCTCATCTCATCGGACTACTATGGGACCGCGCTGCCCAGCCCCCAGGTGATCGCCCGGAAATCATAACGGCGGTTTTCCGGCGATAAGCGTACAGAAGGGGGAGCGTCGTTCATTTTAAGCGAGTATTTTACAACTGGCTATCCCCTTTACTCAGCCATGCGTTAGCATGGTGGAGGGGTTTCTCGTTGGAATTGCTGATAAGGTCGATTCAAAGGGATAACCAGTTAAATTTATACGGGGTCTTCCAAAGCAAGAATACGAATTATCTTTTTGGCCTCTTCCAGCCCGACATCTCTGCTCTGGCCGGTGCGCTTGGGGTTAGCGCAGCTTATTTGGCCGATTTTGAAGATATGCACCTGACCATCACCGACACCGACCCCCAGCTGGAAGAGCTGACCCGCAACGCCAAACAGCTCAACGCCCAGGGGCCGCAAAAGCTGGTGGACATCTCCGACGATATGGTGGCCTCCGGCAAATACGAGAAAAAGCCCCCAGCGCCGAAGTGATGTGCCTCCTGTCAAGTAGACAGTGAAAAAACGAAAAAGGATTTCT
>JAJPXY010000016.1 GCA_021205205.1 Clostridiales bacterium
CTCCCTGGACGGGGCCACGGTGCTGATTTTCGGCGCGGGCAACCTGGGCGGCGAGACCGCCCGGCGGCTCCGGGGGTTCGATGTCCGCACCGCAGGGGTCTGCCGGGACATCTCCCGGCCCCGGCCCGACTTCCACACCCTCTGCACCCTGGAGGAGGCGGAGGCGTGGCTCCCCAGCGCCGACGTGGTGGTGGGCTGCCTGCCCTACAACGGCGCGACCCGCCGGTATCTGGACCGCCGTCGGCTGGAGTTGCTGAAGCCCGGGGCGGTGCTGGTCAACGTGGGCCGGGGCAACTTTGTGGACTGCGACGCCCTGGCGGACCTCCTGAACCGGGGCCGCCTCCGGGGGGCCGCCCTGGACGTGACCGACCCGGAGCCGCTGCCCAGGGACCACCCCCTGTGGACCGCCCGGGGCTGCGTCATCACGCCCCACGTCTCCGGCGGCTCCTTCGGGCGGCTGGACGCCATCGAGGATACCATCTGCGACATCTGCTGTGAGAACCTCCGCCGGTGGAACGCCGGTCAGCCGCTGAAAAATCTGGTGTATTGAGGGATAGAAACCCCTCCGTCGCGGCTTACGCCGCGCCGCCTCCCCTTTCAGGGCAGGGAGGGACAAAGCCCCGGAAGTGCCGCTTGACGGCGGAGGCAAGAGGGGCAGTTAGTTATTGAAA
This sequence comes from Clostridiales bacterium, assembly GCA_021205205.1. GTDB lineage: Bacteria > Bacillota > Clostridia > Oscillospirales > Oscillospiraceae > Onthomonas. Next base: position 672 of record JAJPXY010000016.1, read on the forward strand.
AGCGGTCCTCTGCGGAAAACTTGTACTGTACTGGGAAAAATCGCGTTTTCAAAGCCTTGACAACCGCCCGTTCTGGAGTAGAATAGTACCAAACCGCATACACACAGGGGCGCTGGGGGCCATCCCCGGCTGAGATGGAGGCGAGACGCCGCCTCCAGTCACCTCGAACCTGATCCGGGCAATGCCGGCGGAGGGAGCTGTTTGGGGCGCGTATGTGCCCGTCTTTTCCGCCGCGCCGGCCCGGGACAGCGCGGCGGAATTTTTCTCTTTTGGGAGGTATTTGTTATGAATTCGCATACGCGGGTGAGGATGCTCTGCGAGGGCGCGATGATGGTGGCCGCCGCCCAGATCCTCAGCATGATCAAGCTGTGGGAGATGCCCTGGGGCGGCTCTGTGGTGCTGGCCATGGTGCCCATGATTTTGTTCGCCGTCCGGTGGGGCCTTGGCCCCGGCCTGCTGGCCGGGTTCGTCTTTGGCGTGCTGCAATTCGTCTTTGACGGCGGCTTCGCCCTGGGCTGGCAGTCCATCATCGGGGACTACCTGGTGGCCTTCACCGCCCTGGGTCTGGCCGGTGTCATGAAGGGCAGAAAGGGCGGCATTTACATCGGCACCGTCATCGGCTGCCTGGCCCGGTTCCTGGTCCACTACGTGGTGGGGGCCACCGTCTGGGCGTCCTATATGCCCGATGTGTTCCTTGGCCTGCCCATGGGCAACCCCTGGGTCTATTCCTTCCTCTACAACATCGTCTATATGGGCCTGAACACCGTCATCACACTGGTGGTCTTTGTCCTGCTGGCGAAGCCGTTGGGGAAGTACTTCCGTGGGGAGGACCTGCGAAACCTGTAACATACAGCCCCCGCCAATGTGTCCTCTGAGGGAGCGTCGCAGCTGTGAGCGCTGCGGCGCTCCCTTTTTTGCCGTTTTGTGGGGGAGTCTCCGCCGCCATTGGCGCATATTCCGGTTTCAAAAATAACTTTTCTCTTTTTTTAAGGATTACATACCGAATACCGCTTGACACTTCCCAATTCGTATTGTATAATTTCAACAAAGATACTCCCCTCTTTTTTTGCTCTTTTGACATTATTCCAGTTGCTATTTACTACTCTTTTTACAAAAACACTTTAGGAGATTTCTCAATGGATTTGAAACCTTCCGCCCCGTCTGTCCCCGCAAAATCCGCGCTTTCCTCCCCTGGCTGTTACCATTGCTATACATTCATGGGGAGCCATCCGGCCACGGAAAACGGGCGCGAAGGTTGGCGATTTCGCGTGTGGGCGCCGGCGGCCCAGGGCGTCTCCGTCATCGGGGACTTCAACGGCTGGCAGCCGGAGAGCCACCCCATGGCCCGGGAACCGGGGGGCCTGTGGTCGGTGTTCATCCCCGGCCTGGCCCAATATGACCGCTACCAATACGCCGTCCGCACCGCGGAGGGGACGCTGCTGAAAAAGGCCGACCCCTACGCCTTCCACGCCGAGACCCGCCCCGGCACCGCCTCCAAGCTCTACGACCTGGAGGGGTACCAGTGGGGGGACGAGGGCTGGCTCCGCTACCGGGACCGGCGGGTGCTGGACGGGAAAACCGCCCCCAGCAACCTCTACGAGGTCCATCTCGGCTCCTGGCGGCGCACAGGGGACGGCCAGGTGCTGAACTACCGCACCATCGCGGAATATCTCGTCCCCTACGTGAAGGAGATGGGCTTCACCGGGGTCAAGTTCCTGCCCGTGGCGGAACACCCCCTGGACGAGAGCCTGGGCTACCAGCTGACCGGCTACTACGCCGTCACCTCCCGGTTCGGCACCCCCACCGACTTCATGTATCTGGTGGACCAGCTCCACCAGGCGGGGGTCAGCGTAGTGCTGGACGGCGTCTCCACCGGGTTCCCCAAGGACCACTTCGCCCTCTACCAGTTCGACGGCACCCCCTGCTATGGGATGCCCGACCCGGCCCCCGCTCCCAAAACCGAGGATCAAAGGGATATGCTCCCCCGGTACCGGGAGGGCACCCAGGCGGGCCGTTCCCCCAAATTCTCCCTGACGCCCATCGACGCCCCGGAGGACCTCTCCGACCGGGTCTGCGAGTTCGATTTCTCCAAGCCGGAGGTGGAGAACTTCCTGATGTCCGCCGCCTTCTTCTGGCTGGAAAAATTCCACGTGGACGGGTTCCATTTCACCGGCACCCCCACCTAGGCCGCCGACTTCATCAGCCGCATCAACCGGGTGATGCACGAGAACTTCCCCTTTGTGACCACCTACGCCGGGGAGCCTCAGGAGCTGACCGGCTTCGACCACTGTTGGAACACCAACTGGGTGGAAAAAATGCTGGCCCGGCTGACGGACCCCACCCAGACCGCCTCCATCTTCTCGGCGGCACCCCGCCCTTCCTCCAGCGACGTTCTCCCCCTCTCCCACGATATGGTGGCCGCGCCGCGGCCCTCTCTGGCCGCCCGGATGCAGGGGGACGACCACACCCAGTTCGCTGAGGTGCGGGCCTTCTACCTCTTTTTCCTGACCCAGCCCGGCAGCAAGCTGACCATGATGGGCACCGAGTTCGGCCAGCGCAATTCCTGGAACTGCCTCCAGTCCCTGGACTGGCACCTGCTCCAGTACGACACCTACCAGAAGCAGCAGCGCTTCTTCCGGGAGGCCAACAACTTCTACCTCTCCACCCCCGCCCTGTGGGAGCGGGACGCCGACGAGAGCTTCCGGGTGGTCAAAAACGGCGCGCGGGACCAACTGGTGGTCTATGTCCGCCAGGGCCACGACGGCTGCGACTACTTCGTCGCCGCCAACTTCTCCGCCACCCAGGAGCAGGCCCGCCGCCGCATCAGCATCCCCTGCGGCGGCGCCTATGAGGTGGTCTTTTCCACCGACGACGTGGCCTACGGCGGCCAGGGCCAAATCAGCAGCAGCCAGGGAATGCGCTCTGTGCAGAGCTGCGGACCCGGCGGCTCCGGCCTGCTGCTCTCGCTGCCGCCCATGACGGCCGTGGTGCTGCGGTGCGTCCACCGGCGGCCCCAGCGGGCGCTGCCCCATTTTCACCACCGCCCAGCTTTGATGTAATTCGGCGCTTCGCCGGTACATATAATATTTAGAAGTACTGATAACGTTCCAGCCCATCCGGGAGGGTGCTTCCGTGCAGGCTCCGGCCCGCCGCGGCGCTTTGGCGCAGTGGCAGGGAGCGGCAGCCGGACAGCCTGCGGGGAACCAGCCGCCTGAATATGGCTGGAGTGCCGCCAGAATTTCTAAAAGAGTAAATCTAGTGTTGAGGTGAACTGACCAATGAAAAAGGAATGTGTGGCCATGCTGCTAGCAGGCGGTCAGGGCAGCCGTTTATACGCGCTGACCCAGAACGTGGCCAAACCTGCCGTCCCCTTCGGCGGCAAGTACCGTATCATCGACTTTCCGCTGTCCAACTGCGTCAACTCCGGCATCGACACCGTCGGCGTCCTGACCCAGTATCAGCCCCTGGAGCTGAACGTCTACCTGGGCAACGGCGAACCCTGGGACCTGGACCGCGCCAACGGCGGCCTGCACTCTCTGGCCCCCTACTCCACCTCCGGCGGCGACGGCTCCTGGTATGCCGGAACTGCCAACGCCATCTATCAGAACATCGGCTTCATCGACCAGTATGACCCCGAGTATGTCATCGTCCTCTCCGGCGACAACATCTCCAAGATGGACTACACCGAGATGCTAGCCGTCCACAAGGCCAACAACGCCGCCGCCACCATCTCCGTCCTGACCGTCACCATGGAAGAGGCCAAGCGCTTCGGCATCATGAACGTCAACGACGACGACACCATCTATGAGTTCGAGGAGAAGCCCGCCCATCCCAAGAGCAACCTGGCCTCCATGGGCGTGTACTGCTTCACCTGGAGCAAACTGCGCCAGTACCTGATCGAGGACGAGGCCGACCCCGATTCCTCCAACGACTTCGGCAAGAACATCATCCCCAATATGCTCAACGCCGGTGAGAAAATGATGGTCTACCGGTTCAACGGCTACTGGAAGGACGTGGGCACCATCAACTCCCTGTGGGACGCCAACATGGACATCCTGGACCCCAACGGCGACCTGAACGTCTACGACAAAGAGTGGCCCCTGTTCGCCCGGAACCCCATCCGTCCGCCTCACCTCATCCTGCCCCACGCCATGCTGAAGCACTCCTTCATCTCCGCCGGCTGCATCATTGACGGCGACGTGGATAACTCCATCATCTCCGACTCCGTCCAGGTGGGCAGCGGCGCCACCGTCCGCTACTCCATGATTATGCCCGGCGCGGTCATCAAGCCCGGCGCGGTGGTGGAATACGCCATCGTCGCGGAGGACGCCGTCATCGGCGAGAGTGCCCATGTGGGTTCCGACCAGGTCTATGACGACCCCAACAAGAAAATCGCCGTTGTCGGCAAGGGCGTCAACATCGCCCCCGGCGCCGAGGTCGAAGCTGGCGCCATGCTCTATCCTGAGAAGAAAGGCGGTGACAAATAATGCTTACCAATCTTCATGCCATTATTTTCACCAATCAGGCTGAATATGATCTTTGCCCGCTGACCGAGGTCCGCTCCATGTCCTCCGTCCCCTACGGCGGGCGCTATCGTATGATCGACTTCATGCTCTCCAACTGCACCAACGCGGGCATCATCGACGTGGGCCTGGTGCTGGAGGAGAACTATCAGTCCCTGCTGGACCACGTGGAGTCCGGTAAGGATTGGGACCTGACCCGGAAACGCGGCGGTCTGCGGCTGCTGCCTCCCTTCTCCCAGAAGGCCGGTTCCGGCAACCCCCGGGGCCGCATGGAGGCCCTGGCCAACCTGGGCAGCTATGTGGACGACATCCGTCAGGACTACGTCCTGCTGGCCGACGGCGACCTGGCCGCCAACATCGACCTGGCCGCGGTCTTCGAGGCTCACCTGGCCTCCGGCGCGGACGTGACCCCCATCTGCACCCATAACTATTCCGGCAAGCCCACCTGCACCACCTACATCGTCCCCCAGGAGGACGGCAAGGTGGACGTGCTCCGCAACCCCGATGAGGCCGTGGGCCTGGAGTGCCTGAACATCTACATCATGTCCAAGGAGTTCCTGGTCCGCAGCGTCAAGGACTGCGCCGCCCACAACCAGTACTCCCTCTCCCGCCATGTGCTCATCCCCAACAAGGATAAGCTGAAGATCGTCCCCTACATCTTCGACAACTACGCCGCCCGCCTGACCTCCATCCCCGCCTATCTGGAGCGGTCCATGGACCTGCTCAAGCCCGAGGTGGTGGCCGACCTGTTCACCCCGGAGCGCCCCATCTACTCCAAGGACCGCACCGACGCCTCCACCTATTACGCTCCCGGCAGCGCGGTGAAGAACTCCTTCATCGCCGACGGCTGCATCATCGAGGGCACCGTGGAGAACTCCATCATCTTCCGCAACGTCAAGGTCGGCAAGGGCGCCGTCGTCAAGAACACCATCCTCATGAAAGACTGCACGGTGGGCGAGAACGCCAGCCTCAACTACATCATCGGCGACAAGGGCGTCACCTTCTCCGCCAACTCCCCGTTGGCCGGTCACAAGAACTATCCGCTGCCCATCGCCAAGAACAGCAAGGTCTAATTCCTCCCGATTTAGACGCGCTGTTCCTCAACCCCTAGCTCTGCCAGGAGTCGGCGCAAGTCGGCTCCTGCTTTGCCCTTGCGCAACCCTAACCACTCTTAGTTATTCGCGAAAGGAAGGCATATACCATGAAAATCTTCTTCGTAGCCTCGGAAGTGGCCCCCTTCATCAAGACCGGCGGTTTGGCTGACGTGGCCGCCTCTCTGCCTCCCGCGTTGGCCGCTATGGACAACGACGTGCGCGTCATCCTGCCCCTGTACGCCGGCATCGGCGACCAGTGGCGCAGCCAGATGACCTTCGTCAAGTATTTCTACTTCCGTCTGGGCTGGCGCTCCTCCTACTGCGGCCTGTTCCAGCTGGACCGCGGCGGCGTGACCTATTACTTTGTGGACAACGAGACCTACTTCAAGCGCAACGGCCTCTATGGTCACTATGACGACGGTGAGCGCTTCGCCTACTTCTCCAAGGCCTGCGTGGAGGTCCCCGCCCAGATCGACTGGGCGCCAGACATCATCCACGCCAACGACTGGGAGACCGCCCTGGTGCCCATCTACCTGAACGACAGCAAGAAGGTCGTTCCCCAGCTGGCCAACGCCAAGAGCGTCTACACCATCCACAACATCGAGTATCAGGGCCGCTTTGGCCGCTCCATCATGGAGGACGTGTTCGGTCTGGACTCCAGCCACTTCAACGAGAATCTGCTGAGCTACTACGGCGACGTGAACCTGATGAAGGGCGCCATCTACGCCTCCGACTACGTGACCACCGTCTCCCCCACCTACGCCAACGAGCTGCAATACAGCTTCTACGCCCACGGGCTGGAGGGCGTCGTCACCGACAACTACTACAAGATGACCGGTATCCTGAACGGGCTGGATATGGTCGCCAACGACCCCGCCACCGACACCATCATCGCCGCCAACTACAGCCCTGATGACCTTTCCGGCAAGGCCGAGTGCAAGGCCGCTCTCCAAAAGGAGCTGGGCCTGAACGTGGACCCCGACGTGCCCATCATCGCCTGCATCTCCCGTCTGGTGGGCCACAAGGGCTACGACCTCATCACCAACGTCTTCCACCGCATCATGGAGCAGGACGTGCAGTTCGTGGTGCTGGGCACCGGCGAGTGGGGCTTTGAGGAGTTCTTCCGCAACGCCGCCAAGCAGTATCCCGGCCGGGTCTCCGCCAACATCAAGTACGCCGCCGCCCTGTCCACCAAGATCTACGCCGGCGCGGACATCATGCTCATGCCCTCCGTGGCAGAGCCTTGCGGCCTGACCCAGATGTTCGCCATGCGGTTCGGCACCATCCCCGTGGTTCGCCTGACCGGCGGCCTCAAGGATTCCGTCCCCTCCTACAACCCCGAGACCGGCGAGGGCCTGGGCTTCACCTTCGGCAACATCAACGCCGACGATATGCTCAACGCCATCAACCGGGCCGTGGACCTGTACTTCTCCGACAAGGACGCCTGGACCGCCCTGATGAAGCGCGGCATGACCACCGATTTCAGCTGGGATAAGTCCGCCGCCGAGTATATGTCCATTTACGAGAAGATCAGCGCGGAATAAACCAAAATTACCGAAAAACTGTAATTTTCCACAAGGGAGCGCCAAAATGGCGCTCCCTTTTTCAGCGCTTCGGGACCGGCTTTTGGCGCAGGGCAAAAGCATTTAAACTTCTAATGAGATGTGGTAAGATAGTCTTATGAAG
>JAJPXY010000003.1 GCA_021205205.1 Clostridiales bacterium
TCTACATTATAGCATATTTTGAGAGAAAGAACGGAATAAATCAGAGGTTCCTTAAATATTCTTTTCGTTACGGTGTGTCCGCAGCTTCCAGGCGATACAACGTGTCCAGACCGACGATTTATTCCTGGCGGAAACGCTATGACGGCAGTCTTGGCTCTCTGAGAAGTTTTTCACGGCGGCCAAAGCACCATCCAAATGAGCACACAGGGGATGAACTGAAACTGATTCACGATATGCGCCGCAGGAATCCTCATGCTGGCCTGGTCGTATTCTGGGTCAAGCTGCGCCAGCGCGGTTACTCCAGGTCCATCAGTGGCCTCTTGAAAGTGCTGAAGCGCACAAATCAAACAGGGAGTAAGCTGCCAAACCCTAAGTACAAGCCAAAACCCTACGAGCAAATGCTGTATCCTGGACAAAGGGGGGCAGATCGATGTGAAGTTTGTACCTGCGTCCTGCTTGGTTGGTGAAGCCGCCGTCGACGGCGGCTATTACCAATACACTTTTATTGATGAGTACAGCCGTTTTCGTTACCTGGAAGCCTTCCAGGAGCACAGCGCTTATTCTTCATCCGAGTTTGTGAAGCATGTAGTGAAGAAATTCCCTTACGCAATTGAGTGTATTCAAACGGACAATGGTCTTTACAAACCGGCTCAATTCTAAAGGCACGAAACAGCAGACCTTGTTTGAGCACACGTTGGCTGAACTGGGAATCCGTCACAAGCTGATTCGCCCCTATACGCCGAGGCACAACGGTAAGGTCGAGCGCAGCCACCGGAAGGATAATGAATATTTCTATGCTTCACATAAATTCTATTCCTTTGAAGATTTCAAAAAGCAGCTTGCTGCGTGGGAACGCAGTTATAATGATTTTCCCATGCGTCCTCTTAACTGGCGCTCTCCGAAAGATGTTCTTTTCTCTTTCCCTGGCTGTAAAGTATGATTGACAAACCTACAAAATGGCTTCCGTGAGTCCCCAATCTTATCCGGCAAAAGCGTTTTGCCCGTTAGCGTGCGCCCCCACAATGTACTCCAGGGCGATGTCGCCCCGCTCGTACTCGTAATTTTGCAGCTTGACTTCCCGGAAGCCGTGCTTTTCGTAGATGTGCAGGGCGGTTTTCAGCTTACGGTTGGAGAGCATAAAGAGCCGTTCGGCCCCGTGGTCCAGCGCCCAGTCCATGGCCGCCTCGAACACGGCAGTCCCCGCGCCCCTGTGGGGGAGGGCGCTGTTGGAACCCAGCTTGCAAATTTCCCACGTGGTCCCCTCCATGGGCGTCGCCATGCAGGTGGCCAGCGGGGTCTCCCCCTCCACGGCGAAGAAAATCATCCCGCCCCGGTCCAGTTCTCTGTCCAGGTTGGCGAACAGCTCCCGGTCCGGCTCCTCCAGGGAGCCAAAGTTGGAAACGATCCAGTCGGTGTTGAAGTCGATGAATGCCTGGCGGTAGCGCTCCTCAAAGGGGATGATGTTCATGCGCCTGCTTCCTTTCCGTTTGAGACCCGTTTTTGTTACTCGTCCATGAGTATACGCCCCAAACAGGGAAAACGCAACCCCGGAACGGCGGCCTCAACCACCTTTCCGGGGATTGTATTGCTTATTGAGATAGCTCCTGTTCCGTATCCACACCCTCCCGCCGGTTCAGCAGCAGGGCGGTGAACACCGCCACGCAGGGGACGGCCAAAATGATGCCCAGACTGCCCGCAATGGCCCGGATCAGCTCGATGGCGACAAAATCCGTGTTCATCAGCTGAGTGAAGGACACCTGATAGGAGTAGATCAGCACCATCATGTTGAACGACGCCCCCGCCACGGCCAGCACCAGGGTATTGGCCATGGTGCCGGTGGCGTCCCTGCCCACCTTCATGCCGGAGCGGAACAACTCCCGGGTGGTGATGTCCGGGCGCTTCTGTTTCAGCTCGTCCATGGAGGAGGCCACGCTCATGGCGATGTCCATCACCGCGCCCAGGGCAGTCAGCAAAATGCTGCTAAGCAGCAGGCCCCGGATGTGCAGGCCGTTTTCCGCCTGGACCAGCATTAGGGCCTCCGCCTCGTCGGACTGGTAGGCGGAGATATGCACCAGCCGCACCGCCAGCGTCCCCAGCAGGGCGGCGCAGCCCACGCCGCAGATGCAGCCCAGCGCCCCGCCGGCGGTTTTGGGCTGCCAGCCCCCCAGCAGGTAAAAGCCCACTACCGTGGCCACAGCCACCAGCACCAGCGTCATGGGCACCGAGGGGTAGCCCCGCAGGGTCAGTGGCACCAGCAGGAACACAGTGCTGACGAAGGCGAATGCCAGCCCCAGGAAGGCCATCAGCCCCTGGAGCCCGCCCAAGGCCACCAGCGCCAGGGCGAACACCGCCACGAACAGCAGCAGCCACGGCGTCCGGTAGTAGTTATAAATGGAGACGGCGTAGACCCCCACGCCGGTGGTGTCGATGCGGACGGTGACCCAGTCCCCCTCCCCCACGTCCACGTTATAGAGGGCGCTGAGGTAGTTGGTGACCTCCACCACGTCCCCCTTGTAGCGGCCGGACTGAATTTTCAGCTCCAGCACCGTGCTGCCCACGGAGTAGTTCTCGTAGCTCTCGTCGGTGACGGTGTTGTCCGCCAGCACGGAGAGGACCTTGGCCCGCTCGTACTCGGTGCCGCTGCTGTCGGTGGTGGTGTAGCCGTTCCAACCGGTGTTGGCCCAACGCAGGGCCAACAGATAGACCAGGGAAAACACAATAATGACAACGGCCTTCACCGCCCGCCCCTGGGCCGCCCGGTCCAGCGAGCGGATGGGGCCGGGGGATTTCTCTTTTTTATCCATAGCTCAAAACTCCTAAGCGGGGGAAATTTGCGTCAAACAGATGGGGCAGGGGCCGCAGCCCCTGCCCCGCTTGTTGGTTTTGGTTGCTTTCTGAGAATGGTCGTGCGTTTCCGTTGGCCCAGACGGCCTGTTTCGGCTTATTCAGCGTTGTCGGTGCGCTTCCGGCGGAAGTAAATCACCAGACCGATGGCGGAACCAGCCAGCAGGATCACCCACAGCAGGAGCTGGAAGGTGTCGCCCGTCTTGGGGGAACTGCTGGAACTGGAGCTGCTGCCGCTGGAAGTCGTGGAACTGCTGGAGCTGCTGCCGGACTTGGTACTGCTGCTGCCGGAGCTGGAATCCGTGTAGTCGCCTTCGTCATCACCTGTCGCGGCAACCAGCGCATCCAGGGCGGCAATCAGGGCGGCAGTGGCCTCGTCCACCTCATCCTGGGTGGCGTCGGGATCACTGAGAACAGCGTTGGCATTCTGCATTGCGGCTTCCAGGGCGGCCCAGCTGTCCGCAGTGTAACTGCTCCCGGTCAGGGTTTCTGTTGCGGCAATGGCAGCGGTCAGCGCGTCGGTATTCACGGTGGCAGTGGCCGCAGTCGTAGTCACCAGCCCGGCAATGGCGCTGTTCAGGGCGGCAGTCGCCGCGTCCACCTCATCCTGGGTGGCATCGGCGTTGCTGAAAACGCTCTACGCGCTGGTCAGCGCGGTTTGCAGCGCAGCCCAGCTGTCCGCGGTGTAGCTGCTCTCGGCCAGGGCACCCGCCGCTTCAATGGCGGCGGTCAGGGCGGTGGTGTCCACCGTGGTTACGGCCTCCAGCGCGGCAACGGCGCTGTTCAGGGCGGCAATGGCGGCCTCAACCTCGCTCTGGCTGGCGTCAGGGTCGCTGAGGACGGCGTTGGCGGCCGCCAGCGCAGTCTGTACGGCGTCCCAGCTCTCGGTGGTATAGCCGCTCTGGGTCAGGGTTTGAATCAGGACGCTCACCTGACTGACCGTGGTTTTCAGTTCCTCCTGGGTTTCCTCGCTCACCGGCGCTTCCAGCGCGTCAATGGCGCTGTTCAGCGCGGCGATGGCCTCGTCCACCTGGGTCTGGGTGGCGTCGGCGTCGCTGAGGACGCTCTTGGCGCTGGTCAGCGCGGTTTGCATTGCGGCCCAGGTGCTGGCGGTGTAGTCGCTCTCGGTCAGGGCCTCCGCCTGCTCAATGGCGGCGGTCAGTGCGGTGGTGTCCACGGCGGCGGCAGCGGTGACTACGATCTCGTCGCAGTCCCGCACACGGAGGACGGCCACCTCCTCACCAAAGGTGTCGCTGTCCACGGCCAGGGTCTCGGGGTGCATATACAGCACGCCCACGGCGCTGACGGTGGCCCCGGTGGTGACGGTTTCGGCCAAGGTGTTCTCGCCGGTGGTGCCGGAGAGGATGTAGCCGTCAATGAAGACCACGGACTCGCCGGTGCTGTCGGTGACGGTGAACTGGGCCAGAGTGCCGTCAGAGTTGTAGTAGACGGAGCCGACGGTGCCTTCCACCTGGATGAGCTTGCCGCCGTTGGCCTCGTAATCCGCGCCCTCGGCGCAGGTCACCAGGGTTGGGTCCACTACGTTCAGGTTTTCATCGTCCAGAATGGTGTAGCTCATCACCTTCAGCTCGATGTCGCCCTGATAGGACGCCAGGTAGCCGGTGACTTCCATGTAGGCGCCCAGCTCCAGGCCGGATTCGGCGCAGGGGAAGATGTCGATGCCGCCGGTCTCGTCCTGGATGTAGATGCAGTCGAAGAAGGCGTTGTCCTCGTTGGCGGTGCCAGCGGTGACGTAGCCCCGCACCTTGTAGATGCTGCCGGAGCCTGCGCCATTATCGTAGGCGGCGCGGACGGTGGCGATGTCAGTGACAGGCAGCTCCACCTGTACGTCGGTCAGGATATTGGTGATGATGGTGGTGTTGGCGTAGGGCAGGTCATAGTCGTCCACGTCGGCGTCCACCTCGAAGTCGGAGCAGAACACGCCGCCGGAGACAAAGATGGTGCCGCCGTAATCGGTATCCTCGCAGGCCAGGAACACGGCGTCGCCCTCTGCGGTGACCACGTTGTAGTTGTAGCCGGAGCCGCTTTCAATCACGTCGGAGGCGCCCACGCCGTCCTTGTCGCTGTCGATGGAATAGGTGGTGTCGAAGCCCTTGACCAGCCAGGTGCCGTCGCCTACGTTGACGGTGCAGCCGCTGTACTGTCTGTAGACCTGGTAGTCCTCGCCATCGGCGACGCTGTCCACGTCAACCACGCCAGAGAGCCGCTCGGATTCCATGTTGAACTTTTCCAGGTAGAGCCGGTAGGCCTGGCCGCCGTTGTTATTGACGTCGTAGGCTTCGTCGTCGTTCAGGCTCATGGAGGAGCCAAGGGCCTCCAGCAGCTTGTTCTGCTGGGCGGCGGTGTGGTACTCCGCGGAGCTGCTGGCCTCGCCGTAGTCCGCCAGGCCGCAGACGATGACGCTGCCGCCGGCCTGCACGTAGGCCTGTACCGCCTCGATGAAGTCGTCCTCATAGAGGCTGGCCACGTAGTCCCCGGCGTTAGCGGTGCCGTTCTTCTTGGCGGGGGCGGAGATGATAAGCAAGGCACAGTCGTCCAGAACGCTGTCCTCGCCGTAGTAGTCCTCCACGTCGGTGACAATGTTCAGCTTGATGGACTGGCTGGCCGCGATGGTCTCCAGCTCGGTCATGTTGCCGCCGTAGTAGCCGGTGACGTAGTCGTTGTAGTGGCTGCCGTCCACCACCACGTTGGTCACCATGTCAGAGGAGACATAGCTGACGGTCAGCGGCTCGGTGTAGACCTTGGTCACGCCGTTCAACGTGCCGGTGATGGTTGCGGTGTAGATGGTGGAGCCAAGCCCATCGTAGACGTAGTAGAAGCTGTAGTCCGCGGTGTCCATGCTCTCCACCACGGTGGGAACGCTGGTGGTGGCCACGATCTGGTCGGTGATGTCGGTGACGTTGCCGTCCAGGTCGGTGACGGTGAAGGTGATGCGCTCGACCTCAAAGTCCTTGCTCTCGTTGTTATAGAGGCTCAGAGTCATGTTCAGGGCTTCGTTCTGCACGGCCAGAGCGTCGTTGCTCTCGAAGGTGGAGACGCCCACGGCTTCCACGTCGCCCACCCACACAGGGGCGGTGACGGCGATGTCGCCGTCGGCCTCGACCACCTTGATGTAGTAATAGGAGTAGTCAGAGCTGACGTTGAAGGTCACGGTGTCCTCGCTGCCGCTGACGGTCTGGGAGGCCAGCACGTAGCCGCCGTTGACGATGACGGAGACGGTGCCCAGGGAGCTGTCGGTGGGGTCGCTGAGCTTGACGGACAGGGTCACGGTGCTGTCCACGTCGCTCTCGGAGAGGATGGTGCCCATGATGTTGCCGTCCAGGGTGTAGTAGATGGAGAGGTCGTTGTCCTCGGTGGCGTACACGCGGTAGTTCCGCATGGCGTCATAGATGTCGTCCTCGGTCAGCTTGTCCGCCAGGACCACAGAGCGGGCGGTGTTGGCGTCGCCCCACAGGCCCTTGTGGTTGTCCTGGTTGTTGGTGGGGGCCACGTGCCAGCCCTTGTCCAGCGCGCGGGTGTAATACTCGTAGGAGGGGAAGTAGCTGGAGGAACCGATGGTGCCTTCGCCGTTGCCCACCTCGATCAGGGTGATCAGCTCGTCGATCTCCTCGTCATAATAGGAGAAGTCCTGGAAGTCACCGAAGGTGGTGCCGGGGTGGTTGAACTGGCTGATGGAGTCGGTCGCCGTTTTCAGCGTCTCGTAGTAATTCTGCAAGGCGGTGGAGTAGGTGGTGTAGGCGCTCTGGGTCCGGCTCTGGAAGCCGCCGGTGTTGAAGGTGTTGATGTGGCCCAGGCCGTTGGACCAGGTCATCTCGTAGCCGAACAGAGCCACGAACTCATCGGTGGTGTACTGCTCGGCGTACGCCTTGCCCTCGGTCCACTCCTCGCTGAGGGAGCCGTCGGTGATAGTGACAGAGTCGCTGGAGGCGCTGTCGAAGGAGTTGGAGTGGTCGGTGACGGCCAGGAAGTCCAGGGTGTCGGTGGTCTCGTGGACCTCGGTGGCGTGTTCATAGGCGTCGGTGATGCTGCCCGCGCCGTCGGAGTAGTTGGTGTGGGAGTGCATCTGGCCGAAGTAGATGTTATAGGTCTCCTGGCTCCGCTCGGTGAAGGTGCGGGTGGTGGTGGTGCTGGTGGTGTAGCCCTCCAGCTCCGCGTAGGCCATGATGCTGGCCCCGCCGAAGCCCTTGGCCAGGGAGATGGGGGAGCTGCCGTCCTCGTCCAGGACGTACTCGTTATAAACGGTGTTGCCATCGCTGTCGGTGGCAAAGACGTAGTTGCCGTCCGCGTCCGTGTCATAGGTGATGGCGTAGTAGATGGTCGCGCCCTCGGTGGCGGTGGTCAGGGTGACCTCCACCGATTCGTCCTCGATGTACACGCCGCCGCCGTTGGGATTGAACTTGACGGAGGAGACGGTGCCCGCCGCGTAGGTCAGGATGCGCTTGACGCTGTCCGCCCGGCCCTCGCTGGTGGCGTAGACCTCCAGAGTGGCGGGGAGGGAATCCAGGGTGGGCTTGCTGCTCTCGTCATAGGTCAGCCACTCGCCCTCGCCGGTGGTGGTATCCACAAAGCGATACTTAATGGTCGCGCCCTCGGTGGAGGAGGTCATGGTCAGCTCGGTGCCCACGGCCTGGTCCTCGGAGTTGTCCGGGGTGACGGAGACATAGCCGGTGATTTCGTCAGAGACGATGGGGCTGCCGGAGAGGACCACGGAGTCGATGCGGACGGTGCCGCTGCTACTGATGCTCTTCCCGCTTCCGGCTGCAACTGTGGTGCTGGGAACCAGCCGGATGTACAGGTTCTCGGCGTTCTCCGCGCCCTCGGGCACATCGAAGGTAAATTCAATATACTCACCGGGATTCATGCTGGTCTTTGCCACGCCGTCGGTGACAGAGCCGCTTGCCGCTCCGCTGCCGCTGCTACTGTAATAGCTATAGGAATAGGTACCGGTGCTGAAGTTCTCGAAGGTCTCACCGTCGGTGGAGTATTGTAGCTGCCACTCACCGGAGCCAGTGTTGCTGGCCCGGAGGCGGAAGCTCAGTTCCATGTCGCCCCAGCCTGCAGAGGAAACGGCGAACTGCATATAGTCGTCGCTGCCGTAGCCCAGGCCGGTGCCGCCCATGTACCAGTTGGAAATCTCGGTGCTGCCGGAGCTGGTGCCGGTGGTGAAGGCTTTGACCTTCTCGCCGCTGACCACAGCGGTAAAGGTGGCGCTGCTGTCCAACATATCGTTGACGTTGTACAGATCGCCGTTGACAGAGGTAGCGCCGTCCTCATAGGGCCCGCCGCCGCCCCAGGCAGCGATGCTCTCCTCAATGGAGGAATCGGTGTCATACTACACGCCCACCTCGGTGGTGCCGGTCTTGTAGAACTGGTAGACGTAGATGGTGGGGTTGCTGGTGCTGAAGCTGTAGGTGGTGAAGCCGGAATAGTACTCCACATACTGGTTGTTGGAGCCGTATTTGGCGTTGACGTTCTTGATGTAGAAGCTGCCGGTGGTGTCCGTCGTTTCCAGCTCCCACAGGCTGTAGTCGCTCTTTTCCGCCAGGGTCAGGCTGGAGCCAGTGGAGCCGCTGGTCAGGTACAGACCGCCGTTTTCGAAGGTGTAATAGCCTTCGTCGGTCTCCCGGACGGTCAAAATCAGCGCGTCGCTGGTGGTGGTCAGCGTGGTGTCCTCCACGGTGCCCGCTGCGCCGGTGAGCTTGCTGCTGCTGGCGGTGCCGGTCATGGCAAGGCCGCCGTTGGGGTAGTAGATGACCACCTGGTCGCCCTGGGCGATGGAATCCACCAGGGTGCCGGTGACGGTGTCACCCGCCTCATTCCCGCCGTCCTCAACAGGGGTGAACTGGAGGGCGAACATCCCCTCACTGTCTTCACCGATGGTGGCGTAGCCGCTCCAATAGCTCTTGGAACTATACCACTCAATGTAGCAGTCGCGGCCGGTGTTCTTCACATAGTAAAGGCCGTTCCCAGCGTCCTCCAGGGTCCACTGGTCATTGACCGCCCCCAGGGTCAGGCTGGAATAGCTTTCCGCCATGCCCAGGTTCTGGTCGCCGTAGGCGATGTTGATGGTGCCATCCTCGTTGACAGTGACGGTCCAGACCTCGGTGGAGCTGTAGCCGGACAGGGTACCGTCCTCGGCCTTGGTGACTTCAACGCCGTTGTTATAGTAGGTGCCGTAGGTGCTGGAAAGGGCCATGTTATAGCTGGGCGCCCAAATGACATAGGTGCCAGAGGTTATGGCGCCAGTCTCGCCCTCGCCCTCGTCGTCCTCGTCGCCGCCGGTACCGGTGGAGGTGACGGTGATGTCGCTGGCCTGGGCCACATAGAGCTGTAGGCCGTTGTAGGCAGTAACCACGGCGTACAGGCTGATGACGGAGCCTTCCGTGCCTCCCGCACTCTCCAGCACAGAGGACGCGCCATAGAGTACGATGGTGTTGCCGTCGGCATCGGTCAGGGTGGTGCTGGTGCCGACAGTTCCCACAGTCAGGCCGGTCAGGTAGACCCGGGTGCTCTGGAGGGCCTTGTTGTCGCTGTAGTCGCTGGTCAGCTGGGCAATGGTCACGGTCTGGGAGGGCAGCTCAGAGGTGGAGCCGATGATGGTGTAATCCGTCACGCCGGTCAGCTCCACCAGGCCATTATAGGTGGTGTAGGTGCCGCTGGCCCGCACGTCGTCCCCCAGGCTGAGGTCGGAGGGGGCGGTGGAAAAGTACAGGCAGATGCCGCCGGTTTCGTCCTGCACATAGACGGACTTGTTGCTGATGTAGGTGACGGTGCCGTCCACGGTGTAGGTGACGGAGGTGTCGGCGGCGGCCTTGACCTCCGCGATGGTGGAAACGTTCTCGTCAGTCTCATCGTCCTCATCGCCGCCGGTGCTGGCGGCGGTCAGCTCCACGGAGTTGGTTTCACTCATGGCGCCGTTCAGCTCGGCGTAGGCGTACAGGGTCTCCCCGATGTGGTCGGAGACGTCCAGGCTGTTGCCCTCCAGGGCGGTGTAGTCGCCGCTCTCAGAGTCCCGTCAGGTGACAGGGCCCCCGGCGTGGCCGCACATGACGGGCAGCGGCTTGCCCGGCCCGGAGGCGGGGCGGCCGGGGGACGCCCCGCCCGCGGTGGGCTCGGTGGGGTCGGTGGGGTCGGTGGTGCTGCCGCCGCCGGAGGATTCACCGGTTAGCGCATAAAGCGTCACAGCTTTTTGACTGCTATAAGTGCTGGACTGATAGTAACGGAACCGCATCTGATTAGTGGTCGCATTAAACCGCATATGCGGGCCGCTGCTCAGTACCAGGTCAACGCCGCCATCCGTCACGGAAACCGTCAGTGGATAGTTGGCGGCGGTGGACTGATTTGTCGTAGAACCTAATCCGTTTTTATCAGCGGACTGGTACAGATAGCTTCCGCTGGCGTTTTTGAGTACATAACCACCGTCTACCGTTTCCAGTGCGACAACATTTGTCTTGTCTGCGGTGATGGTGCTGTTGCTGATGGTTGCTTCCACATAATCGTTTGCTGCATCCACCCCGTTGAATACATAGGCGGTGGTGCTGTCGGCCTCATAGACCAACAGATACTCCCCAGACCAGTTGCTGGGCGCGGATGTCACCTTTGTCCATGTATAGGTGGTGGTCTCGTCCTCCTCCGTCGCCATTGCTGGCAGGGCGGGCAGGCACATGGCCAGGGCCAGCGCCAGAGCCACGAGCCGCCGGAGCTGGTGTTTCACAGTTTTCATAGTGTTCCTCCGTTTTTCACATTTGATTCTCACTTTTGCCGTTTCTCTCAATTTCCACGATCACCTTCTCCGCCCTGGCGGCGGTTTCTATCAACCTCCGCAATGGGATATGTTTACGTTACCATGTTTGCCGGTAAGATTCCACCCGGTTTGGGAAAGATGTTTGCAAAATTCTCATCAAGACCGCCCCCGGGGGAATCGAAAAGGGCAGCGCGCCCCGGGGCGGGTCAGGCGGAAAACAAATCCGGCTTTGCCGATAACTTTACAAATCTTACACGTTCCTTACATAATCATGATACTATCACAAACTTCTCACCCGGGCAAGTATTTTCACCTGCACAGGGATAAAAAATAACGCCAAAAGGCGGCCCGGAGCCTGTCCTGACCGCCTTGTCGGTTTTTTCACTTTTTTACGCGGCCTATTTACAGGTCCCGGATGGCGTCCTTCATTTCCTTCACGAACTGGGACACCGGCTCCACCGCGTCCCGACCATACTGGCCGATGAGCCGGACGATGGCGGAGCCGACGATGACGCCGTCAGCGGACTGGGCCATCTTGCGGGCGGTCTCCGGGTTGGAGATGCCGAAGCCGATGCAGGCAGGGATGTCCTTCCCCTCCTTGACCAGCCGCACCATGGCGGCCACATCGGTGGTGATCTGGCTGCGCACGCCGGTGACACCCAGGGAGGAAACGCAGTAGACGAAGCCCTCCGCGTCGGCGGCGATGGTCTTGATGCGCTGGTGGGAGGTGGGGGCGATGAGGCTGACCAACTCCAGGCCGTACTTCCGGCAGGCGGGGGCGAAGTCCCCCTTTTCCTCGAAGGGCACGTCGGGGAGAATCAGCCCCTGCATTCCCGCCTCAGCGGCCCGGGCGCAGAACTTCTCGGTGCCGTAGTGGTAGACCACGTTGGCGTAGGTCATGAACACCATGGGGACGGTGAGGCCGTCCTCCTGCCGCAGGGTCCGGGCCAGGGCGAACACGTCGTCGGTGGTGCAGCCCTTGGAGAGGGCGCGGAGGTTGGCCCCCTGAATGACGGGGCCTTCGGCGGTGGGGTCGGAGAAGGGGATGCCCAGTTCAATTAAATCCGCGCCGTTTTCCACCATGGCGCAGACCAGTTTGCGGGTGGTCTCCAGGTCGGGGTCTCCGCAGGTGATGAAGGGTATAAAAGCCTTGCCGTTCTGGAAGGCGTCAGCAATTTTAATCATCGTACAGTTCCTCCCCCCGGTAGCGGGCCATGGCCGCGCAGTCCTTGTCACCACGGCCGGAAAGGGTGATGACGATGATTTGGTCCTTGCGCATGGTCGGGGCAATTTTGATGGCGTGGGCCACGGCGTGGGCCGACTCGATGGCGGGGATGATGCCCTCGGTGCGGCTCAGGTACTCAAAGGCGCAGACGGCCTCCTCGTCGGTGACGCCCACATACTCGGCCCGGCCGATGTCGTGGAGCCAGGCGTGCTCCGGCCCGATGCCGGGGTAATCCAGACCGGCGGAAATGGAGTACACCGGGGCGATTTGGCCGTATTCGTCTTGGCAGAAGTAGCTCTTCATGCCGTGGAAGATGCCTAGGCTGCCGGTGTTGATGGTGGCGGCAGTCTCCCAGGTGTCGATGCCCCGCCCGGCGGCCTCGCAGCCGATGAGCTTCACGTCCTTGTCGTCGATGAAGTGGTAGAAGGAGCCGATGGCGTTGGAGCCGCCGCCCACACAGGCCATGACCACGTCGGGGAGACGGCCCTCGGCCTCCAGAATCTGCTGCTTCATCTCCTGAGAGATGACGGCCTGGAAGTCCCGGACGATGGTGGGGAATGGGTGGGGTCCCATGCAGGAGCCGAGCAAATAGTGGGTGTCGGCGATGCGGTTGGTCCACTCCCGCATACACTCGGAGACGGCGTCTTTCAACGTGGCGGTGCCGGTCTCCACGCCGTGGACCCGCGCGCCCATCAGCCGCATACGGAACACGTTCAGGGCCTGGCGCTCCATGTCCACCTTGCCCATGTACACGTCGCACTCCATGCCCATATAGGCCGCCACGGTGGCGGTGGCTACGCCGTGTTGCCCCGCGCCGGTTTCCGCGATGAGACGGGTCTTGCCCATCTTCTTGGCCAGCAGGGCCTGCCCCAGGGCGTTGTTGATTTTGTGCGCGCCGGTGTGGTTCAGGTCCTCCCGTTTCAGGTAGATTTTCGCGCCGCCCAGGTCCTTGGTCATTTTCTCCGCGTAGTAGAGGTTGGATGGGCGGTTGGCGTAGTTGGTGAACAGCTCGTGCAGCTCCGCCTGGAACTGCGGGTCGTCCTTAAAGTGGTTGTAGGCGTCCTCCAGCTCGATGACAGCGTTCATCAGCGTCTCCGGGATGTACTGTCCGCCGTGGATGCCGAAGCGTCCGTTTGACATAGGGGGGTCACTCCTTTGTGAGAGATAGTTCAGGGAAAACTGTGTATCCCTTTGCGGCGGCCTCAGCCATTTTACCCGGAAGCATTACCACACTTCCTGTAGGGGCGGCCCTCGGCCGCCCTGGGTAAGAGAGAGGTTCCACGGGCGGCCACGGGCCGCCCCTACACATGGGAAACAGGGATAAACAGAAAAAAAGGGGAATGAAACCGTTCCCTCCCCTTTTGTGTCGATGTTGTGGAAATGAATCAGCCGAAGCGCCGCACGGCCTCCACCGCTGCCAGAATTTTGTCCCTGTCCTTGACCTTGTCGGTCTCCACGCCGCTGGAGATGTCGATGCCCCAGGGGTGGACCGCCTCAATGGCCTGCGGAATATTCTCCGGGGTCAGCCCACCGGCCAGGATGAAGGGCCGCTCCACGTCCTGGACGATGGACCAGTCAAAGGTCTCGCCGGAGCCTGCGCCGGAGTCCAGCAGGATGTGGTCGGCGGCGGAATTGAGGGCGTAGGGGATGACGGACGGGTCATGGACCTGGCAGGCCTTGATGACGGGCTTGCGGGTCATCATCTGGACGCTGGTGATGTACTCCTCGGACTCGGTGCCGTGGAGCTGGACCATGTCCACCACGCCCTGCCGCAGGGCCACCACCACGTCGGAAAACCGGTCGTTGACGAACACCCCCACCAGGGGAATGTTGGGGTCCAGGCGCTTGCGCAGCAGCTTGGCCTGGTCGAAATCGATGCCCCGCCAGAACCGGCGGCACAAAATCACACCGGCGTAGTCGGGCTTGGCTTCGTTGACAAAATCCACGTCCTCCACACGGCGCAGACCACAAATCTTGATTTTTGTTGACATAGAGATCCCTCGGTACACAGGTTACTGTGATAGTTCAAAAACGTACTTCTATATTATACACAGGCCGGTCGGGGATTGCAAACAACAAATGTACTAAAAACAAGCGGTCAAATTCCCTTCAATTCATCCATCATGGCTTTTTTATCCTTGGATTTCATGAAAGTTTCGCCGATGAGAACGGCGTTTGTGCCGTTTTCTTCCAGCACTTGCACGTCGGCCCGGGTCTGGATGCCGCTTTCCGAGACGAACAGGACGGAGGGGGGGACCATCCTGCGGTAACGGGTGGAGTTGTGGACATCCACGGTGAAGTCTTTCAGGTTGCGGTTGTTGACGCCGACGATGCGCGCGCCGGAGGCCAGGGCGGTCTCCACCTCGGCCTCGTCGTGGGCCTCCACCAGGGCGTCCATGCCCAACGACTCCGCCAGCAGCCGCCAGCGGCGGAGGGTGTCCCCGTCCAGCAGGGAGCAGATGAGCAGCACCGCCGACGCGCCCAGGGTCTTGGCCTCGTAAATCATGTATTCGTCGATGGTGAAGTCCTTGCGCAGCACCGGAAGGGAGACGGTGCTGGCAATTTCCCGGACGTACTCGTCCCGGCCCAGGAACCACTTTGGCTCCGTCAGGCAGGAGATGGCGTCGGCTCCGGCGGCCTCATACTCTCTGGCGATGTCCAGATAGGGGAAGTCCGTGGCGATCAGCCCCTTGGAGGGGCTGGCCTTCTTCACCTCGCAGATGAAGGAGACGCCGGGGGCGGCCAGCGCCCGGCGGAAGGGGTAGCCGGTGCTGGCGTCCAGGGCCTCGGCCTCCGCCCGAATTTGCTCCAGCGGGCGCAGACGCTTCTTTTCCGCCACAAGCTGCCGGTTGTGGGCGGCGATGGTGTCGAGAATGGTAGCCATCAGGCGTTGGGGGACTGGGCGATGAAGGCCTTCATGGTGGCCAGGGCCGCGCCGGAGTCGATCAGCTCTTTGGCCCGCTCCACGCCCTCGGCCAGGGTGTCCACCTTGTGGTCGATGTAGAGACCGGCGGCGGCGTTCATCAGCACCGCGTCCCGCTTGGGGCCGGTGAGCTTGCCGGAGAGGATGTCGGTGGTGATTTGGGCGTTCTCGGCGGGGGTGCCGCCCAGCAGGTCGGCCTTGGTGCCGCGGGTCAGACCGAAGTCCTCCGGCTGGATGGTGTAGGTCTGGTACTTGCCGTTGTCGAACTCGCAGATTTTGGTGGGGCCGCAGCTGGAGACTTCGTCCAGCTTATCCAGACCGTGGACCACCAGCCCCCGGGTGGTGCCCAGGCTGGTCAGCACGTGGGCCAGCGGCTCCACCAGGTACTCATCGTACACGCCCAGCAGCTCCATTTCGGGGTGAGCGGGGTTGGTGATGGGGCCGAGGATGTTGAACACGGTGCGGAAGCCCAGCTCCTTGCGGATGGCCCCCACATACTTCATGGAGGTGTGGTACTTCTGGGCGAACATAAAGCAGACCCCCACGTCTTTCAGCAGGCGGACGCAGGTCTCCGGGTCCTGCTGGATGTTGGCTCCCAGGGCCTCCAAGCAGTCGGCCGTGCCGCAGCTGGAGGAGGCGGCCCGGTTGCCGTGCTTGGCTACCTTGACGCCGCCCGCCGCCAGCACAAACATGGTGGTGGTGGAGATGTTGAAGCTGTGGGCGCCGTCGCCGCCGGTGCCCACGATCTCCAGCGTCTTCATGTCGCCGGTGTCCACGGGGATGGCCTTATCCCGCATGGCGGCGGCGCAGCCGGAAATCTCGTCGATGGTCTCGGCCTTGGTGCTCTTGGTGGACAGGGCGGCCAGGAACGCGGCGTTCTGGGTGGGAGTGGTCTCACCGCTCATGATTTCGCTCATAACGGCGTAGGCTTCTTCATAGGTCAGGTCCTGTTTGTCAACGATTTTGGTGATGGCTTCTTTGATCATAGTGGTGTTCCTCCCGGTAAGAAATTGCTTTAATATATGATGACCCTTGGGGGTCAGGATGGACTCAGGGTGAAATTGCAGGCCGTAGACCTCGTAGTCCCGGTGCCGGACGGCCATAATTTCGCCGTCCTCAGCGGTGGCGATGACCTTGAGGCAAGGGGGCAGGGTCTCCGGCACGGCGGCCAGGGAGTGGTAGCGCGCCCCCTCGATGACGTGGGGCAGGCCGAAGAAGATGGGGGTGCTCAGGTCCAGGGTGATGTCGGACTTTTTGCCGTGCATCAGCTCTTTGGCGTAGGAGACGGTGGCCCCAAAGGCTTCGCAGATGGCCTGATGGCCCAGACACACCCCTAGGATGGGAATTTTCCCGGCGAAGCGCCGCACCACGTCCTCGCAGATGCCCGCCTGGCTGGGCCGCCCGGGGCCGGGGGAGAGGATGATGTGGCTGGGGTTCAGGGTCTCGATTTCCTCCAGCGTGATTTTATCATTGCGCACCACCCGGATGTCCGGGTCAATGGAGCCGATCAGCTGATACAGGTTGTAGGAAAAGCTGTCGTAGTTGTCAATCAGCAAAATCATCAGTCAATGCCTCCCTCGCTCTGCTTGACGGCGTTGACCACCGCCGCCGCCTTGTTGATGCACTCCTGATACTCGTTCTCCGGCACGGAGTCGGCCACGATGCCCGCGCCGGAGCGGACAAAAACGGTGCCGTTTTTCTTAAAGGCCAGGCGGATGGCGATGCAGGTGTCCAGGTTGCCGGTGAAGTCGATGTAGCCGATGGCCCCGCCGTAAATGCCCCGCTTGTTGTTCTCCAGCTCGTTGATGATCTCACAGGCGCGGATCTTCGGCGCGCCGGAGAGGGTACCGGCGGGAAGGACGCAGCCCACCGCGTCCAGGGCGTCGCAGTCGTCCCGCAGCTCCCCCCGGACGGTGGAGCCGATGTGCATCACGTGGGAATACCGCTCGATGCCCATGTACTGCTCCACCTGGACGGTGCCGAACTTGGACAGGCGGCCGATGTCGTTGCGGCCCAGGTCCACCAGCATATTGTGCTCGCTGCACTCCTTGGGGTCGGCCAGCAGGCTCCGCTCCAGGGCCAGGTCCTCCGCGTCGGTCTTGCCCCGGGGGCGGGTCCCCGCCAGGGGGAAGGTGTGCAGCACGCCGTCCTGGAGCTGCACCAGCGTCTCCGGGGAGGCCCCGGCGATTTCCACGTCGTCGCTGACGATGTAGAACATATAGGGGGAGGGGTTGGTGGCCCGCAGCAAGCGGTAGGTGTCGAACAGAGACCCCTCTGCCTCCACCTGGAGCCGGTTGGAGAGCACCACCTGGAAGATGTCGCCCTCGTAGATGTAGTGCCGGGCCTTTTCCACCATGGCGCAGTACTGCTCCTTGTTGAACAGGGGCTGGAACTCCCCCTTGAGCTTCAAAGGTTTGTTCTGCTTGGGGGTGCCGTGCTTGATGAGGGTCACCATCTCGTCCAGCTCCAGCAGCGCCCGGCGGTAGTTCTCCTCGATGGAGTCGGTCTTGGCGTTGACGATGACGGTGATGGTCTGCTTGTAGTTGTCGAAGCACACCAGCTTGTCGAGCAGCATCAGGTCTACGTCCTTGAAGTTGCCGGGGTCGGCGCTGTCCAGGTTCAGGGACGGCTCGGCGTACTTGATGTAGTCATAGGAGAAGTAGCCCATCAGCCCGCCGGTGAAGGGGGGCATCCCCTCGATTTTGGGGGCGCGGTTCTCGTCCACGATTTGGCGGATGAACTGGGCCGGGTCGTCGGTGGGGACGGTCATGGTCATGCCCGACTTGATGGTGACCACGCCGTTGGTGCAGGTGAACTCCAGCTTGGGGTCGTAGCCCAGGAAGGTGTAGCGGCCCCAGTGCTTGGTCTGCTCGGCGGATTCCAGCAGGAAGCAGTGGCGGCTGACGGATTTCAGGATGCGGAGCATCTCCACGGGGGTGCGGATGTCGGAGAGAATGGTGCGGGCCACGGGAATGGCCCGGTAATCCGGGGCCAGGGCCTCGGCCTCCTCCAGGGAGGGGAAATAGGTTTTCATAGTCGGATGGACCTCCTCGTTAGGGTTTGCATAGGTCTTGCCCAATTAGGAAGCTCTGATTTAATGGCCTCGGATGGCTGGGCGAGCAGGTTTTGCGCAAATCGAGGCGCGAAACCGCAGGAATACTTTGTGTATTTCAAGGTTTTGCAACGAAGAGTTGCACAAAAGATGCCGTCCAGACGCCGGGAGTTATTAAAGCAGAGTTTCCATGAAAAAACCGCCCATGAGAAGTATATCTCAAGGACGGAAAACCCGCGGTGCCACCTTGTTTTGCAGAAACTCTGCACACTCGTGGAGTACTACCATACTCCCGGCCTTTGACGCAGACCATACGTCGCAGTATACTGAGGAAAGCTCCCGTTCCCTGCGCCCTCAGTGGACCATTGTGACACGCGGTTGCTGCCGACATCCCAGCGCCGCCGACTCTCTGTGAGTACCTCTCGCGTCTTTACTTCCACCTCAACGGTTTTATGCTCCCAGCTCTGCCCCGCCGCTGGCGCGGCAAAAAGGGAACACATCTATGGACGGTATGAAATTGAACGGGATTAGTATAGCAAAGGATTTTTTATTTGTCAAGTGCAGGAGAAGGCTTTTTTATGGAAAACGTGCAATGGACGGGTTTCCCGCCCCATTGCACATTGCTAAATTGGTCATCACTTTGAATCAGAACCTATTATTTTACTCTGCATAATATCCTCGCGCCTGTAGTGGCGGCGCTCCGCCGCCCGGAGACGGATGGCGGGTTTGCGGGCGGCCACGGGCCGCCCCTACACTACGATAGCGGAAAGGACAGCCAGAATTGCTCATTGCACATTGCAAATTGTTGTTACACCACCGCCATCAAAATCGGCACGGTGAAAATACACAAAATGGTGGTCATAATGATGCCCGCGGAGCAGGTGGTGCAGTCCAGCCCCTTCTGGGTGCCCAAAATCAGCGGCATATTGCCCACGGGCATACCGAACATGACCATGCACACCGGAATCAAATCATCGGGGACGGGCAGCAGCCGCAGCACCGGCAGCAGCGCCAGGGGGATGACCAGCAGCTTCAGGGCGGAGAACAGGTAGAGCTTGGCGTTGCCGAAAATCTGTTTCAGGCTGGACTGGGCCACGGTGTAGCCGATGGTGACCAGCGCCAGCGGCGAGGCCACGTTGCCCAGGTAGGTGACGGCAGTGGCGATGAAATCGGGGACGGTGATGCTGAATATCATCACCAGCATGGCGCAGACGGTGATGAGATTACCGGGATTGACCATGGCCTTCAGGGAGGCCAGGGAGAACTGCCCCTCCATCAGCGCCACGCCGTAGGTGTAGAAAATCAGGTTGTAGACCAGCGTGAACTCGGTGACGTAGACCACGTACTCCGCGCCCAGCACGCAGCTGACCACCGGGATGCCGATGAACCCCAGGTTGGAAAAGACGAACATCAGCTGGAACATCTTCCACTGGAAGGGGTCTTTGTCGAAAAACGGCGAGAGGACCATCCCCAGCAGGATGAACACCGCGAACATTCCCACGGCCACCAGGGCGATGACGCCCATCCGGTCCAGGGGAATTTGCCCCACGGAGCCGATGGCGCTGGACAGGGCCAGCAGGGGGTTGAAAATGCTGACGATCATAGAGGAGAGCTTGGTGCAGGTGTGGCCGTCCAGCATCCCCTGTTTGGCGGCGATGAATCCCGCTCCCATCATGATGACGAGAGATAGCATTTGGAAGAATACGGTGATGAGCAGTAACATGGCGGTTCGTCTCTTTTCTCGCGCAAACAGCCCCGCCGAAAAGACGGGGCCGTTTGGAAACGTAAAATTGGGTTTGGAGGAGGTTACTCCTCGTTCTTCACCAGGGCGAAGGAGAACTCGGCGGTGACGGACAGCTTGCCGTTCACGTAGCCCTTGGCGGCGCACCAGTAGAAGGGGCCTTTGTGCTTGGTGACGGAGCTTTCACTCTCCAGGGTGTCGCCGGGCTTCACGGGGCTTTTGAAGCGGACCTTGTCCAGGCTGGTGAACATGGGGGTCACGTCGGGGGTGGCCAGACCTGCCAACAGCACACACGCGCCCTGGGCCATCATCTCGCACAAAATCACGCCGGGCACCACGTGGTTGCCGGGGAAGTGGCCCTTGAGGAACCACTCCTCGCCGGAGACGTGGTATTTGGCGTGGGCCACGCCGTCCACCACCTCGGCCTCCTGCACCAGCAGCATATTGTCCCGGTGGGGGATGATTTTCTTAATTTCTTCCTGATTCATGATTTTATTCCTCGGTTTTGGTTTCTTCTTCGTCCGCGGGAGCCTCCTCGGCGGCGGGCTCCTCGGAAACAGGCTCCTCAGCTTCGGCCTCGGGTTCGTCCTTCTGGGGGAACAGGGCGGACAGGGCGTCTCTGCCCTTCGTCAGGCCCAGCTTGCCCAGGGAGACCCAGGCCTTGGCGGTGTTGGCAACGGCCTCGCCGGCCTTCTTCGCGGCGGAGCGGACCGCGCCGGTGTTCAGCTTGACCTTTTCCTCGTCGTCGGCTTCTTCTTCGTCCTCGTCCTCCGGTTCCTCCTCCGCAGGCGCTTCCTCGGCCTCCTCCTCGGCGTCTTCGTCCTCGGTCTCAGCCTCGGCGGTCTCCTCGGCGGGAGCGGCCGCTTCTTCGGCCTCGTCCTCCGGTTCCTCCGCAGGCTCTTCCACCTCGGCGTCCACAGGCTCCTCACCGGCGGCGCGCTCGTCCCGCTTGGTCTTGATGAACTCCGCAGCGGCGGCGGCGCTGGCCTTGACGCTGTCGCTGAACGCGGCGGCGGCCTTGGTGGCGGCGTTCTTCACGTCCTCGGCGGTGACGTTGGGGCCGCCCGCGCCCTCGGGGCAGGGCGGAACGGGAGGGGCAGGGGGCGCAAGGCGCAGGTGGACGGAGTTGTTCTTCTCGGCATAGTCCAGCTCGGCCACGCCGTTTTCTTTCATAAAGTCAACCAGTTCCTGCAGATCATCCAGTTTCATAGTGTACATTCCTTTCCTTGTGTGTCATTATTGTCAGCGGCGACCGTATGCGCCGCCATTGAGATGGGATGGTTTGTACCGCCTTGATTATCGCACACCGGAAAGCAACGGCGTGTGAACGGAAGATGAAATTCCGATGAAAAAGCGCTGAAAAATTCCACAAAAGGTCAGACCTTCCGGAAGGCCAGGCAGCCGTTGTGGCCACCGAAGCCCAGGGAGCAGGACAGCGCCAGCTCCACCTCGGCCTCCCGGGCCTGGTTGGGCACCACGTCCAGGTCGCAGCCGGGGTCGGGGACCTGATAGCCCACGGTGGGGGGCACGATGCTCTGGGTCATGGCCAGCACGGTGATGACCGCCTCGGTGGCCCCCGCCGCGCCCAGCATATGGCCGGTGGCGCCCTTGGTGGAGGAGACCATCAGCTGATGGGCGGCCTCGTCGCCGAAGGCCCGCTTGATGGCCAGGGTCTCGGTCTTGTCGTTCATGGGGGTGGAGGTGCCGTGGGCGTTGATATAGGTCTTGGCGGGGTCCTGGCAGCCGCCCGCTTCCTCCAGCGCCAGGGCGATGGCGTCGCCGCCGCCCTCGCCCTCGGGGTCGGGGGCGGTGATGTGGTGGGCGTCGCAGGTGGAGCCGAAGCCGCAGATCTCGCAGTAGATCTTCGCGCCGCGGGCCTTGGCGTGTTCATACTCCTCCAGCACCAGGGAGGCCGCGCCCTCGCCCATGACGAAACCATTGCGCTCCTTGTCGAAGGGGATGGAGGCCCGGTCCGGGTCGTCGGAGAGGGACAGGGCCTGGCAGTTGATGAAGCCCGCCACGCCCACGGGGACGATGGTGGCCTCGGTGCCGCCCGCGAACATGGCGTCGGCGTAGCCGTGCTTGATGGCGCGGAACGCCTCACCGATGGCGTGGGTGGAGGAGGCGCAGGCGGTGGCGATGCTCATGCAGGGGCCTTTGCAGCCGTGCTTGATGGCCACGGTACCGGCGGCGGCGTTGCCCATCATGTTGGTGATGGTGTAGGGGGAGACCCGCCGGGGGCCTTTGTTCAGGAGCTTGGTCTGTTCCTCCACCATGGTGTTCAGTCCGCCGATGCCGGAGGAGAAGTAGCAGCCCATCCGCTTCGGGTCGATGGTGCCCTCGATGCCGGAGTCCTGGGCGGCTTGGGCGGCGGCGGCCACCGCGTACTGAATGTTCAGGTCATTGCGGCGAACCTCGCTGCGCTCCATATACAGCAGTGGGTTAAAGTCCTTGACCTCGGCGGCCAGCGTGGCCCGGAAGTCGGTCAGGTCGAAGCGGGTGATTTTGCCGATGCCGTGCTTCCCGGCGATCAGGTTCTCCCACATGGTGGGGACATCGTTGCCAATGGCGTTGACCGCGCCAAGGCCGGTGACCACAACTCGTCTCATAGTGAAACATCCTTTCGATACATTGAAGAATAAAAAAACTGCAAAGCTCAGTCGGGCAAACGGTGTCTGCCCACGGCGCTGCCATGGGTACACACCGGCCGTCCGGCGGGGCAGGGGACGGACGTGCCGCGCCCCTGCCCGTTGGAAAATTACATGGCGATGCCGCCGTCCACGCGGATGACCTCGCCGGTGATATACTTGGCGTCGTCGGAGGCCAGGAAGGCCACGCAGTTGGCGATGTCCTCGGCCTTGCCCATGTGGCCCATGGGGACGGTGGCCAGCAGGGCCTTCAGGGCCTCCTGGTCCATGGAGGCGGTCATGGGGGTCTCGATTGCGCCGGGGGCCACGGCGTTGCAGTTCACGCCCCGGGTGGCCAGCTCCCGGGCCACGGTCTTGGTCAGGGCGATGACGCCGCCCTTGGCGGCGGTGTAGTTGGCCTGGGCCGCGTTGCCCATCAGACCGGAGACGGAGGAGATGTTGATGATCTTACCGGCCTTTTTCTTCATAAAGTTGCGGTAGCAGGCTTTGATGGTGTTGAACATGGATTTCAGGTTGATGTTCAGCACCAGGTCCCAATCCTGCTCGCTCATGGCCAGCAGCACCTTGTCCCGGCAGATACCGGCGTTGTTGACCAGGATGTCCACGCCGCCCATCTCCTTGATGACGGCCTTGACGTTGGTCTGCACTGCCTCGTAATTGGAGACGTCGCAGCGCTGGAACTTGGCGGTGACGCCCCGCTCCTGGGCGATCTTGGCGGCGGCGGCGACGCCGTCCTCCTCGGCGCACAGGTCAAAGAGAACCACGGAGGCCCCCTCCTGGGCCAGCTTGTCGGCAATGGCGAAGCCAATGCCACGGGCAGCGCCGGTGACCAGCGCGACTTTACCTTCTAATTTAGCCATAATTCTTCGTCCTTTCTTGGCCCTTAGCCCTTGACAGCGGCCACGGCGGCCTGGAGCGTGGCGGCGTTCTCCACGTGCAGGGCGGTGACGGTGGGGTCGATGCGTTTGATGAGACCGGTGAGGGTGTCCCCCGGTCCGACCTCGATGAAGGTGTCCACGCCTGCGGCCACCATGTTTTCCACGATGGTTTGCCAGCGGACGGGGTTCTCCACCTGCTTGCTCAGCAGCTCCTTGTACATCCCGTCCTCATAGGGCTGGGCGGTGACGTTGGAGTAGAGGGGATACTTGGGCTTGCCGAACTCCATGGGAGCCAGCACGTCCACCAGGCCCACGGCGGCGGAGTGCATAAAGGGGGAGTGGAAAGCTCCGGCGACCTTTAAGGGGATGGCCCGGCCGCCTGCGGCCTTGACGGAGGCCCGGAAGTCCGCCATGGAGGTGGACAGCCCGGCGCACGCGGTCTGGGCGGCGGAGTTGTAGTTGACGGGGTAGACCTGGTCGGCCTGGGCGGCCAGCTCCTCCACCTTTTCCGGGGGCAGCTTGACCACGGCGCACATGCCGGTGCTGACCTCGTTGGAGGCCTCCTGCATCAGCTCGCCCCGGCGGCAGACCAGCCGGAAGGCGTCCTCCGGCGACACCGCGCCGGAAAAGCCCAGGGCGGAAATTTCGCCCACGGAGAAGCCCGCCAGCATGGCCGGTTCCACACCGGCCTCCAGCAGGGCGTTGGCGGCGGCCAGCTCCACCACGAACATATCGGGCTGGGTGTTGGAGGTGATGGTCAGGTCCTCCTTGGTGCCGTTAAAGCACTGGTCGGAGGTGCCGGGGCGGATGGCGTCGGCCATGTCGAACACGGCCTTGGCAGCGGGGCTGACCTGGGTCAGCTCCTGCCCCATGCCGGGGTACTGGGCGCCCTGGCCGGAAAAAACAAACGCGATTTTACTCATAGATAACAACGCTCCAAACAATCGAATGGAATCTTAAATGGGCTGCGGAAGGGCGGTCATGCCCGCCCGCCACAGAGATCGGGGAGACGCAGGTGTTGCCCCGGCCTGGGGACGGTATGTCCGTCCGCAGACCGGGAGGGGCGGAAACGTTCAGCCCAGCTTGGCCTCGATGAAGGAGACCAGCTCGCCGATGGTGGTGACCTTCTGGTCCAGCTCCAGCTCGGCGTCCAGCTCTTCCTCCAGCTCCATGACCATCTCGACGGTCTCCAGGGAGTCGATGCCCAGGGACTCGAAGGTGGTCTCGGGGGTCAGCTCAGAGGCGTCACGGCCGGTGTGGTCAGCCAGAACGGCGGCAACCTTAGCAAAAATATCCATTGTTTTGTCCTCCAGAAAATTAGATTGAGTATAGAATGGCGACAGAAGCTCTCAAAGAGAGAAAAGAATCCATCAAAAATAATCATAGCTGACATCCCTGTATTTGTCAAGCATGGAAGTGAGGAATTCTGAACAAAAAAGCAACGATTTTCTAGTTTTTGTAACGATGAGATGGCGGAAATTTCCCTCCCGGAGCCTCCGCCGGGAGGACTGCGCACGGCCCCGGCGGCGCGGCAATGGAGGCGGCCTGTGGGGGGCCTTTCGGACAATCGGTGGGAAATGTAACTTGACATACGGCCGCGCGCTGTTATAATGGGAACACAACCAAACAGCCTTATCAAGAGTGGTGGAGGGTACGGCCCTGTGAAGCCCGGCAACCTGCCTGATGGCAAGGTGCCAATTCCGGCGGTTAATGATCGAAAGATGAGGATAGCTCCTTTCTCAAACGTTCCGCCGTGCGGAACGTTTTTTTGTGACCTGCGGCTGTTTTGTTCTGTCCCGGAGGCGTGGAACCGTCTCCACCCGTACATTGAACACAGAAAGAAGGACAACCATGACAAACCGCATTTTTACCTCTGAATCCGTCACCGAAGGCCACCCCGACAAGGTCTGCGACCAGGTCTCCGACGCGGTGCTGGACAACATCCTGGCCCAGGACCCCATGGCCCGGGTGGCCTGCGAGACCTGCACCACCACCGGTATGGTGCTGGTGATGGGCGAGATCACCACCACCGCCAAAATCGACATCCCCTCCATTGTCCGGGGGACGGTGGGGCGCATTGGGTACGACGACCCCGCCTACGGCTTCGACGCCAACACCTGCGCCGTGTTCACCACCCTGGACAAGCAGTCCCCGGACATCGCCATGGGCGTCAACAACTCCTATGAGTACAAGGCCGACGCCGCGGACGCCGCCGATCTCATCGGCGCGGGCGACCAGGGCATGATGTTCGGCTACGCCTGCCGGGAGACGGAGGAGCTGATGCCCGCCCCCATCGCCCTGGCCCACAACCTGACCCGAGCCCTGGCGGAACGCCGCAAGAGCGTCGCGCTGCCCTGGCTGCGCCCCGACGGCAAGAGCCAGGTCACGGTGGCTTACGACGAAAACGGCGACGTGGAGTGGTGCCCCGCCGTGGTGGTCTCCACCCAGCACGACCCGGACATCTCCATCAAGGACCTGCGGGAGGCCGTCATCGAGGAGGTCATCCGGCCCAACCTGCCCAAGCACTGCCTGCGCCCGGAGACGAAAATTTACGTGAACCCCACCGGGCGCTTTGTGGTGGGCGGCCCCGTGGGCGACTCCGGCCTGACCGGGCGGAAAATCATCGTGGACACCTACGGCGGAGCCGCCGCCCACGGCGGCGGGGCCTTCTCTGGCAAGGACCCCACCAAGGTGGACCGCAGCGCGGCCTATATGGCCCGCCATGTGGCCAAAAACCTGGTGGCCGCCGGGCTGTGCAAGCGCTGCCAAATCGAGTTGGCTTACGCCATCGGCGTGGCCCGGCCCGTCTCCGTGCTGGTGGACAGCATGGGCACCGGCGTGGTGCCCGACGAGAAGCTGGCCCAAATCGTCAGCGAGGTCTTTGACCTGCGCCCCGCCTCCATCATCTCCTACCTGGACCTGCGCCGCCCCATCTACGAGCAGACCGCCGCCTACGGCCACTTTGGCCGCCCCGACCTGGACCTGCCCTGGGAGCGGCTGAACCGGGTGGAGGAGCTGAAGGACCGGGTGTGATTCGAACCGTTCAACAACCTTCCGGGGGACCGCTGCGGCGGTCCCCCGTTTTTGTTCTGAACTGACCTTATAAAAAAGAATAAAACTGGCACTGTAAATCAGGTCAATTCTCTGCTATGCTTACACCATCCCCACAGGGGCCCCTGTGGGAGGAAACCCACCGTTTTGGTGCGACTGATATACCAATTTACCTCATGGGAGTGATAGGATATGGAAAAAAGCAGATATGAGCTGAACAAGGAGCTGGCCCAGATGCTCAAGGGTGGCGTCATCATGGACGTGACCACCCCGGAACAGGCTAAAATCGCCGAGGACGCGGGGGCCTGCGCAGTGATGGCGCTGGAGCGCATCCCGGCGGACATTCGCGCCGCCGGAGGCGTCTCCCGGACGAGCGACCCTGCCATGATAAAAGGCATCCAGGAGGCGGTTACCATCCCCGTCATGGCAAAATGCCGCATCGGTCATTTTGTGGAGGCCCAGATTTTGGAGGCCATTGAAATCGACTACATCGACGAGAGCGAGGTTCTCTCCCCTGCCGACGACGTGTATCACATCGACAAGACCCAGTTCAAGATCCTCTTCGTCTGTGGGGCCAGAGATTTGGGCGAGGCCTTGCGGCGCATTGCCGAGGGCGCATCTATGATCCGCACCAAGGGCGAACCGGGAACCGGCGACGTGGTGCAGGCGGTGCGGCATATGCGGGCCATGAACGCGGAAATCCGTCGGGTGCAGAATTTGCGGGAGGATGAGCTGTACGAGGCGGCCAAAGAACTGCAAGTGCCAGTAGATCTGCTGCGGTACGTCCACGAGAATGGCAAGCTGCCAGTGGTCAACTTTGCCGCTGGCGGCGTGGCGACCCCCGCGGACGCGGCGCTGATGATGCAGCTGGGGGCTGAGGGCGTGTTTGTCGGCTCTGGCATCTTCAAATCCGGCAACCCCGCCAAGCGGGCGGCGGCCATCGTCCAGGCCGTGACCAACTACACCGACGCCAAGCGCATTGCCGAGCTTTCCGCCGGGCTGGGCGAGGCCATGGTGGGTATCAACGAGGACGAAATCGCCCTGCTGATGGCCGAGCGGGGCAAATAAGCATGGCAATCGGTATTTTAGCGCTCCAGGGCGCGTTCGCAGAGCACGGGGCCATGCTGGACCGGCTGGGGGCGGAGCATTTTGAAATCCGCCAGCGGCGGGATTTAGAACGCCCAATGAATGGTCTCATCCTCCCCGGCGGGGAAAGCGCCGTCATGAACAAGCTGCTCCGGGAGCTGGACCTGTACCAGCCTCTGAAAGAAATGATCCAGGAGGGCCTGCCGGTGCTGGGTACTTGCGCCGGGCTGATTCTGTTGGCCCGCTCTGTGGAGGGTGGTCAGCCCTGCTTCGGCACCATGGACATCCGGGCAGTGCGCAACGCCTATGGACGGCAGTTGGGCAGCTTTTCCGGGGAGGCCCCCTTCGCCGGAGGCGAGAGCATCCCGCTGGTGTTCATCCGCGCCCCATATATCGCGGCGGTGGGGCTGGAGGCGGAGCCGCTGGCCCAGGTGGACGGGCGCATCGTCGCCGCCCAGCAGGGTAATCAAATCGCCACCGCCTTCCACCCGGAGCTGACCGATGATTTGACAGTACATCGGAGATTGTTGGCTCTTAGCTGTTAGTGGGTGAGCGGTTGCCGTTTCGTCAGCACTTTTGCCCAGCGTAGTATAAGTTTTCCACATAGAAACACCATTTACCGAGAAAAGAGGAACCAACGATGAGACAAAACAAAGTATACCGACTGGCGCTGGTGGGCCTGTTCGCGGCCCTGAGCTACGTGGTCTTTACCTTTTTGCAGGTGAAAATCTCCCTGCCCGGCGGCGACGCCACCTCCATCCACCTGGGCAACGCTGTGGTGGTGCTAGGCGCGCTGCTGCTGGGCGGCCCCCTGGGGGGCCTGGCCGGGGCCATCGGCATGAGCATTGGCGACCTGCTGGACCCCATCTATATCGTCTACGTCCCCAAGACCTTTATTTTGAAGCTGTGCATTGGCCTGATTGCCGGGGGCGTGGCCCACGGCCTGGGCAAAATCAACCAGCAGACCGACCAGAAGAAGATTTTCGGCTGGGCGCTGGCCGCCGCCATCGCGGGGCTGGCCTTCAACGTGGTGTTCGATCCGCTGCTGGGCTACTACTATAAGCTGCTGATTTTGGGCAAGCCCGCCGCCGACCTGACCCTGGCCTGGAACATCGGCGCGACCTCCATCAACGCCGTCATTTCCACCGTGGTCTCCGTGCTGGTCTACACCCTGCTCCGGCCCGCTCTGACCAAGGCCGGGGTCATGCGGCAGATTTGGGGCGACAAGTTTACCGCGTGAGCGTTTTTCCCGAGCAACAACAAGTCCCGGCCTGCACCCAGGCCGGGACGATTTGTTTTGGTAAGGTTGAGAGGGCAGGTTCGTTTCTCGGAAATCAGAAAAGCATGATGAAAAACTCCGTTTTTTGTAGGGGCGGCCCGTGGCCGCCCGAAAAATCGAACTGCGCTGCCCAGGGCGGCCACAGGGAGGGGCAAAGCCCCGGAAGTACCGCTTGACGGTAAGGGCCGCCCCTACAGGTGAATGGATGAAATTGGGTTCTTACTTGTTTTCTTCCGCCTTGACCAGCTTGACGATGCGGCTGGTGCCCAGCCGGTCCGCGCCCAGGGCCATGAAGTCCTCTGCGTCCTGGAGGCTGGAGATGCCGCCCGCGGCCTTGATTTTCACGTCCGGCCCCACATGGGCGGCGAACAGCGCCACGTCCTCCCGGGTGGCCCCGCCGGTGGAGAAGCCGGTGGAGGTCTTGATGTAATCCGCCCCGGCCTCGGTGACGATGGCGCACATCCGCACCTTTTCCTCCTCGGTGAGCAGGCAGGTCTCGATGATGACCTTCAGGGTCTTGCCCCGGCAGGCTGCCTTGACGGACTGGATCTCGTTCAGTACCAGGTTCCACAGGCCGTCCTTGACCCAGCCCAGGTTGATGACCATGTCGATCTCGTCCGCGCCGCCGTCGGCGGCGTCGGCGGCCTCAAAGGCTTTCACGGCGGTGGTGTTGTAGCCGTTGGGGAAGCCGATGACGGTGCAGACCTTCACGCGCCCCGCCAGATACTCCGCGCAGCGGCGGACGTAAGAGGGCGGGATGCAGATGCTGGCGGTCTGGTAACGCACCGCGTCGTCGCAAATCGTCTGAATTTCCGCCCAGGAGGCGTCCTGACGCAGCAGGGTGTGGTCTACGTGGCGGAGAATTTCGGTGTAATCCATAGTGGTTTGTCCTTTCCTTGTGCGGCGATGGTTCGCCGCTTTTATTCTTCCAGCGCGGCGGGTTCAGGGAATGCCGCCGCGCTTTTCAGGTGCTTGCGGATGCGCTCCACGATCATCTCCAGCGCCACCATGTTTTTGCCGCCCTCCGGCACCACCAGGTCGGCGTTTTTCCGGCTGGGTTCCACGAACTGCTCGTGCATGGGCTTCACGGTGGTCAGGTACTGGTCGAGGACGGAGTCCACGGAGCGCGCCCGGTCCCGGACGTCCCGCCGGATGCGGCGGCAGAGCCGCACGTCGGCGTCGGTGTCCACAAAGATTTTGATGTCCATCTCCCGGCAAAGGTCCGGGTCGGCAAAAATCAGGATGCCCTCCACCAGAATGACCGGCCTTGGCTGGACCAGCAGCGTCTTGCCGCTGCGGTTGTGGACGGAGTAGTCGTAAACCGGGCAGCGGACGCCCCGCCCCTCTTTCAGCTCCCGGAGGTGGCGCACCATCAGCGCCGTCTCGAAAGCGTCCGGGTGGTCGTAGTTCAGGGCGCAGCGCTCCTCATAGGTCATGTCATCGTGGGCGCGGTAATAGTTGTCGTGGCTCAGCAGCGTGATGTCGTCCCCAAAGTAGGCCATCAGGGCCTCCACCAGGGTGGTTTTGCCGCTGCCGCTGCCACCGGCAATGCCGATCACCATTGGGCGTTCCATTTTTTGCCGTCCCTCCTATCGAACGATGCCGTAAATCAGCGTCTCGGGTGCGGGCCGCTCCTCCCCGATGGTCAGGGCGGAGAGCACCTGCCGCCCGGCGGCGTCCAGCGCGTCCGGCTGGTTGGTGTGCAGCCAGGCCAGCACGTCTCCGGCGGAGACGGCGTCGCCGGTCTTTTTGGCCAGCACGATGCCCGCCGCGTGGTCGATGGGGTCGCCCTTCTTCACCCGGCCGGCCCCCAGCACCACTGATGCCTCACCCACCTGCTTCGCGTCCATGTGGGTGATCCAGCCGGAGCGGTCGGCATAGACCGGGCGGACGTGGGCCGCCTGGGGCAGCAGGGACAGGTCCCGCAGCACGGAGGAATCGCCGCCCTGGGCCTCCGCCCAGCGGCAGAGGGTCTCGAAGGCCGCGCCGCTGGCGATGCAGTCCAGCACCCGCGCCTCCGCCTCCTCCCGGCTCCAGCCGTGGCACAGGGAGAGCAGCGTGGCAGACAGGGCCACGCACAGTGTTTTCAGGTCGCTGTCGCCCTTGCCCTGGAGCAGCTCCGCCGCCTCCCGGACCTCCAGGGCGTTGCCCACGGCGTGGCCCAGGGGCACGTCCATGTTGGTCAGCAGCGCCGCCGTGTTGCGGCCGTGGCCCCGGCCCAGGGCCACCATGGTCTCAGCCAACTGCCGCCCCTCGGCCTCGGTTTTCATGAACGCGCCGGAGCCGATTTTCACGTCCAAAACGATGGATTTCGCCCCGGCCGCCAGCTTTTTGGACATAATGGAGGAGGCGATGAGGGGCAGACTGCCCACCGTGCCGGTGGCGTCCCGCAGGGCGTAGAGCTTTTTGTCGGCGGGGCAGAGGTTGCCGGTCTGGCCGATGACGGCCACGCCCACTTCCTCCACCACCCGGAGAAACTCCTCCGCGGAAAGCTCCGTGCGGAAGCCGGGGATAGACTCCAGCTTGTCGATGGTGCCGCCGGTGTGACCCAGCCCCCGGCCGGACATCTTGGCCAGCCGTCCGCCCAGGGACGCCACCACCGGGGCCACGATGAGGGTGGTTTTGTCGCCCACGCCGCCGGTGGAGTGCTTGTCCACCGTCAGGGGGCCGAAGGCGGAGAGGTCCACCGTGTCGCCGCTGTGGAGCATGGCGTCGGTGAGGACGGCGGTCTCGTCGCCGTCCATCCCCCGCCAGCAGATGGCCATTGCCATGGCCGCCATCTGGTAGTCCGGGATGTCGCCGTCGGTGTAGCCGCGGATCATCCAGCGAATTTCCGCCTCGGTCAGGGCCTGGCCCGCTTTTTTGGTTTCAATCAGGTCTGTCATGCGCATGGCAGTTCATCCCCATTCTGCCGCTGTTGGTACGAAATTGAGAAAATTGGTTATCCCTTTTACACGGCTCCCATGGTACACTTGGTTTTGTTTTTTTGAATGTGTAGGGGCGGCCCTTGGCCGCCCGCATCCAGAGGGTGGTTTTCGGGCGGCCACGGGCCGCCACTACAGGCGTGTGGTAAAAATTGCTGGAGCGGATTCAAAGGGATGACCAGCGTTGAAAAACGCTGTTGCGACGCGCCGCGTCCAGCGGCAAACGCGGGCTTTGGCACAGCCCCGCGTCCGAGGGGGACGCGGGGCGCGGTGTTTTTGTGTGAAAATAGTGTGTTTAGCGTTGTCCCTTGTCGTATGGGATGCCCTCGGCCTTGGGCGCTCTGGAGTTCTTGGAGGTGAACGCCAGCACCACCAGGCAGATGATGTAGGGCAGCATATTGTAGAGGTTGCCGGGCAGGTTCAGCGCCGCCAGGAAGTCGAAGGCGGTGTACACGTTGGACAGCGCCCGGAGCATACCGAACAGCAGCGCCGCCAGGGCGATGTTGTGGGGCTTCCACTGGCCGAAGATCATAACGGCCAGGGCCAGGAAACCGAAGCCCGCCACGCCGTTCTCGAACTTCCACTCGCTGACGCCGGCGGTGATATAGACGATGCCGCCCAGGCCGCCCAACATACCGGAAATCAGAACACCGGCATAGCGCATTTTGTAGACATTGATGCCCACAGAGTCCGCCGCCTGGGGATGCTCACCGCAGGCCATCAGCCGCAGGCCGAACCGGGTCTTGTAGAGGATGAAGTAGGAGAGAATCAGCAGGATGAGCGCTATGAGCATGAACCAGTTGAACTCAAACTTGCCGATGTAGACCACGAGGGCCTTCTTCTGGTTCACGTACTGGATGATGGAGGAGACGTTGTCCACGCTCTCCGCCGTGTTCATGGCCTTGACAAAGACCGTGGCGGCGGCGGTACCCAACAGGTTCATGGCGGTGCCCACCAGGGTCTGGTCCGCCTGGAAGTTGATGGCGGCCACGGCCAGCAGCAGGGAGTACACCGTGCCCAGAGCCATGGAACAGACCACCACCAACAAAATCATCAGCGGGGCGGGCAGGTTGGGCATGAATTTCATCACCAGCGCGCCGCCCAGAGCGCCCATGACCATGATGCCCTCCAGGCCGATGTTGATGATGCCGGAGTGTTCTGAGAAGCAGCCGCCCAGGGCCACCAGCATCAGGACCGACGCGAAAATCAGCGTATATTGCAGCAGCAGGATCATTGCTCAGCCCCTCCTTTCGCGTCCTCGGACGCCTTCTTTTCGGCCTTCTTTTCCTCCGAGCGGTCCAGCCGCTTGTTCATGACATACTTGAAGAACATCACGAAGCCGCAGGCATAGATGATGATGGAGGAGATCAGGTCGGAGATCTGGGCGCAGTACATGGTCTTATCCACATATGCGCCGCCGCTGGAGATGTGCTGGACGAAGAAGGAGGACAGGATGGAACCCAGGGGGCTAAGGCCGCCCAGGAAGGCTGCGGCGATGCCGTTGAAGCCCATATCCGGCACGGAGGCCTGGCTGCAGGACCACTGCTCGAAGCCGGTCAGGAAGTACAGGGCCGCGCCCATGCTCGCCAGCGCACCGGCGATGGCCATGGTCATGACCAGGTTCTTCTTTTCCTGCATACCGCAGTACTTGGCGGCATTTTTGTTGTAGCCGGTGGCCTTCAGCTCGTAGCCCATCTTGGTCTTTTCCAGAACGACCCAGACGATGATGGCGATGATGATGGACAGCGGGACGGCGATGGTGACATATTCATTGCCGTTGAACAGCTTGTCCAGCCCCAGAGTAGGCAGGATCGCGCTGGGGTTGGTACTGGCCAGCGGCAGGGTATAGGGGCTGGTGGAATCCTTGACGCTGGTGAGCAGCGTGTTGACGGAGTAGAGGCTGATCCAGTTGAGCATGATGCAGGAGATGACCACGTTCACGTTGCGGTAGGCGTAGAGCAGGCCGGAGATAGCGCCCAGGATGGCGCCGGCGAGGATGGCGCCGATGAGGCACACATACCAGGGCATATTCAGAGCCAGAGCCAGGTACAGGCTGGTGCCTGCGCCGATGACGTACTGACCGGCAGCGCCGATGTTGAACAGGCCCGCTTTATAGGCGAACAGCACCGACAGGCTGCACAGCAGCAGCGGCGCGGTCTTGGCCAGGGTGTTGCCCAGGTACTTGAGCTTGGTATCCGTCCGGGAATAGGTCAAAAAGTTCTTGATGATGGTGACAATGGCCTGGTTTGCGCCGCTCGGCTCGATGATGAGCAGAACGATGTAGCCCACCACAAGGCCGATGAGGATGCACAGCAGCGAGGCCAGCAGGGACTGTACCCCGGCGTTGCGCAGCAAAGATGTCTTTTCTTTTTTCATGCGCTTGTCGCCCCCCTCTTTGCGCCGGCCATATACAGGCCCATCTCTTCCACGGTGGTGGTCTTGGGGTCCAGTTCGCCGACGATCTCGCCCTCGTACATGACCAGGATGCGGTCAGACAGGGACATGACCTCGTCCAGCTCCAGGCTGACCAGCAGCACGCCCTTTCCGGCGTCCCGGGTGGCGACGATTTGCTTGTGGATGTACTCGATGGCGCCTACGTCCAGTCCGCGGGTGGGCTGCACCGCCACCAGCAGCTCGGGGTTCTTGTCGATCTCCCGGGCGATGATGGCCTTCTGCTGGTTGCCGCCGGACATACTGCGGGCGACGGTGATGGGCCCCTGGCCGCTGCGCACGTCGTACTCCACGATGAGCCGCTCGGCGTAGCTGCGGATGGCCCCCCGCTTCAGGAAGCCCGCCTTGCTGACGAACTCCGGCTCGAAGTACCGCTGGAGGACCATGTTATACTCCAGCGTGTAGTCCAGCACCAGGCCGTGCTTGTGCCGGTCCTCGGGGATGTGGCTCATGCCCATGGTGGAGCGCTTGCGGATGGGGGCGTGGGTGATGTCCTGCCCCTCCAGCTGGACTGTGCCGGAGGATACCGGCTCCAGGCCGGTCAGGCCGTAGACCAGCTCGGTCTGGCCGTTGCCGTCGATACCGGCGATGCAGACGATCTCGCCCGCCCGCACCTGGAAGGACACGTTCTTGACGGCGTTGTTGCTGTGGGCCTTGGAGGCCACGGTCAGCCCCTGCACGTCCAGGATGACCTTGCCGGGCTTGGCCTCGTCCTTCTGCACCACGAACTCCACGTCCCGGCCCACCATCATGCGGGAAAGCTCTTCCCGGGTGGTGCCCGCGAT
This sequence comes from Clostridiales bacterium, assembly GCA_021205205.1. GTDB lineage: Bacteria > Bacillota > Clostridia > Oscillospirales > Oscillospiraceae > Onthomonas. The sequence goes on from JAJPXY010000003.1 coordinate 34,653, forward strand.
GTCGATGGTGCCGATGTACTTGCCCTTGCGCAGGACGGTGCAGCGGTCGGCCACCTCCATGATCTCGTTGAGCTTATGGGAAATGAACAGGATGCTCTTGCCCTCGGCGGCCAGGTTGCGCATGATCTGCATCAGTTCTTCGATTTCCTGGGGCGTCAGCACCGCCGTCGGCTCGTCGAAGATGAGGATCTCGTTGTCCCGGTAGAGCATTTTCATGATCTCGGTGCGCTGCTGCATACCGACCGTGATGTCCTCCACCATGGCGTCGGGGTCCACCTTTAAGCCGTACTTGTCGGACAGGGCGACGACCTTTTTTCGCGCCTCGGCCTTTTGCAGCACGCCGCCCTTTGTGGTCGGCTCCACGCCCAGGATGATGTTGTCCAGTACGGAGAAGCATTCCACCAGCTTGAAGTGCTGATGCACCATGCCGATGCCCAAATCGTTGGCGTCGTTGGGGTCCTTGATCTGGACCTCCTTGCCGTCCTTTTTGATGATGCCTTCCTCCGCCTGGTACAAGCCGAACAGGACGCTCATCAGGGTGGATTTACCCGCGCCGTTTTCGCCCAACAGCGCGTGGATCTCGCCCTTTCGGAGTTGGAGCGTGATGTCATCGTTGGCGATGATGCCGGGAAAACGCTTGGTGATGTGGAGCATTTCAATGGCATATGGCTGTTCCAAAGCTTTCGACCTCCCTCTTTCAATAATATTCGGGTTATCGCCCGACTGTTGAATCTAAGTATACTATAACTTACGCGCTTTTTCAAACAAATTTGACAAATTTGCCAAAATAAATATCGCCGTTATTGGGTTATCCAATTTGCGGGGCCACAGGGCGCGCCTTGCCGCGCAAAACAGAAAAAAGAGACAGGGGCGAAGACGCCCCTGCCTCGGGTAAATTGTTGTTACTTGACGTTGCCGTAGTAGTTGACGGCGATGGAGACCTCGGGTTCGGTGGTGGTGTCGTTGGAGACGGTGACGGTGCCGTCATACATATCGGCAACCAGGGCCACGTAGTCGTCCTGCGTGAAGCTGTCGGACCACTGAGTGGACTCCAGGGTGATCTGGACGTAGTTGCTCTCGGGGTCAGTGCCGGAGACCAGGCCCAGAGTGGCGATCTGGCCGCCGTACTCGGCGAAGTTGCCAGCCACGACTTCATCCAGCATATCCTTGACGGTGGTGGCCAGGCCCTTCATGGCGGAGGTAACGGTCATGCCCTCGCCGTAGGTGCCGTCGATCAGCTCAGCCTGGTCGGTGTCCACGCCGATGACCTTGCCGTCCACCTTGGCGGCGGACTCACAGGCGGAGGTGTAGATGGAACCGCCGCAGGCAAAGACCACTTCGACGCCCAGGTTCTTATACCAGCTGTCCATGTAAGCGGTGATGTCGGAGTCGCCGGAGAACTGGTTGCCATAGACGTACTCGATGGTCACGTCAGCGCCCAGCTCGGCAGCGGCGGCGTCAGCGCCCAGCACGAAGCCGTAGCCATAGCGGATAACAGCGGGGACAGCCATGCCGCCCAGGAAGCCCAGATGAGTGTAGCCCAGCTTGACAGCGGCGACACCGGCCATGTAACCGGCCAGCTCTTCCTGGTAAACGGCGCAGTAGACGTTGGAGGGCAGCTCATAGCCTTCGCTGAAGTCGCTGGAGCTGACGTCCAGGGCGATGAAGGTGATGTCGGAATAATCCTCAGCGGTGGCTTCGATGGTGGGGGCGAAGGCGTATCCGGGCATCACGACCACGTTATAGCCCTCGTCGACGGCCTTCTCGACCATGGCGACACGGTCAGCGTCGGAGTCGGAGTCGGGCTTGTAGTAGATGAAGTCCAGGCCGTTGTCGGTGCAGTACTCCTTGCAGGCCTCGTAGGTGGTCTGGTTGAAGGACTGGTCGGTGATGTCGCCGTAGTCGGTGATCATGGCAACACGGTAGTCGGTGTTGGTGGCGGTGGCGTCGCTGGCGGCAGAAGTGTCCACGGCGGCGCTGGCGTCACCGGTGGTGTCGGCGTCAGAGCTGCTGGAGCTGCTGCCGCAGGCGGCCAGGGAGAACACCATAGCCATGGCCATAAACAGCGCGATGAGCTTTTTCATGTTTTTTCCTCCTAAGTAGTATTTTTGATTTGGCGGAACCGCCCTGCACAGCCGGTTCCACCTCTCATTTTACACGCTTTTCACGGAAAAGCAACAAAAAGTTTGATTGATTTGCGATTTTTTCCTGCTCGTCCCCCCCGCCGAACCGGGTGTTGCGCGGCGGAGGACCGGCGAATGGAGCGTTCAACGGGCTTTTTTGTGTTCGCTGATGAAAATTTTCCAGCATTTATGACACATGGCGATGTACCGCTCGTTGCCGCCCAGCTCCACCTGCTGGCCCTCGGTGATGATATACCCCTGGTCGTCCAGCCGGGCGTTCACCGTGGCCTTGGCCCCGCAGTGGCAGATGGTCTTGATCTCCGTGATGGAGTCCGCCAGCTCGAACAGGCGGCGGCTGCCGGGGAACAGCCTGGTCTGGAAGTCGGTCCGCAGGCCGAAGCACAGCACCGGCAGGTCCTCCCGGTCCACCAGCTCCCGGAGCTGGTCGATCTGGTCCTCCGTCAGGAACTGGCACTCGTCTACGATGATGACGTCCACCGGGGCGTGGTCCCGGTGCAGAGCCAAAATGTCGTCCTCCGGGGAGACGGTCTCCGCCTGGGCGCTGAGGCCCACCCGGGACTGGACGGCGGTGACGCCGTCCCGCACGTCCGCCGCCGGTTTCAGCAGCAGGACCCGCATCCCCCGCTCCTCGTAGTTGTACTTGGTGATGAGGGCGGTGGCGGTCTTGGAGCTGCCCATGGCCCCGTATTTGAAATACAGCTTTGCCAAGTAAAATCCTCCTTGAAGCCTCTCTCAGAAGCCTTTTGGCTGCCCTTCTAAATCAGCCTTATCTGTAATTCCGGCGGAAAAACCCACCACCAAGCATAACACTTTAACCCCAACCCAAAAAAGGCTGGAAAAAGGCAGGGGATTTTAAAAA
>JAJPXY010000106.1 GCA_021205205.1 Clostridiales bacterium
CTCTGTCAATCGTTGATGACTTTTAGCAGCTTGGCCATATACTCCGCCTGCCACTGGGCCTTGCGGAGCCGCTCGCCCTCGCTGCCCGTTTCACGCCAGCGCTCCAGCTGGTCCTCGTAGAGGCCGATGGCGGTGTGCAGGTCCTCCGCCGCGCCGTCCTCCAGGTAGCGGCTGATCTCCCCCACCGCCACAGGATACAGGTAGCTGCCCAGGAAGGAGAAGTCCTTGCACTGGTGGCGCACCAGCTGGAGCATATGGCCTTCTACTCCCGCCCGCATAGTGCTGTAGGCGGCGATTTGGCTTTTCAGCTCCGCCGGGTCCGGCTGACGGGTCAGCTGAGCGACGATGGGCAGCCGCGCCGCCGGGTAGGGGTGCGCCAGCTGGTCGTTCAACTCCCGGAGCTTCTGGTCGCAGACCTGGTACTCGTCCATCAGCAGCTCCAGCTCCTCCATAACGGGGGTCACTTTGTCCATCTGGCGGTTCAGCGCCATCAGTTCGGAGCGCTTGACGGTGTCGGAAAGGGCGTCCTTGGCCTTGCTGGCCAGCATGGCCCCCAGTTCTTTTCCTGATAACTTTTTCATATGAATTGCCTCCTATATGAGCTATTAGCTACTGGCTTTTGGCTGTTAGCTTGGCAGTGCTGGGCAAATGGTTCGTGGTTAATGGCCATCGGTTAATCGTCCCCGGTTTTCCTGGGATTCGCGCATGGTATGCAGTACCTGACTACAGGGAGAAGCGCAGCTTCGGAAGTGCCGCTGCAACAGCTAACAGCTAACGGCTAACAGCTGCTGATTTCAGTCCTCGGTGACGTGGACGTGGTTGTTGATATGGTCGATGCAGTAGCAGCGGTAGCCCGCGCACTTGGAACAATAGCGGAACTCCAAATCGGGGTAGTCTTGGTCGGTGCGGCCGCACACGCAGCACTTGTGCAGGTAGCCCTTATGCTGCTGGGCCTCCCTGGCGGCCTTTTTGAAGTGGATGGTCTGGGAACTGGTCTGGTGCTGCACCCGCCGGGTGGTCCGCCGGGCGGCCCCCAGCAGGTCCGCCCCGAAGAAGATGAAGTAGTTCAGCAGGGCGATGATGGGCAGCAGCGCATAGACGAACCTCCCCGCCAGGCAGTAGCGGATGATTTGAATGGCGAACAGCGCCGCGTCCAGCCAGGCCAGATATTTGACCTTGATGGGGATGATATAGAACAGCAGCACCCGCATATCCGGGTACAGGGTGGCGAAGGAGAAGAACAGGGACATATTCACGTAGTAGATGCTGGCCGTCTCGTAAGGGCAGTGGATGCCGCCGTTGAACGCGGCGATGATGAACCCGGTGAGGATGGACAGCAGCACCCCCGCGAAGTAGAACACATTGAAGCGGGCGGTGCCCCAGTATCGCTCCAGCTGGGTGCCGATGAAGTAGTAAAAATACAGCGTGATGGCAAAAACAATCACGTTGGACGAGCTTTCCGGCACAAACACAAAGGAGATCAGCCGCCAGATCTGACCCTGGAAGATGGCCGCCGGGATGAAGGCCAGCACGCTGGAAAAGGTGTAGCTGCTGAGCAGGTCCATCACATAGACGATGATGTTGCCGATAATGACCGCCAGCATCAGGTTGGGAATGCCAAAGTTGGGGTGATTGTAGCAAAAGCGGTCCACCGCCGCGCTGATTCTCTTCAAATGATCCCCTCCACAAAAGGTTCGGTTTTGGATGTTCACAACGCTTATTGTAGCCCGGATGAGCAGGAAAGTCCAGCGCTATTTGTGAATTTTTGCGCAAAAGCCGGTTTTTGACCGGTTCCCTGCGCCGCCCCGGCGGAACAGCGGGAGAAACTGCCGGTTTTCCGATTGCAGCGGGAAAAAATCTGTGGTACAATATCGGGCGAATCAATTTTGCCTGCTGGTTGTCCCTTTGAATCAGCCTTATTTGTAATTGCAGCCGGAAAACCCCTCCGCCACCGCCTAAAGGCGGCGGCCCTCCTCCCCTTTCAGGGGAGGCAAGAGCGGTGGTCTGTTTTCAAAACGTACTGCTCTGTGGAAAACTTGTACTATGCCGGGCAAAAGTGCTGCGTAAAGGGGAAAGTCAGATTTTGTTTTACGAAATGAACGTTTGCATATGAGTACCATCAAGGACCCGTCCCTGGCCCCCTCCGGCCTGCGGAAAATCGAGTGGGTGCGGTCTTTTATGCCCTCCCTCTCCGCCATCGAAAAGCGGTTCGAGGAGGAAAAGCCCTTCCGGGGACTGCGCATCGCCGTCTCCGTCCACCTGGAAGCCAAAACCGCCAACCTGGGCCTGGTGCTGGCCAAGGGCGGCGCGGAGGTCCATCTGACCGGCTGCAATCCCCTCTCCACCCAGGACGACGTGGCGGCGGCGGTGGCCTCCCTGGGGGTGGAGACCTACGGCGTCCACGGCGTCACGCCGGAGGAATACGAGGACCTGCTGGTGGAGGCCCTGTCCTGCCACCCCCACCTCATTGTGGACGACGGCGGCGACCTCATCAACCTGCTGGGCGGCAGACGCGCCGACCTGGCCGACTGCCTCATCGGCGGCTGCGAGGAGACCACCACCGGCATCCACCGGCTGAAAGCCCGGGAGCGGGAGGGGCTGCTGCCCTGTGCCATGATGGCGGTGAACGACGCCAAGGCCAAGCACTACTACGACAACAAATACGGCACCGGCCAGTCGGTTTGGACCGCCATTATGGACACCACCAACCTGGTGGTGGCGGGCAAGACCGTGGTGGTGGCCGGGTACGGCTGGTGCGGCAAGGGCGTAGCCATGCGCGCCAAGGGCATGGGCGCCAACGTCATCGTCACAGAGATCGACCCCTTCAAGGCGCTGGACGCCACCATGAACGGCTTCCGGGTCATGCCCATGGACGAGGCCGCGAAATACGGCGACATCTTCGTCACCGTCACCGGCTGCAAGGACGTTATCACCCCCAAACACTTCGCCGTGATGAAGGACCAGGCCCTGCTGACCAACGCCGGTCACTTCGACTGCGAGGTGGACGTGGCCAGCCTGCGGCGCATGGCGGTGAAGGAGACCCTCCGCCGGGACAACATCGTAGGCTACACCCTGCCCGATGGGCGCACCCTGAACGTCATCGGCGAGGGGCGGCTGGTGAACCTGGCGGCAGGCAACGGCCACCCGGCGGAAATCATGGACATGAGCTTTTCTGTCCAGGCGCTGAGCCTGGAGTGGCTGCTGAAGCACCGGGACACCCTGGAAAAGAAGCTCTACCCCGTCCCCGACGAGATTGACGACGAGATCGGCCGGGTCAATCTGGCGGCTATGGGCCTTGCCATCGACACGCTGACAGAGGAGCAGCGGGACTACTTGGCCGGGTGGAAAGCCTGACGAATGAGAAACGTTCCCGGCAAAAGGGCTTGTTTTTTGCCGGAGATTGGGCTATACTTGTTGAGCTATACTTTTTTCGTTATATTATTATGAATTGTGTATTCTTTTGCCCAGCCCTTGCGTGAAACCCCTCCGCCACCGCCCGAAGGCGGCGGCCCTCCTCCCCTTTCAGGGGAGGCAAGAGGGGCAGTCAATCACGGAACAACCGTCTTGTTTTTTTTGCGCTAAAGCTGTGGAAAGAGATTACCAGAACTAAAACTTGCGCCTGCGGCGCACAGGAGGCTCCATATATGGAACGCACGACTATCGCACAGCTTTACGCGGACTCCGCCGAATTTGCCGACCAGACCGTCACCGTGGCCGGGTGGGCCAGAACGATCCGGAACATGAAAAACCTGGGGTTCCTCTCCCTGAACGACGGCAGCTGCTTTAAGTGTCTCCAGGTGATTTTGGACAAATCTCTGGAAAACTATACCGAGGTCGCCGGACAGAACGTGGGCGCGGCCTTCATCGTGGTGGGCAAGCTGGTGCTGACCCCCACCGCCAAGCAGCCCTTCGAGCTGCAAGCCACCTCTGTCACCGTGGAGGGGGCCTCCGCGCCGGACTATCCCCTGCAAAAGAAGCGGCACACCACCGAGTACCTCCGCACCATCCAGCACCTGCGGCCCCGCACCAACCTGTTTTCCGCCACCTTCCGGGTGCGGAGCGTGGCCGCTCACGCCATTCACTGCTTCTTCCAGGACCAGGGGTTCGTCTACGTCCACACCCCCCTCATCACCGGCTCCGACTGCGAGGGCGCCGGGGAGATGTTCAGCGTCACCACGCTAGATTTGGAAAATGTCCCCAAGACCCCCGATGGCAAGGTGGACTGGTCCCAGGACTTCTTCGGCAAGCACACCAGCCTGACCGTCTCCGGCCAGCTGAACTGCGAGAACTTCGCCATGGCCTTCGGCAAGGTCTACACCTTCGGCCCCACCTTCCGGGCGGAGAACTCCAACACCCAGCGCCACGCCGCCGAGTTCTGGATGATCGAGCCGGAGATTGCCTTCGCCGACCTGAACGACGACATGGACCTGGCCGAAGCCATGATCAAGTATATCATCCGCTTCGTCATGGAGAAGTGCCCCGACGAGATGGACTTTTTCAACAGCTTTGTGGACAAGGGCCTGAAAGACCGGCTGACCCATGTGGCCGAGTCGGAGTTTGGCCGCGTCACCTACACCGAGGCGGTGGACATCCTGCAAAAGTCCGGCAAGAAGTTCGACTGCCCCGTCACCTGGGGCTGCGACCTCCAGACCGAGCACGAGCGCTACCTGACCGAGGAGCATTTCAAGCGTCCGGTGTTCGTCACCGACTACCCCAAGGAGATCAAAGCCTTCTATATGCGCCTGAACGACGACGGCAAGACCGTATCCGCGGCGGACTGCCTGGTGCCCGGCATCGGGGAGATCATCGGCGGCTCCCAGCGCGAGGAGCGGCTGGACCTGCTGGAGCAGCGCATCGCTGAGCTGGGCATGAACCCGGACGATTACAAATATTATCTGGACCTGCGCCGCTACGGCGGTTGCCGCCACGCGGGCTTCGGCCTGGGCTTCGAGCGGATGGTCATGTACCTGACCGGTGTGGCCAACATCCGGGACGTGCTGCCCCATCCCCGCACCGTGGGCAACGCGGAGTTCTGATGGATGAACACAACTCTCGGTTATTTGCTCCTTCTGCTCTTTTTTATGCTGGGTGTGTTCCTGATCCTGCTGGGCGTCTGGATCGGCGCCCGTATGTATGGGAAACACTCGGTGGAGGTAGAGGCGGAGTGCGTCGATGTCTCCACGGAAACCGTCCGCATGGGGACCGGCCCGGGAGACTACACCTATTACAAAGACGCGCGGCTGCCCGTCTACCGTTACCGTTATAACGGCGTGATGTACACGAGCCAGCCCATTCTGCGTTCCAACCGGCGGGGCTACCGCCCCGCGCTTGGTCCCACAACCATCCGCGTCAACCCGGAGCACCCGGAGCGGGTCTATTCTCCCGAGCGGAAATACGTCCGCATCCTTCTGGTGAGCATCGGGGGCGCTTATGTGGTGTTGTCTGTGATTTTGTTCTGTGTATTTCGGTATTTGGGTGTCCTGTGACACAAAAAAGCTGCCTCTGCGGTGTTTCCGCAAAGGCAGCTTTTATTATTTGTTTAATCCATCGCCACGAAGCACGCCGCCAGGTAGACAACCCCCAGCGCACCGCACAGCAGCAGCAGCCGGTAGGGCTTTGGCGAACGCTTTGGCTTTTCCCCCGGTTTGGCCCCGGGCAGGGGTTTCCACACGAACTGGAGTACAAGCACCACCACAAGCAAAATTGCCAACGTGAGGACGCTCCATGCCCATGCGCCATGGTGGAGAACCATAGACTGGTCGATGGTGTTGTGCGCTCCCATAACCAGGGACATGACCCAACCCCAGAGGGTTTTTGCGCCCCCAATCAGAAAGGACGCTATCTTTTGCAGCTGTGCGCCCATAGCCTCACCGCCCGTCCGCAGGATATTTTTATTATAGCGGTTTCGGCACCGTTCGTCAACTTTTTTCCATGGGAGCGCAAAAAACCTGCCCGCAGAGACCACCACAGGCAGATTTATCCAAATTGGCTATCCCAATAATTTAATTGCACATTGCTCATTGCAAATTGCTCATTGTTTTATTCCTCTTCTTCCTCCGGCAGGACGACCACGCGAATTTCCAATACCCGCATCCGCCGGATGGCGGTCACTGTGACCTCCAGGTTCTCATAGCGGAACTGGTCCCCTACCCGGGGGATGTGGCCCAGCTCGTCGATGACCCAGCCGGACACCGTTGCGGCGTCGCAGTCCTCCCGGATGTTCAGCAGCTCGAACACGTCGCTCAGGTTGGCGGAGCAGGAAATCAGATAGGAGCCGTCCTCCTGCCTTTTGATGACCTCCACCACCTCGTCGTGTTCGTCCCAAATCTCGCCCACCAACTCCTCCAGGATGTCCTCCAGGGTGATGATGCCCTCGGTGCCGCCAAATTCGTCCACCACGATGGCCATGTGTATCTTGGCCCGCTGCATTTTGGTCAGCACGTCGGACGCCTGCTCCGAGGGGGTGGTGTAGAGGGCGGGGGAAATCAGGTGCCGCCAGCCGCTGTCGGATGACAGCTTGGCCTTGTGGAAGTCCTTTTCATGGATCAGCCCCAGGATGTGATCCCGGTTCTCGTTGTAGACGGGGATGCGGGAGAAGTCGCTCTCCTCGAACAGCGCGTCCAGCTCCGGGACGGTCAGCGTGTCCTCGGCGGCCACCATGTCCACCCGGGGGACGAAGATCTCGCCCACCTCCAGGTCGCCGAATTCGATGGCGCTGCGGATCAGCTTGCCCTCGTCGGCCTCCAGGCCGCCCTCGTTCTCCGCCTCGGAGACCATGGTGATCAACTCCTCGCCGGTGATGCTGTCGTCCTCGGCGGAATGGAACACCCGCTCCAGCATGGACTGCCACAGGGAGAAAAAGGCGGTCAGCGGGGTCAAAATCACCAGGATACACCGCAGGATGGGGGTGACAGCCATGGCTACCGTCTCCGGGGCCTGCTTGGCCAGGGTCTTAGGGGAGACCTCGCCGAACACCAGCACCGTCACCGTCATGACGATGGTGGAGATGGTGGGGCCGTAGCCATGGAAAAACCGCGTGAACAACAGCGTCGCCACCGTGGTGGCCACGATATTGACGATGTTGTTGCCGATCAGGATGCCGGAAAGCAGCTTGTTGTAATCCTCTGCCAGGGCCAGCGTAGCCGCCGCCCTGCGGTCTCCGTCCTCGGCGCGGTTTTTCAGCCGGATTTTGTTGAGGGAATTAAACGCCGTCTCTGTGGCGGAAAAAAAGGCACTCCCGCAGCAGAGCAGCACCAGCGCGACGATCATGCTGATACTATGACTGTCCATGTAAGGAACATCACTCTCCTAATGAAAAGAAAAAATTGCGCGGCGCGTGGCCCGTCACTGCGCCGTTGCTAAAAACACCTGATATTGTGCGTCCAGCCAGACCAGGACGTCGGCATAGCCCGCCTCGTCCAAAGGGAACCGGGCCGTATCCACCACCTGGCTCTCCGCCAGACAGTAGTCCCCGTACCAGACCTGACAGGCCAGCGTCTTGCCCTCGTCCCCCTCCTCCGGGGCAACGAAAAAGCGCAGACCCCGGTAGCTGCCATAGAAGCTGTTGCCGTTTTGGAAGGTATAGAGGTTGGGCAGGTAAAAGCGTTCATCCTCGGTGATCATACCGCTGCCTCCTGTCGTGTTCTCGCCTGTGTCTTACTGTGTATTGTAACCCATTTGCGGGAAAAGTCAAGAACAGGGAACGCATTTT
>JAJPXY010000129.1 GCA_021205205.1 Clostridiales bacterium
AGGGCAAGTGGGGTCATTGTTTGATTTCGTATTATCGTATTGACTTTTACTGCATTTTACAGTAAACTATAAAAAGGAGTTTTGTTTCCGGAATATATGCCTCTACAGTCTGAAATAACTTGTGATAGTACATAAAAAGGAGTGATACCATGAAAAAGAAGGTTTTTCTTGTCATAGCTTTGATAGTTGTGGCTCTGGCGGTGTTGTATGGACCAAATACAAATACTGGGACCGAGGGACTTGTATATGCGACGGTGGACAACTCTTATGTTGTGGTAGGATATGGTGGTTCAGAAATAGACATCACTATTCCAGACACCTATAACGATATACCGGTAACAGCGGTTGAAGCTTACGCTTTCGAAGATAGCCAGATTCAAAGTGTCGTATTTGGTAAAAACTTGACACAAATAGGGTAAGGAGCGTTTGTAAATGCTTCCTCGCTTCAATCAGTTACTTTTACGGCAGAAGGTATTTATATGGAAACGGACCCCTTCAAGGGGTGTTCCAGTTTAACTGATATCGTGTTCGTAAGAGACGCTTATGTAGCATCCGCAGATTTTTCTGAATGTGATGCTTTAGTAGAGGTGTCCTTTCCTGAGGGACTGACAAGTTTGCGCATGTGTGATTGTAACGGATTAACCACTGTGGAACTTCCTGACGGCATGAAAAGCCTGGTTGGGGTTTCCGGCTGTTCCTCATTAACATCTATTCTACTCCCTGATAGCCTTATAGAAATTGAGGAATCAGCATTTGTTGGCTGTTCATCTTTAAATACGATTGCAATTCCGGCATCTGTAACTTATGTGGGAGAAGGCGCATTTGAAGGTTTCACTTCAAATCAGAAAATATTTATCGAAGGGTCTACAGACGGATGGCAGGAGGCAACAACTTCTAATTATCAAAGTTACTACGGTGAGAACGACGGCAGTTGGGATAGCGGTTGTGATGCACAAATTACTTACCTGAACGCAAATTGACCCATCTCCGCGCCGCGCAAATCAATCGCCCGATTTGCGCGGCGTTTCTCTTTGTTTGCATTTCATCCCCCGTTGACAGCCTTTTCTTCCTGTGTTACACTATTTCATAACAGAAAAATTGAACCTATTCCCGGTTTACCGGTGAACCTATATCGTTCAGGAGGAAACACTTCTATGAACCATCAACAGCTTGCCGCTCTGCTCTTCCCCGACGTGACCGAGCGCCGGGAGGACGTGGAGGCCCGCTTCCTCAAACGCGACCTGCCGGAAGGGGCCAAGGTCACCCGCATCGGCCCCAGCCCCACCGGATTTATCCACCTGGGCAACCTCTACAACGCCATCATCGCCGAGCGGCTGGCCCACCAGAGCGGCGGCGTGTTCTACCTCCGCATCGAGGACACCGACCAGAAGCGGGAGGTCCCCGGCGCGGTGGAGACCATCCTCCGCTCCATGGCCTACTTCGGCGTCTACTTCGACGAGGGAGCCGCTATCGACGGGGACCGGGGCGACTACGGCCCCTACCGCCAGCGCCAGCGGGCGGGCATCTACCACGTCTTTGCCAAGTGGCTGGTGGAACAGGGCATGGCCTACCCCTGCTTCTGCACCGCGGAGCAGCTGGACGCCACCCGGGAGCGGCAGCAGGCCAACAAGGAGCTGACCGGCTACTACGGCCCCTACGCCACCTGCCGGAATCTGTCGCTGGAGGAAGTGCAGGCCAACCTGGAGGCGGGCAAGCCCTGGGTGCTGCGGTTCCGCGCCCCGGAGGAGCCGGGGACGATTTTGGTCAACGACGCCATTCGCGGCGCGCTGAAAATGCCCGCCAACAACATGGACTTCGTGCTGTTGAAATCCGACGGCATCCCCACCTACCACTTCGCCCACTGCATCGACGACCATCTCATGCAGTCCACCTACGTCATCCGGGGAGAGGAGTGGCTGGCGTCGCTGCCCATGCACGTGGCCCTGTTCGAGGCCATGGGCTGGGAGACACCCATCTACTGCCACACCGCCACCCTGATGAAGCTGGACACCGTCCCCGACGAAAACGGCGGCGAAAAGCAAATCAAGCGCAAGCTCTCCAAGCGGAAGGACCCGGAGCTGGCTCTGGCCTACTACCAGCAGGAGGGCATCTGCCAGGACGCGGTGTGGGAGTTCCTGCTGACGCTGCTCAACTCCAACTACGAGGAGTGGCGCATCGCCAACCCGGAGGCGTCCTACCTGGACTTCCCCTACACCCTGGAGAAGATGAGCAACTCCGGCGCGCTGGTAGACCTGGAGAAGCTGGACAACATCTCCAAGGAGGTCATCTGTCGGATGTCCGCCGAGGAGGTCTACGAAAAGTGGGCCGCCTGGTGCAGGGAGTACGACCCTGACTTCTACGCCCTGCTGACCGCCTACAAGGACAAGACCCTCAAGGCCCTGAACGTGGGCAAGGGGGGCAAAAAGCCCCGGAAGGATTTGGTCAGCTGGAAGCAGGCGTGCCGGTTCATGTCCTTCTACTACGACGAGACCTTCCAGCAGGAGGACGACTTCCCCGAGCAGGTGGACGAGGCCACCCGGAAGGAGTTCTTCCGCCGCTACCTGGCCAGCAACGACTTCTCCGCCGACCAGAGTGCCTGGTTCGCCAACATCAAGGCCATCACCGGCGATATGGGCTTCGCCGTCCGGCCCAAGGACTACAAAAAGCACCCCGAGGACTACAAGGGCAGCATCGTCCACACCACCAATATGCTGCGCATCGCCCTGACCGGCCGGGCCAACGCCCCGGACATCTGGGAGGTCAGCAACGTGCTGGGGGAGGGCTGCGTCCGGGCCAGAATTGAGAAATGGCTGTAATTTAATTAGCAATGTGCAATGGTGGGGAGACCCGTCATTGCACATTGATTTGTGGCGGTCACATTGGTTTCGCGGGGAACCCCTCCGCCACCGCCTAAAGGCGGCGGCTCTCCTCCCTCATTGCCGCAGACTTCATAGCGTTCGCCCCGCCGCAAGCGGCAGGTCTCACTTATTCCGTTGCGGCTCCTCTCCCAGCCAAACCCGCTTTGCTGGGCTTTGGCTGGGTCCCCATTAGGGAGGCAAGGGGGGATAATTATAATTGAAAAACCCGCCCGACTCCAGCGCATTTTCGCCGGAGTCGGGTGGGTTTTTATGCGCAACGTGGGGATTTTCCGTCATTGCACATTGCTCATTGCAAATTGCAAATTGGAATCACACGTCCATGATGATGGGCAAAATCACGGGGTTGCGCTTGGTCTTTTTATAGAGGAAGCTAGACAGCTCGCCCTTGACGGAGCTTTTGATGGTGGCCCAGTCGGTGATGTGGCGGCTCTCGCAGTCGTAGAGTACCTGGCTGGCCAGGGATTGCAGGTCGGACAGCAGCGCCTCCGACTCCTTGACGTAGACGAAGCCCCGGGTGACGATGTCCGGCCCGGAGAGCAGCGCGCCGCTCTCGGCGGAGAGGGTCATGACCACGACGATGACGCCGTCCTCGGCCAGGTGCTTCCGGTCCCGGAGGACAACGCTGCCCACGTCGCCCACGCCGTAGCCGTCCACCAGCACCTTGCCGCTGGGCACGGTGCCGTTGATGCGGGCGGAGTCCTTCGTCAGCTCGATGACCTTGCCCACCTCGCTGATGATGATGTTGTTGGGGTTCATGCCCATGCGCTGGGCCAGCCGGGCGTGGATCTTCATCATCCGCTGTTCACCGTGGACGGGGATGAAGAACTTGGGCTGCACCAGGGCGTGCATGATGGACAGCTCCTGCTGGCAGGCGTGGCCGGAGACGTGGAGGTCCAGCTTGCGCTCGTTGACCACCTCGGCCCCCTTGCGGTACAGCTCGTTGATGACGGCGCTGATGGCGTTTTCGTTGCCGGGGATGGCGCTGGCGGACATGATGACCCGGTCGCCGGGCTGAATTTCGATTTGACGGTGGGTGGAGAAAGCGATGCGGGTCATGGCAGACATGGTCTCGCCCTGGCTGCCGGTGGTGATGATGCAGACCTTGTTTTTGGGCAGGGTCTTGAGCTGGGACAGCTCCACCAGCACCCCGTCGGGGACGTTCATATACCCCAGCTCCCGGGAGACCCGGAGGGCGTTCTCCATGCTGCGGCCGGAGACGGCCACCTTCCGCCCGTAGCGGGCGGCCACGTTGATGATTTGCTGGATACGGTCGATGTTGGAGGAGAAGGTGGTGATGATGATGCGCTCGGTGCAGCCGTTAAAGAGAGAGTCGAAGCTGTCGCCCACGCTGCGTTCGCTCTTGGTGAAGCCGGTGCGCTCCACGTTGGTGGAGTCGCAGAGCAGCGCCAGCACTCCCTGCTTGCCCAGTTCCCCGAAGCGGGCCAGGTCGATCATGCCGCCGGAGATGGGGGTGGGGTCGATTTTCCAGTCGCCGGTGTGGATGCACACGCCCACCGGGCACTTGATGGCGAAGGCCACCGCGTCGGAGATGGAGTGGTTGACGTGGATGAACTCCACCGAGAAGCGGCCCGCCTGGACCACGTCCCCGGCCTTGCAGGTATAGATGTCGGTGGTGGAGCGGAGGCCGTGCTCCTCCAGCTTCAGTTCGATGAGGCCCGCGGTCATGCGGGTGCAGTAGAGGGGGGCGTCGATGTCCCGCAGCACGTAGGGCAGCGCGCCGATGTGGTCCTCGTGGCCGTGGGTCAGGAAGATGCCGCGGATCTTGCTCTGGTTGCGGATGAGGTAGCTGACGTCGGGGATGACCACGTCGATGCCGTACATATCGTTGTCCGGGAACCCCATGCCGCAGTCTACCACGATGATGTCGTTGCCGTACTCGTAGACAGTCAGGTTCTTGCCGATCTCGTCCAGACCGCCCAGAGAGATGATTTTCAGTTTTTCAGCCATATGAAATAAAAAAGCTCCTTTCGATGATAGTATGAAACAGGAAACCCAGCGCCACGCAAACCGACAGGGTTTGAACGATACAGGGCGAATGGTGCGGCGCTGTAAAAACGACGTTGGAAGGTGCAAGACCTGTGCTTCCCAAAATTACGAAAGCGAAATAAGTGAATTGAATTACTGTATGCCTTTCGCGATGTGGTTTGCTCCCGTATTCCGAAGGACACAGGGGAAACAGATTCGTATGTATTGCCCTTTCCCGGGGCTTGCCGGAGGCGGGCGCAGGAGCGGCCAGCCAGGCCCCGTCTCGCCCGGCTGCGCCGCCCCGCCCGCCCGGTTGGGGTGGGGGAAAGGTCGATCTTTTTCGTTTACCGATCACGTCTCCGTCCGCGGCTGCGCCGCGAACCTCTGTTAGGATTAGTATATCACGGGAAAACCGGAAAGTATACCAACTTTTTTACAAACTGTCCAGTTCTTTGACCCGGCTACTGATAAAGTCGCACAATTCCAGGGCGGTTTCGGCGGTGGCGGCCTCGGCGGAGATTTTCAGGGCGGAGAGCCGATTTCGGGGGGAGAGGAACACCGTCCCGCCGCCCAGCGCCACCCGCAGGCCCTCGCCGGTGCTCTCCGCCTGGGGGTATCCCTCGGTGAAGCGGCGCATGATCTCCCCCCGGCCCTGGGTCAGCTCCACCTCCGCGCTGCGCAGCACGCAGGCGGGCAGCCGCTCCACCAGAGCGGAGAACCGCTCCCCGGTCTGCCCCAACCGGCGGCACAGCAGGCAGGCGGCGAACACGCTGTCGTGGAGGGCGGTCTGCTTGGGGGCCAGCTCCCAGGCCCGGGAGCCGTCCCGGCCCAGCCGGAGGACCGTCCCGCCGCAGCTCTCCGCCAGCCGCTCCGCCGCCACCGGCGCGGCGGGGGAGAGGGCCAGCTCCTTTTCGCCGCTCTCCAGCAGCAGCAGCGCCGTCAGCAGCAGCATCTGCTCCGAGGAGACGGCGCAGCCCCGCTCGTCCCGGGCGAAGAGCCGCCGCCCGTCGGCGGAGGCGGAAAAGAGCAGCGGGCCGTCCGCCTCCGTGACCTGCATCCCCAGGGTGGTCAGGGCGGTGCGGAGCATCTGGTTGCACGCGCCGCCGCCGGGGACCCGCACCTCAAAGGGACGCACCGCCCCGCCGCCGGAGGAACGCACCGCCTCGTGGAGATAGGCCCGGTCCACGCCGGTCAGCTCCTCCCGCTGGCCCATCTGCCCGGCGGGGGCGCGGTGCAGCGTCCCACGGAGCAGGGCGCTCTCCAGCTTCCGCTGCCGGGGGCGGCTCAGGGGCAGGCCGCACCGGTCGGAGAAGTGCAGCGTCATCTGCTCCCCGTCCTGCCGCAGGAACAGGGAGACGGGCAGGCCGTAGAACCCGCCCACCCAGGCGGCGGCCGCGGGGGTAGAGGCGTCCTGCCAGGCCACGGTCCCACCGGCGGCGGAGATGCCCGCGGCGGCGGCCAGGGCCAGGGAATGGGCGGCGGTGCCGCCGTGACAGCCCAGTCCCACCTTGCCCTCCTCGGCCAGAATGCTGCCTACCGTTACCAACAGCTCCGGTGTGACCTCCAGCCCCACCGCGCCGTCGAGGGTTCCGCCGTCCCCAAAGGTCAGGCGGCCCTGGTCCCGGCCGGAGAGCAGCGAGGCGCTGAGCCGCGCCCCGGCGGGCACCCGCAGGCCGGGCCAGACCTTCACCCCGGGCCGCAGGATGGCGTTCTGCTCCACGGCGGCGCCCGCCCCCACCACGGTCCCCTCGTTGAGCACCGCGCCGGACTGGACGGTGGCCCCGGGACACAGGATGGAGCCGTTCAGCGCCGCGCTGGGGCCAAGGTCGGCCCCCAAAATCACGCTGCCCTGGACCACGGCCCGCGCGCCCAGGGTGGTCCCGTCCGCCAGCACCGCGTGAGGCCCGATGAGAGCGTGGTCCCCCACCGTTACCCGCTGGCCGATGGCGCAGGGCGGGATGACGGTGGCCGTCTCCGGCAGGGGAGAGGCCGACCACACGCCGCCCAGCACCTGGGGCAGGTTCAGGTCCAGTTTGATTTTGCCATCCAGGGCGTCCTTCGCCGCCTGGAGGTAGGCGGCGCAGTCGCCGATGTCCCGCCAGTAGCCGTAGGGCAAAAAGCCGTACAGCGCCTCCCCCTGCTCCAGCAGCCGGGGGAACAGGTCCCGGCCAAAGTCGCAGGCCGTCCCCGGCTCCACCTGCTCGATGGCGGCCCGGGAGAGGACGTAAAGACCCGCGTTCACCTGGTTGGTGAACACCTGGCCCCAGCCGGGCTTCTCCACGAACTGCACCACCCGTCCGTCCTCGTCGGTGCGCACCAGACCGTATTCCAGCGGCGTGGCGGAGCGGTGGAGCAGCAAAGTGGCGGCGGCCTTGCGCTGCCGGTGGAAGTCGGTGGCTCCCCGCAGGTCGAAGTCGCACATGGCGTCCCCGCTGAGCACCAGGATGTCCGGGTCGTCCCCCCAGAAGTCCAGACAGGCCCGCACCGCTCCGGCGGTGCCGAGAGGCTCCTCCTCCCGGAGGTAGGTCAGCGCCATGCCGTAGGCGCTGCCGTCACCAAAATAGTCCTCCACCGCCTCGGGCAGATAGTGGAGGGTGACAGCCGCCTCCGCGACGCCGCTGCGCCGCAGCAGCAACAGGATATGTTCCAGCAGAGGCCGCCCTAGGAAGGGGACCATGGGCTTGGGCAGTTCTGCGGAGAGAGGGCGCAGGCGGGTACCGCCGCCCCCGGCAAGAATGATTGCTTTCATAGAAAAAGCCGTCCTTATCCAATATTTATCACCAGTATGGACGGATTTTCCGACGGTTATACACAAAAAAGCGAAACCCCCTCTCCTGGTGAT
>JAJPXY010000070.1 GCA_021205205.1 Clostridiales bacterium
CCCCGTCGTCCGCCTGGGCGGAGGAATCCGCAGTGCTCTCCGTTTCCGTCTCGCTCTCCGTCTCCGCTGCGGCCTGAGCCTCCGCTTCCGCGGCTGCCTGGGCCTCTGCCTCTGCGGCTGCCTGGGCCTCCTGCTCCGCCTGGAGGGCGGCGGCCTCCGCTGCAGCCTGTTGGGCCGCCAGCGTCTCGGCCTCCAGGATGTCGGCCTCCAAGTCGGCGCACTCCACAGTCATCGTGTCGATCTGCTGGGCGTAAAGATCCATGTTGTCCTGAATCTCCGCCAGGACGGCGGCGGCGGCCTCCTCGTTGGCCTGGAGCTGGGTCTGCTCCTCCTGGAGCTGGGTCAGCTCGGCCTCCTGCTCCGCCTTGGCCTCGGTCAGGGTGGCCTCCTTTTCGCTGATTTCGGCCTCCAGATCGGTCATCTGCTGGAGGATGTCGTTGTCATAGGAGACAATGGTGTTCATGTCGTCCAGGGCGGTCAGCAGCTCGGTGATGCTGCTGGAGGCGAACACCGTCTCCCAAATGGAGATCGTGCCGCCCTGCTCCATCTCGCTGACCCGCTGGCAGTACAGCTCGTAGTATTCCTCGTGTTCGCTCTCAGCCTGGGCCAGCTCCTCCGTGACCGTTTCGATTTGTTCACTGTAGCTGTCCACCAGGGCGGTGGTGGCGTCGATTTGGTTGGCAAGGGCCTGGTTCTGTTCCTCCAGCAGCTGGTATTCTTCTACAGCTGTGGATTCCTCCTCCGCCAGGGCGTCCAGCTGGGATTGATACGGCTCCAACTGGGTCTGGAGCGACGCCTGACGGGCTTTCAGGGCCTCCACGCCGTCGGCGTCCTCCGCCAGGGCGTAGAGGAAAATCTGGGAGGCCAGCATCAACACAAACACCGCCGCCAGCAGGATGGCCACCACCCGGACGATTAGCTTGTGGCGGCTGGCGCTGCCGTACTTCTTATAAACATCGTTGTTCATGGCTGGTTTCTCCTTTGTATCTGCTATTTATACCTTTAAGAGCTTCCGAATGGCGGTCACGCTGCCAAAAATCCCAATAAAAAGGCCGCCGCACAGGAAGACCGTAAACACCACGGCGCGGACCTGCCGGAAGGGAATCACATAAAACAGGTCAGAGAACTGGTAGGATTCCACGATTTGCTGGAACACCTCGTAAAAAGCCCGCTCCAGGACGCAGGACAGCGCGCCGCTGGCCAGGCCCATGACGATGCCTTCCACCACGAAGGGACCGCGCACAAAGCCGTTGGTGGCGCCCACTATTTTCATCACGGAGATCTCCTCCATCCGCCTCTGCATGGTCATACGGATGGTGTAGAAGATGATGAGCAGGGAGACCGCCAACAGCGCCGCCAGCAGGAACCCTGCCACGGCGAGGATGACCCTCCTGGTGGAGGAAAAGCCCTCCGCCACGGTCAGGGAGACGGAGACGTGGTTCACGCCGTCGATGGCCTCCACCTGGGCCACGGTGGTCTCCAGTTGGTCGATGTCCTCCACATAGACGGTGTACCGGGCGGGCAGCAGGTCCTCCGGCAGGTCGGCGAACAGCCTGCCGCTCTCCTCCAGCCGGGTCTTGTAGGTTTCCATCGCCTGTTCCGAGGAGATGTAGACGGCCTCCCGCACGTTGTCCACCGCTTCGATGTCGGCGCCCAGCGCCTCGGCCTCGTCCGCGGCCATTCCGTCCTCCAGGTAGGCGACAAATTCGTTTTCGTCGATGAGCTGATCGACGTTATAGTTCAGATTTTCGGCCAGCAGCGCAAAGCTGCCGGTCAGCGTCAGGCAGGCGGCGATGACAGCCACGGAGCCGAAGAACATCAACAGATGCCGCCGGATGCCACGGAATCCCTCTCGGATGTAGTAAATGGTCAACGCCTTCCTTTCGCTCCGGCAATTTCGTAGGTCCCCTGCTGCCGGTCCCCGACGATGCGGCCCCGGTCCAGGTAGAGGACCCGCCGGTTCATCTCGTCCACCAGCGTCTTTTCGTGGGTGACCACCAGCACGGTGGTTTTCAGCTCCCGGTTGACCCGGTCGAACAGCCGCAGGGTCTCCCGGCTCAGGTCGGGGTCCAGGTTGCCGGTGGGTTCGTCCGCCAGGATGACCTCCGGCCGGTTCATCAGCGCCCGGGCGATGGACACCCGCTGCTGCTCCCCGCCGGACAGCTCGCTGGGGTAGCGCTGCTTTTTGTCGGCCATGTCCAACCAGGTCAGCACCTCGTCCACCCGGTCGTCGATGAAGTAGGGGTCGATGTTGATGACCTGCATGACAAAGGCCAGATTTTCCGCCACCGTCTTGGTCTGAATCAGCCGGAAATCCTGAAAAACGACCCCCAGCGTCCGGCGATAAAAGGGGACCTTGCGGTGTTTGAGGCGGTTCAGGTCGTAGCTGTTGACCTGGATGCTGCCGTCGGTCGGCAGCTCCTCCATGGTCAACAGCTTGAAAATCGTCGTCTTCCCGGAGCCGGACGGCCCGACCAGAAAAACGAACTCGCCGTCCTCAATGTGGAAGGAGACGTCCTCCACGGCGTACTGTTCGGCCCCTTTATATCGTTTGGAAACGTGCTGAAAGTCGATCATGCCGCCATATCCTGTCTAAAAAATTCGCGTATCCCTTTGAACCAGCCTTGTCGTTCACTCCGGATGTAGGAAACCCCTTCGCTGCGCTTCGTATGGCGGAGCAAAAGAAAAAACCATAATAAAAAGCACAGCAAGTAGTATAGTAATTTTTTCGCTGAATGTCAATACACGCGGGGGGGGTAAATGAAAAGTTTTCATGAAAAAAGAGTGCGCGTTTGCGCGCTCTTTTGGGGCATTTTTCCGGTTAAAGCGCCATTTTCAGGAATTGATTCCCCGGGAGACCAGGTATTTTTTGACCATCAGCGCCACCTTGAAGGTGATGGCGTCGTCGAACTCCCGCAGGTCCAAGCCGGTGAGCTTTTTGATTTTCTCCAGCCGATAGACCAGAGTGTTGCGGTGGACAAAGAGCTTCCGGGCGGTTTCGGAGACGTTCAGGTTGTTCTCGAAAAACTTGTTGATGGTGAACAAGGTCTCGGAATCCAGCGAATCGATGGGGTTTTTCTTGAAAGCCTCCTGGAGGAACATCTCGCAGAGGGTGATGGGCAGCTGATAGATCAGGCGGCCGATGCCCAGGTTGTCGTAGTTGATGACGTTGCGCTCGGTGTCGAAGACCTTGCCCACCTCGATGGCCATCTGGGCCTCTTTATAGGAGCGGGACAGGTCCCGCAGGTGCTCGGACACGGTGCCGATGCCGATGACGATGCGCTGCTTGAGTTCAGTGGAGACGGTCTCCTCGATCTGCTGGGCGGTTTTGATGAGTTCCTTGCCGCTGACGCCCTCCTGGATCTGCTTGACCAGCACCACGTCGTTTTCGTTGACGGAGATGACGAAGTCGTTCTGCCGGTTGGGGAACATGGCCTGGACCGCGTCCAGCAGGGCCACGTCCGCGCTCTCCATGGGGCGGATGAGGAACACCGCCCGGGGCACGTCGGTGGCGAAGTGCAGCTCCTTGGCGCGGATATAGATGTCGCCCAGCAGGATGTTGTCGGTGAGGATATTTTTGACAAAGGCGGTCTTGTCGTATTTTTCCTCGTAGTAGCTTTTCGCGCCGTTGAGGGCCACCGCCGCCATGTTGCAGATCAGCTTGGCCTCGCTGTCGTCGCCCCGGACAAAGACGGCGTAGTCGAACTGGGCGCTCCAGCCGCTGAGAGATTTGAAGGTTTTTCCGTCGATGACGACGGTGGAATCCCGCTCACTGTTCAGCGTCTCCACCGTGTTGGGCCAATGCTCACCAATAATGGGAAGGTCATTGCACGCAATGACATTGCCCTCGATGTCGATCACACCGATGGCGCGGTCTGTACTTTCTTTCATTTGCAGTACAATGCTCTGAAACAGTCTGCTGGACATACTGCCGCTCCTCCTTCTCAGGTCTCTTTTGGGTCTTTTTTTCTGGTCGTTCGCGTTTTTAATCGTCTTTTATTATAACGGGTTATCTTCGCAATTTCAATAGTTTTCTCCAAAATTTTTGTGGAATTTGACGAATCATTTCCGCAAACAGGAATCCATTTCTTCCCTGAGCTGACGCAGCTCCTCCTCCGTCAGGGGCCGCCACGCCCCGGGCGCCAGCGCGCTGTCCAGCGCCAGCGGTCCCATGGAGAGCCGCTTCAAAGCGCGGACGGGTTTGCCCCGGGCGGCCAGCATCCGCTTGACCTGGTGAAACTTCCCCTCCCGGAGCGTCACCAGGCACCGGCCCGGCCCCAGCCGCTCCAGCCCGGCGCTCTGGCAGACCAGGCCGTCCTCCAGGGTCATCCCGGCGGCGAAGGCGGCGATGTCGTCCTCGTCCACCGTGCCCTCCGTCTCGGCGCAATAGACCTTGTCCACATGGGACTTGGGCGAGAGCAGTCGGTGGGCCATCGCCCCGTCGTCGGTCAGCAGCAGCAGACCCTCCGTGTCCTTGTCCAGCCGCCCCACCGGGCGCAGCTCTCTGCGCCGCAGCTCCGGGGGCAGCAGGTCCAGCACCGTGGGCTGCCGCCGGTCCTCTGTGGCGGTCAGGACGCCGACCGGCTTGTTCAGCATAATGTAGGTGTATTTTTGCCACTGCACCGGCTGGCCCGCCGCTGTCAGGGCGGACCGCGCCGGGTCCACCTTGGCCTCCGGCCGCCTCACCACGGCGCCGTCCACCGTGACCTGGCCCCGCCGGATCAGCTCCCGGGCCTCCTTCCGGCTCCACAGGCCGGTGTCGGCCAGCAGCTTGTCCAGCCGCAGTTGTTCCGCCATTTGAAGCCTCCTTTGCTGCTGAAACGGCCAGTCAGGGCGATCGGCCGCAAGATTCGTTGACAAATCCCTCTGCCATGAGTCAAAATGGCGAAGGGATTCCCCATAATTGCACATTGCACATTGCTAATTGCAAATTGCTCATTCCTCCGCGCCGGACGCCCCGGCCAAAATCTGCTCGAAGTACAGCTTGTGGACAAAAGAGCAGATGGCGTGGTCCAGCAGGGCCTTCTGGGGGGAGCCGTCGTCCGCCTGCTGCCAGAGGCCGCTGTCGCCGCCCACGGCGCGGACCGCCTGTTCCATCCGCTGGCAGAAGTAGTCGTAACCGGCTTCAAGAGTGCCCACCTTGGTCTGCGCCGCCAGCAGCTGGCGCACCTCCGCGATGGAGAGGACCTTTTTCAGCAGGCAGGTCAAAATCAGCTGGGCCAGCTGCTCCCGGCGGTAGCGCTTCTTCACCGGCGGGGCGATGACCTTGAGCTTGACATAATTGTTGACCATGGTGTCGGTCACGGCCTTTTCTCCCGGGAAAAACGGGGCCAGATAGCCGTTGGTCAGTTCCACCAGTTGGTCTTTATACAGGTCCAGCGTGGGAAGCTGGCTGTACCTGGGCAGGCTGGCCTCCCGCAGGTCCTGCGCAAACGCCTGTGTGATTTCCATTCCGCTGTTCCCCCTTGGCAAAGACGAAGAACGCGATTCGTGCCATCGCTCCGCCGAAACTACCCCCATTATACTTCAAAACCGCCGCTTGTCAATAGTACGCTTCTTCCTGTCATGTCATTTCTTTCACCCTGTTACCTGATATGAAACACCACGTTCTGGGCTTCGCCGCCTTTTTCACGGTTTATTCATAAATCATTTGCATTTTTCTCTTTTCCTTTTCTGTATTTCTGTTATACTAAAAGCTATTATACCATGCGTATTCGGCGGCCGTTGGCCGCCCGCGGGAGGATCTCATGGAGCTTCTCTTATCCCTGAAAACAATCATTCCTCTGGCGGCTGCGCTGCTGGTGAACCTGACGCTGTGCCTGGCCCTTTACCGTCAGTGGCGCAGACTAGACCAGCCGCTGCAAACCTACCAGAGCTTCTTGCTGACCGTACTCTCCGGCTGGGCGGTGGCGGCGCTGGTGTTGGTGCTGCTGTTCCCCGGCAGCGCCTCCGGCCAGGCGAACCTGCACCTGTTCAGCACCTTCCGCTCCGCCTGGAACCAGTGGTCTCTGGCGGAGCTGCTGCAAATCCTGCTGCAATTTGCGCTCTTTTTGCCCCTGGGGCTGATAGCCGCCCTGCTGGGGGAGCCGTTCTGCCGCCTGCGTTGGCTGCTGCCGGTCTCTGTTTCCTGCACGGCGACGCTGAGCTGCGCAAAAATCTTCCTGGAACGGGGCAGCTTTGTCCTGGACGACCTGCTGCTGAACACTTTGGGCGCGCTGACGGGCTTCTTCCTGGGCAGGCTGATTTGGGCCATCTGGCACAGAGAGCGGCTGGGGCCGCCGCTGGTTCGGGCGCTGGTGCTGCCGGTGTGCTGCCTGGTGGCGCTGGGCGGCGCTTTTTCGGTCTACTACGGGAGCGAGTTCGGCAACCTGGCCCTGGCCCCCTCCAGCCGCCAGTCCATGGGAGGCGTGACCCTGACGCGGGAGACCACCCTCTCGGAGGAGGCGGACACCGCCTCCGTCTACCGGAACGCCATTTCCAGCACAGCCCGCCCCGGCGACACCATCGCCTCTCTGCTGGCCACGGAGCTGAATCTGGACCTGTCCTCTACCGCCCTCCAGACCGGTCAGCAGCGGCAGTTCACGCTGACTGACCAGGACGGACGGGAGTACGTCTTTTCCATCTCCCTGCGGGACGGCAGCTGGCAGTTTTCTTCCGCAGAGGCGGAGAACGTCTCCGTCTCCGGCTCGATGGACAGCGTCCGCTGGCGGTGGGAGAGCTGGCTGACGGAGAACCAACTGCTGGACCGGGCCGCCGTCTACAGTCTGGACGAGGACGGCAGCCTCCGCTGGGAGATCGACAGCCCGGAGGATCTGGCCGCCTACCAGAACGACTTCACCGCCGGGTCGCTGGTCATCACCCTGACCCGTGGGGACATCCCCGCCAGCATTACCAGCACCATGGCTACCTACCAGTACGTCCGGGAGGCGGAGATCCTCTCGCCCGCCGCGGCCTACCGGCTGGTGGAGCAGGGGCGGTTCTCCCGGCAGCAGCCCCTCCGGGCGGGCGACCAGATGACCGTCACCGACTGTCAGCTGACCTATGCCACCGATTCCAAGGGGTATTACCAGCCGGTCTATACCTTTACCTGTACGGTCAACGGGGGCGAGGCCGAGTCCATCTCCGTCCCCGCGCTGCAATAGAACCGTTTCCTCTCCCGCCGCCAGGTTTGCGCATCAAAGCGCAGACCCGGCGGCGTTTTTGCGCTCCTGCGCGCAATACCTACACGTTTTAATCATGTGTTTTTGTTGCAGATAAGGGAGAACGGCTGAAGCTGTGAAAACCTTTTGATTTCCATAAAACAGCGAAGAACGACCTTGATTTGACTATTTGTAAGAACAAGGAAACGGACAGGCCGTTCTCTTTCACTGAAAATTTCCGACAGGATGCGCACAGAAAAAATATTTCGTCTTAATTTGACGATTTTGGTAGAACGGCCCCGAAAATTGCTACGAAAACCGGAAATTTCGTTGTTTATGTCGCACAAAAACGGCGGATATTGGTTGTCTTATTTCGTCATTTATGTTACATTATTGGAGAAGGAACCCTCGCGCCCCGCAATATCCGGGCGCAGGAGGATGAAACTATCACAACCAAACCAAAAGGAGACGGGAAAATGAATACAACAAAAGTGATGATTGCCGACGCAGACGAAGAATTTCGCACCCTGCTGGGGGAGATGATCGACCGGGAG
>JAJPXY010000153.1 GCA_021205205.1 Clostridiales bacterium
TTCATCGATAGAAAGCACCTCCGGCAGCTCTTTGGGCTGATAGGAAACAAGGTCAAAAGTGCGCAAAGCCGTGGACACAGAAACATTATATTGTTCCGCTATCTCAGTGGCCGAGTGAGCTTTGCGGAAGGCGTCGATCACACTGGCGGTCAGGCGGTTGGTCTTACGCTGGTAACGAGGGAGAAATGAATTTTTCTCCGCAAAGCGTTTTCCACATTCCGGGCAGCGATAACGACGTTTCTTCAAGTGCAGGTATGTGTTTCGCCCCAGAGGAATGTCTTTAATCACTTGTACTCTATAATCGTGAACACAGCTGGTCGCTGTCCCGCAAGCAGGACAGGTGTGCTCCTTGCGAGGCAGCTCCAGATAAATGTGGAGCGTATCTATCTCATTTTCTACATTCGTGATTTTGACATCTTCCAAATTGAGAATCTCTGTAGTATAATCTTTGTTGGGCATAGAGAATCTTCCTTTCTATTCGGTAGGGGTACCATATAATAGTAACGGATTTTTTCTCTATGCTCAACCTTTTTTATGAATTTGGGGCCAGGTGCTTTACCTGACCCCAACATTTATTATAGAACCTTGTTTTTTCCATGTGCCGCTAGTTCTGCCCGCAGAGCCGACGCATCTCCGCCAGGAACACCTCCGCAGACTTGCTCATGGTCTGGTACTTCTTCCACGCCAGCGTCAGCCGCGCCGCGCCGGAGGACCGCAGCGGGAGGAACCGGAGGGCGGTGCCGGTGGTGTTGATGATGCCGTCCAGGCACAGGGCGCAGCCCAGCCCCGCCTCCACCAGCAGCGACGCATTGAACAGCAGGTTGTAGGTGGCGACCACGTTCAGCCTGTCCGCCGGGAGGCCGGACCACTCCTCAAAATACAACGTGGACCGTTTTGAGACAATTAACGGGACGCCGAGCAGGTCCTCCGGCGTGACGGTCTCCCGCGCCGCAAGGGGCAAATCCTCCCGGACCAACAGCCCCCAGGGGTCCCCGTGGGGGAGCCGGAGGGTGTTGTACCGCTCCAGATTTGTCGGGGCGATGAACACGCCAAAGTCCAGCAGTCCCCGCTCCAGCCGCTCTCTCACGTCCTCCGCGCCGCCGCTGTACAGGTGAAAGCGGATGTTGGGGTACTGGGCGTGCAGCGCGCTGGCCGCCCGGGCGACGAGCTTCATGCCCGCCGACTCCCCGCCGCCGATGTTCAGGTCGCCGCCGATCTCCGCGTCCTGCAACAGCATCTCCGCCTGGGTCTTGTCCGCCAGCTCCACCAGCTCCTCCGCCCTCCGGCGCAGGAGCATCCCCTTCTCCGTCAGCGTCAGCTTCTGAGAGCGGGTCCCCCGGATAAAGAGCTGCGCGCCAAACTCCGCCTCCAGCTCCTTTAGCTGCCGGGAGAGGGTGGGCTGGGTCAGGTGCAGCGCCTGCGCAGCCCCCGCAATGCTCTCCTCCCGAGCGACAGTCAGAAAATAGCGCAGCACCCGCAAGTCCATACCGTTCGCCTCCTGCTTTCTTTTAAGCACTATTATAACAGAAGAATGATATACCCACAAGGCATAGAATCTCCTTCAACCAAAGCATTTGTAATTTGGGACCATGTATGCTATCATACAGGAAAGGTATCTTAACCACACAGCGGCAAAGGAGGCCATTATGGCAATCGCAGTCAACCTTTATTACACCGGAACCAACGGCAGCGCCCGGAAATTCGCCCAGGAGATGGTGTCCACCGGCACAGTGAATCAGATTCGGGCCGAGGCGGGGAACCTCCGCTACGAGTATTTCTTCCCCATGGACGACCCGGAAACGGTCCTGCTCATCGACGCCTGGCAAGACCAGGCGGCCATCGACGCGCACCACGCCTCCCCATGATGGGGCAGATCGCCGCCCTGCGGGAGAAGTACGACCTTCACATGAAGGTGGAGCGGTACGTCTCCGACGAGGAGGGGGTCCCCGGGCAGGATATGCAGTTTATCAGAACGTAAAACGGAGGGTTTGCTATGGAAAAAATCGTACAGACAGCCGGGCGGGACGCCCTGGGCGCGTTCGCGCCGGACTTCGCCCACTTCAACGACGACGTGTTGTTCGGTGAAAACTGGAACAACCGCGACATCGACCACAAGACCCGCTGCATCATCACCGTGGTGGCGCTGATGTCATCCGGCGTCACCGACTCCTCCCTGCGCTTCCACCTAGAGAACGCCAAAAAGGCCGGTGTGACCCGGGCGGAGATTGCCGCCATCGTCACCCACACCGCCTTCTACGTGGGCTGGCCCAAGGGCTGGGCGGTTTTTAATATGGCCAAGGAAGTCTGGGCGGAGGACGCCGCCCCTGCCGACGGCAAAGCCGCCCACGCCAACCAGATGTTGTTCCCCATCGGCGCACCCAACGACGCCTTCGCCCAGTATTTCGTCGGGCAGAGCTATCTGGCCCCGGTGTCCACCGACCAGGTGGGCATCTTCAACGTGACCTTCGAGCCGGGCTGCCGCAACAACTGGCACATTCACCACGCCGACAAGGGCGGCGGCCAGATTTTGATTTGCGTGGCCGGGCGGGGCTACTACCAGGAGTGGGGCAAGCCCGCCGTGGAAATGCAGCCCGGCGACTGCGTCAACATCCCCGTGGGCGTGAAGCACTGGCACGGGGCCGCGCCGGACAGCTGGTTCTCCCACCTGGCGGTGGAGGTCCCCGGCGAGAACGGCTCCAACGAGTGGCTGGATCCGGTCACGGACGAGCAGTATCACAGCCTGTAACAAAGGAGGACATTCTCATGAGCAAAACCTTAGTTGCGTATTTTTCCGCCAGCGGCGTCACCGCCCAGGTGGCAAAGAAGCTGGCCAGCGCCATCGGCGCGGACCTCTTTGAAATCAAGCCCCAGGTCCCCTACACCAGCGCGGATCTGGACTGGCACGACAGCCGCTCCCGCAGCTCGGTGGAGATGAACGACCCCAACTCCCGCCCGGCCATCGCCGGGACGGTGGAGGACCCCGGGCAGTACGACACCCTGCTGATCGGGTTCCCCGTGTGGTGGTACAAGGCCCCCACCATCGTCAACACCTTTTTGGAGAGCGCGGACTTCTCCGGCAAAACCGTCGCCCTGTTCTGCACCTCCGGCAGCTCCGGCGTGGAGGGCTGCGAGCGGGCGCTGAAACAGACCTACGGCGGCAAATACGTCTGGAAAAACGGCAAGCGCTTCACCGGCAGAGAGAGCGACAGCGCGCTGTCCGCCTGGGCGAAGGGTCTGTGAGGACCTGAACAGGGACGCTTTCCCCGCTGACGGGCCGCGGTGGTCCGTGGGGGAGGCAGGATACTCTCTGGCCGCAACGAAAAACCGGGGCAGACGAACCAACAACGTCTGTCCCGGTTTTTGCACACCAGCGCCACGGCGGCGCCCCACCCGGGGCGCCGCCTTTTTCAGGGCCGACCCCTGTCGGCCCCTATGCCAAGACAGCCGGCGCGGGGCTTCGGAGGAGGTCCCCCGCGCCGCTGCGGAGGGCCGGCCACCGGGAGCGCAGCCCTCTGTCGGGAGAGCCGCCGCCTTGCCGTCTGAAAACAGTATGGCCCGACTGGCCGGGGGTCATTCCTGGCAAAAGCTGTTTAGTCTGGCACATATTGGGGCATACTGTGGGCATAGGATAAGCCATCCGGGGCCAGCAAACGCCCCCGTAAATCCCAAACGCGGAAGGAGAAACGGCTATGACAGAAGTGTTCCATTGGCTGCGCAGGCCCAGGGAGACGGAGGCGGAGCGGGAGCGGGCAGCCCTGACCTCCCAGCTCCGGGAGACCCGCTGCGCCATCCAGCGCACCTATTTACAGTTCAACTCCACCGGCGACCCAGACCTGATCGACGCGGCGGTGTTCCAGCTGAAGGCGGAGCAGGCCCGGTACTCCTACCTGCTCCGGCGACTGAAAAACCTGGACCGCCCCGCCGAGGCGCTGAAAGCGGAATGACGGACGAGCAGGCACTGTTGGCCGGGCTGGGGCTGTTCGCGGCGCTGTTTTTGGCGATTTTGCTCCGGCGGGTGCTGGGGCTGCTGTGCCGAGTGGCCCTGCGGACGGCGGTGGGCGGCGGCATGCTGGCGGCGCTGGCCCCCTTCGGCGGTCTGTTGGGACTGCACCTGGGGGTCAACCTGTGCAACGCGCTGGTCATCGGCGTGCTGGGCGCGCCGGGGCTGGGGCTGCTGCTGCTGCTCAACTGGCTGGCGGTCAACGGTCAGGGCGCTTTCTGATTGCAGTCCCGGAGCGCAAGAAACGAGGTCAGGCTGCCCATTCGGGGGCCTGACCTCGTTTTTACGTGGGGCCGTTTTGCAGCGCCGCCCCGGTTTGCCGGTCAATGCTGCGTCAGCCCTGTTTTTGGGTCGTCACTGGGCCTCTCTGCGCCTACACAGCGCCAGAGCCGCGCCGCCGCAGAGCACCAGCCCCGCCAGCGCGTACATCCAGGTGCCGGAGCCGCCGGTTTCGGGGAGCTGCTTGCCCTGTTCGTTGGTGACTGTGAGTGCAACGTTTTCCACCTCTGCCTGGCTGTCGTAGGTTCCATGCTGCATATGCGCAGAATCGACTCCGGCAGCTTTCAGCTCGGCCTCCATTGCCGCGCAGTCATTGCACGTACCTTCCACATTGCAGAACCAGAAGTAATACCTTGTGGTGTTGTCCAGCTGGTAGCCGTCCGGGGCCTTGGTCTCGATGAAGTAGTACAGTGTGTGGGCCTTGAGGACAACTCCTTGGGCAGCATTTGTTTGAACAGTTGCCGTTCCGTTAGTGCCGGTGGTCACGGTGGTCAAAAGAGTGTCTGTGTCGGCGTTGTAAACATCGAACACCGCACAGGCCAGCGGGCTTTTGGTGGTCGCGTCCTGCTTGGTCAGCGTGACGGAATAGGACTGGGCAGTAGCCGACACATTATCGACAGTCTTTGCTCCAACTTCGTCTGTAAATGTTTTGCCGAATAGTCTTACCGGCAACAGACTCCGCAATCAGATAGTAGCCCTTCAGGTTCTCGAACTCCTCATTGCCCGTTTCCGCGTCCGCTGTAATCGTTCCATCCGCGAGAATGGCCTTGTAAAGCTCATCTGCAAGAAGCCTGACAGCAGTGTCATCATCCGCCAGACCAGCGATGTAGGAGATTACTTCCTCATCGCTGTTTTTGCCGGTCTCTGTCCGCAAAAGGGCGCTGTATTTGCTGTTCACGGTGTAGGCATAGGTTGTTCCACTGCCAGTGGTGGCTGTGGTCACGTCCATCAGCTTGTAGGCCACGTAGATGGCGCCGCTGACGTCGCCGTCATTGATGGTGACGGTATAGCCCTCGTCCGCCGCAAACGCAGGGACGCACAGGACCAACATCAGGGCCGCGGCCAGCAGAACGCTGGCAAACTTTTTGATTTTACGCATGGTTTTGATTCTCCTTTTCATAAGGAAGCTCTGATTAAATGGCCTTGGATGGCTGGGCGAGCAGATTTTGCGCAAATCGAGGCGCAAAATCGCAGGAATCCTTTGTGGATTTCAAGATTTTGCAACGAAGAGTTGCACAAAATAAGCCGTCCAGACGCCGGGAGTTATTTAACCAGAGGTTCCATAAGTATTCAAGCCCGGCCTGGCAGCCCAGGCGGACAAGTCGCCGTTCCCTCGGGGGTCAAACCGCAGGTGGAAACACGCACCTCCTTCTCCAACCGTCGTACCAACGCTTCCAACAACTTTTCATGCTTCCGCCTCCTTGTCGGTCTCCCCCAGGGCCTTGGCGGTCACATAGGGTTCGTCCAGCAGCTCATCGTTGACGTAGACGTTGCCCTCCTCGTCGATGTCCACCACGTCCCCCGGCCCGCCGATGACCCGCTTGAGCAGCAGCTTGTTCTGGTAGTAGAAGCCCACCAGGTCGCCGGACTCAAGCTTGCCGCTCTTGGAGAGGACGATGATGTCGCTGTCGGAGAGGGTGGGTTCCATGCTGCTGCCGGAGACCTGTAACACCGAAAGGAACAGAGTCGCCACCAGCACCGCCGCCACCACCACCAGCGCGCAGACGGTGGTCAGCAGGGTTTGGCGGAACTTTTGCCGGTGTTGCAGCCGCTCCCGCTCGGCGTTCACGGCCTCCGCGCTAGGAATTTTTACATACTTCGGTTTTTCAGCCATAGATGGCCTCCCGTTTTGGTTGTATCAAGCGCGTTATACTTTCTAACGCGAAATAGGCGGAAATCGTAATAATTGGGTAGACGTTCTCCTTCGACCGCGTTTTTTATCAGGGAACGTCCTGGCTCTCCGGTTTTTCCTCCTGCTCCGGCTGGGCGGGGTATTTTGCCCTCGCCTCGGCGAGGATGGCGTCCGCCTTCCTGCGGGCCTCCCCCAAAATCTCCTCGGCGGCGCCGTTGGCCGCCTGGACCGACATCAGGTACTGCCAGGCGGCCCGATCCGCGCTCTCGAAGATGTGGTTCAGGCTCAGCGCCGCCTCCGCGATGGACCCGGATTCCTCGATGCGCAGGAGCTTGTCGTCCAGCTGGGCTTGCAGCTGGTCGTTCCGGGCTTGCAGCCGTTCGATCTCCTCCCGGAGGGCGCACTCGTTCTGCTGTAAGGCGTAGATGATCTCAAACAGTTCGGTGCGGCTCATGCGCCGCAGTTCTTTCTCTGCCATGGCTGCCGGTTCCCTCGTTCGTTCAGGCTTGCATAAAATGGAAGCTTATCCCACGCAAAAAGCCGCACTTCGCCCATGATTCCTCATGGCCAAAATACGGCAAAAAACGGTATCGACTTGGGGCAGCGCAAAGAGGACAGAATGTGTCTATCTGTCTGTCTGAAGATACGCCGCGCTGTCACCTTTGTCAACCCCTTTCTTTTGTTTTTACTGACTACCCCTTTTCCTCAGCGATCCGCTTTTATTTGCAGCTTTTCACTGTTGGTTTGTAGTGCCTGGCTACCAGCTGATAGCCTATCACAACAAGGCTGATTCAAAGGCATAGCCAAGTATTTACTTATAGCTGTTTTACTCTTTTCTGTCTCCCGTGTCAATCTATTTTTTGTGATTTTTCACAAACTTGCAAAAAACTTGTAAGGCAACGTTAAAGTCGTGTGAGGGGCAAAGCGGGGTGGTCAGGCTCGTGGTCGGGCTGCCCTGCCGCTCCTCTCATTGCGTGAATAAAGAAAGCCAGGGCTTCCCCTGCCCTCACCCTTTTGGCGTGTTATCCCAACTCTTGCTATAGAATTAGGGAAGCTCTGATTAAATGGCCTTGGATGGCTGGGCGAGCAGATTTTGCGCAAATTGAGGCGCAAAATCGCAGGAATCCTTTGTGGATTTCAAGATTTTGCAACGAAGAGTTGCACAAAATAAGCCGTCCAGACGCCGGGAGTTATTTAATCAGAGGTTCCTTAAAAAAAGGCAGCCATTTCGAACGAAATGACTGCCTTTTGCTGGTGCGCAAGGCGGGAGTCGAACCCGCACGCCCGCAATGAGCACTGGCACCTGAAGCCAGCGAGTCTACCAATTCCACCACTTGCGCATAACCAAATAACCGGTTTGCTCACTGCGAGATTTATAATACCACCCGGCCAGAAGAATGTCAAGCCTAAATTTCATAAAAAACGCGAAAGATTTCCGGGGTACGCCGGGGTGCGGCAGCGCAGGGCAATCAAGTTTGAAATCTTGCGGAAAAATTACACTTTTTTGTAGGGGCGGCCCTTGTGTCAAGAGACACATAGGTAACACCTGTGAAGGGACA
>JAJPXY010000092.1 GCA_021205205.1 Clostridiales bacterium
AGAGCGTATTTGGGGCTGCTTTTTCTCTTTGCTTTCCAACTATGCGCAAAAAAACAGGAGCGTTGCTGTTTTTGTTTTGCAACGCTCCCGTTCTCTGCCTGCCGCAAGACAAAATAGTTACTTGTCGCTATTAAGCCCTGGAATTTCAACGTTTTTCGGGACTCGGAAACTACAATTTTATTATTCCCACTCAATCGTCGCGGGCGGCTTCGACGTAATATCATACACCACCCGGTTAATACCCTTCACCTCATTGACAATTCTGGTGGAGGCAGCGTCCAGCACCTCATAGGGAATCCTGGCCCAGTCCGCAGTCATAAAGTCGGTGGTGGTGACGCCCCGCAGGGCCAGGGTGTAGTCGTAGGTGCGGCCGTCTCCCATGACGCCCACCGAGCGGGTGTTGGTCAGCACGGCGAAGTACTGGCTGATTTTGCGGTCCCAGCCGGCCTTCGCCACTTCCTCCCGGAAGATGGCGTCCGCCTCCCGGAGGGTGTCCGCCTTGGCCTTGGTGACGGCGCCGATGATGCGGATGGCGAGGCCCGGGCCGGGGAAGGGCTGGCGCATGACCAAATACTCCGGCAGGCCCAATTCCCGGCCCAGCTGGCGCACCTCGTCCTTGAACAGCAGGTCCAGCGGCTCCAGCACTCCCTTGAACCGGGCCACCACCTCCGGGGGCAGCAGACGGTTGTGATGGCTCTTGATGACGTCCGCGTCGCCCTTTCCGGACTCGATCACGTCGGGATAAATGGTCCCCTGGGCCAGGAAGTCCTGATCGGTGATGCCGAACCGTTCCGCCTCGTCCCGGAACACGTAGCCGAACTCGGCGCCGATGATGCGTCGCTTCTCCTGGGGGTCCTCCACGCCGGCCAGCTTGGACAGGAACCGCTCCTCGGCGTTCACGCGGACAAAGTGTACATCCCACTTCTGGAAGGCCGCTTCCACCTCGTCTCCCTCGTTTTTGCGCATCAGGCCGTGATCCACAAACACGCAGGTCAGCCGGTCCCCGATGGCCTCCGCCAGCAGAGCCGCCAGCACAGAG
Organism: Clostridiales bacterium; assembly: GCA_021205205.1. Classification (GTDB taxonomy): domain Bacteria; phylum Bacillota; class Clostridia; order Oscillospirales; family Oscillospiraceae; genus Onthomonas. The sequence continues at coordinate 1,040 of JAJPXY010000092.1, forward strand.
GAATCCACGCCGCCGGAGAGGGCCAACAGCACCCGGCCCCCGCTAATTTGCTCCCGGAGAGAGGCCACAGTGCGCCGACAGAAGTCCCCCATGGTCCAGTCGCCGGAGGCGTGGCAGACCTCATAGAGGAAATTGTGGAGCATTTTGCTGCCATTCTCTGTGTGGTTGACCTCCGGGTGGAATTGCACGCCGTAGAACCCGCGCGTCTCGTCCGCGATGGCCACGTTGGGGCAGGCGGCGGAGTGGGCCACCAGCCGGAACCCCTCCGGCACCCGGGCCATGTAGTCGCTGTGGCTCATCCAGGAGATGCCCGCCTCTGGCAGACCCTGGAACAGCTTGCAGGAGGTGTCATAATAGGTTTTGGTCTTGCCGTACTCCCGGGCGGAGTCGTCCTGGGCCGGGACCACCTGCCCACCCAAGGTGTGGGCCATCAACTGGCAGCCGTAGCAGATGCCCAGAATGGGCACGCCCCAGGTGAATATCTCCGCCGGAATGTGGGGCGCGTCCTCCAGATAGACGCTGCTGGGGCCGCCGGTGAAGATAATGCCGATGGGGTCGGCGGCTTTCAGCTCCGCCAGGGGCATGGTGTAGGGCTTTACCTCACAGTAGACGCCGCACTCCCGCACCCGACGGGCGATGAGCTGGTTGTACTGTCCGCCAAAATCCAGAACGATGACGAGTTCGTGTTCCATATGTGTGAGCCTTCCTTCCTTTGTGAACGAAAAAAGAGTGGGGCACGCAAAATTGATGTTGCTATTGTATCGAATCCCGTCGGGGTTGTCAACTGAAAGGTCAAAAGGAATTGCGCGGGTCCTGCGGGGGAAAGATGTAGTATGTGGTACACAAAATACATCTTTCCCCCAAAAAAGCGCAAAAACTGCGAAAATCGAAAAAACAATGCTGGTGAAAATCGAACGAATGTGCTATAATGCAGTCAGCAACAAAGGAAGGGGGAACGCGGATGGCAAAAATCGAGGACTGGCTGACCGAGGCCCGGCTGCGCAAACTGGCCGGCTGGCGGCGGGAGGGCAGGAGCGAGGAGGAGATCGCGGAGAAAATTGGGATCAGCGCCCGGGCGCTGGCCCGGTGGAAGAAGCGGGACGAGCGCTTTCGCCGGGCGCTGGAGGTGGACCCGGAGGCGGTGGACTTCCAGGTGGAGGATGCCCTGCTGCGCAAGGCCCTGGGCTACGAGAGCGTGGAGAAACGCGTGGAGGTCAGCGCCAAGGGCGAGCGGAAGGAGGTGGAGACCACCAAGCAGGTGGGTCCGGACATGAGCGCCATCTCCCTGTGGCTGAAAAAGCGGAAGGGAGGCCAGTGGGGCGACGGCGCGGCCGGGCCAAAGCCGGAGAACAACCTCCTCCAGCTTCTGGACGAGGAAGGGGGCGCGGATGTAAGTGCAATACCGGAGCTTCAGTTCCCGGCAACGGCTGGCGCTGACCTGGTGGAGGCGGAGTGAGTTCGCAGGCCGGGACGGCATCCTCTGCGACGGCAGTGTCCGCAGCGGCAAGACCCTCTCCATGACGGCGGGGTTTTTGCTCTGGAGTATGAGCAGCTTCAGCGGGCAGCAGTTCGCCCTCTGCGGCAAGACCATCGAGGCCCTGCGGCGCAACGTCACCGACTGGATGCCCCAGTGGCTGGAGGGGATTTACACCTTCCAGGAGCGCAGGAGCGAAAACCGCATTACCGTTACCGGCGGCGGCAGGCGCAACACCTATTACCTGTTCGGCGGCAAGGACGAGTCCTCCTACACCCTCATTCAGGGCATGACTCTGGCGGGGGTGCTGCTGGACGAGGTGGCCTTAATGCCCCGCTCCTTCGTGGAGCAGGCCCTGGCCCGGTGCAGCGTGGCGGGGAGCAAGTTCTGGTTCAACTGCAACCCGGCAGGGCCGGAGCACTGGTTCTACCGGGAGTGGGTCCAACAGGCCCAGGCGCGAAACCTGCTGTATCTGCACTTCACCATGGAGGACAACCCCGCCCTGGCTCCGGACATCCGGGCCAGATACGAGCGGCTGTACACCGGCGTCTTTTATGACCGGTACGTGCGGGGCCTGTGGGTGGCGGCGGAGGGGCTGGTCTACGACGGGTTCGACCCCCGGCGGCACGTCCTCGCTCAGCTGCCGGAGACGGCTGGGGACTGCTACGTCAGCGTGGACTACGGCACCCGCAACCCAACGGTGTTTTTACTGTGGCAGAAGGACCGGGCGGGCCGGTGGGTCTGCCTGCGGGAGTACTGCTGGGACGGGCGGCAGCGCCAGCGGCAAAAGACCGACGGCGAGTACGCAGATGACCTGCTGCTTTTTTTCGCCGGTTGTTATCCCCGAACGGTGATAATTGACCCGTCTGCGGCCAGTTTTATCACCGAATTGCAACGGCGAGGGCTGCCTGTCCAGGCGGCGGACAACCGGGTGCTGGACGGGATACGGAACGTCAGCCAGCTGCTGCGGGAGGGAAAGCTACTCTTTTCCAGCGCCTGCACCCGGACCATCAGCGAGTTCCGGGCCTACGTCTGGGACGAGACCGCCGCCGCCCAGGGGGTGGACAAGCCCGTGAAGGACCACGACCACTGTATGGACGCGGTGCGGTACTTTGTCTCTACGGTGGTGTGCCGGGGGAGCGCGAGAGCCGGGCGGCGGCCCAGAGGGATGTGAAACAATTAGCAATGAGCAATGTGCAATGAGCAATGGTGGGAAACGGAACGCGGAGCATAACTGCTGGGGCTTATCTCAGACCGAACGATAAACACTAACCCACTTGCCGCCCCTGAAAGAGGTGGAAATCGAGCCTGTTTCTGCCATCGGATGGCGGGGGTAGATCGAGCCATTCCGGGAAGGAACGCGCCTGTGGCAGAGCTTCATTGCACATTGTACATTGCAAATTGCAAATTGAACAAAGGGAGGGAAACAACCATTGATTTGCTACTTAGACCGGGAGGAAGTGCCCGACGTGGAGGACATCTCCCCGGCGGTGCTGCGCTACCTGGTGGAGCGGGCGGAGGCGGCCGCAGGCCGCTACCAGCGGCTGGACGACTACTATCGGGGCCTGCACCCCATTCTGCGCCAGCGGAAAACAGCCGACGAGGTGCAGGTGGCGGTGAACTACGCCAAGTATGTGGTGGACCTGGGGCTGGGGTACTACCTGGGGGAGCCGGTGAAGTACGACGGCAACCCCCGCCGCCGGAAGGAGAGCGGCCCCTTCGGCGGGGTGGAGGTCAGTCTGGGCCGCCGGAGGGCGGCGCGGGAGGCGCTGGACCTCTCTCCCCTGCTGGACTGCTTCGACCGGCAGCACATCAGCGAGGTGGACCAGGAAATCGGTAAGGGGATGGGCATTTTCGGGGAGTGTCTGGAGCTGTGCTATGCCTCCAGCGAGGAGCAGCCTCGGCCCCGCAGCGCGAAAATCGACCCCCGCAGCGGGATTTTGGTCTGCGACTCCACGGTGGAGCACAACAAGCTGTTCGCCCTGGTGTGGGAGCGGAGGGAGACAACCGCACGGGAAAAGTATTACTTTTTGACCGTTTACACCGACCGCACCGAGCGGGACTACCGCAGCGACGACCTGAAAACCGCTGTGTTTCATCAGGTGGGGCCGGAACGGGAGCATTTCTTCGGAGAGGTGCCCGTCATCGGCTACGAAAACAACGGCGAACGCCAGGGGGACTTCGAGCAGATCATCAGCCTCATCGACGCTTACGACCAGCTGATGAGCAGCCGCCTGACCGACAAGAAAAAGTTCGTGGACGCGCTGCTGGTGTTCTTCGGCATGACCCTCCGGGAGGGAGACGAGGGCCGTCTGGCACGGGAGAAGTTTTTGGACGGCGCGCCGTTGGACGCCCGGGTGGAGTATATCCAAAAGACCTTCGACGAGCAGAGCGTCCAGGTGCTGGCCGATGCGCTGGTGCGGGAGATGCACAAGATGACGCTGACGGTGGATATGTCCGACGAGAAGTTCGCCGGGAACGCCAGCGGGCAGGCCCTGAAGCTCAAGCTGCTGACCATGAACCTGATGGTGAAGAACAAAATTCGCCGGATGGAGCGGGGCCTCAAGGAGCGGTTCCGGCTTTACAACCGGTGGCTCTACACCAAGGGAGAGATGGACCTGGTGGGAACCAACGACGTGGACGTGGTGTTCACGGTGAATATGCCTATCGACGAGGGAGAGATCGTGGAGATGGTGACCCGTCTCCAGGGCATTGTGGACGACCAGACGCTGCTGAGCCAGCTGTGGTTCATCCGGGACCCGGCGGAAGCGCTGGAGAACATTCGGCGGCAGCGGGGAGAAGCGAAGCAAACGGAGCAAAAGGAGGAAGGCACATGAACGAGGAGGAACGCAGAGAGGAGCAGCAGGAGCCGATGGCGCCGCCCGCGGCGGCGCCGGAACAGGGGCCGGTGCTGATGCGTCAGGCGCTGGAGGCCGAGCGGAAAGCGCTGGACGAGGAGAAGGCGGCCTTCGCCGCCCAGCGGCTGGAGGACGCGGTGGGCCGGGAGTTGGCCACCCGGGGCCTGCCCACCGCCTTCGCCCGGTTCCTGACCGGGCAGGACGAGGCCCAGGCACTGGAGCAGGTGGAACTGTTTGAGTCTCTGTTTCGGGAGAGCCTGTCCCAGGCCGTCACGGAGCGGATGCGGGGCACCCGCACCCCCAGGGAACCGGCCAAGGGCCGCAGCTACAGTCGGGAGAACCTGCGGGGGATGTCCCGGAGGGAAATCAACGACCACTGGGAGGAAATCACGAAGGCGCTGGCCCGGTGAGGACTGGAAGGAATCGGCCATTACACTATTTGAAAATCCTTTTTATTTAGCTTTGCGGAAAACCCCTCCGCCACCGCCTGCGGCGGCGGCCCTCCTCCCCTTTCAGGGGAGGCAAGCGGGGGCATCAGTTCCGGTAGGACGGCGCTTCGTGGGAAAGAGGTGCTATACGGGCAAGATGGAGGATTTCCTGCCGGAATCACTGACAAGTCTGATTCAAAAGGATGCTACAACACACAATTATTTTAAGGAGAGAGGGATTCTATGGCATTTGACAACTTTATTCCTGAGATTTGGTCCGCGCGGCTGCTGGACCACCTGGACAACGTCCACGTTTACGCCAGCCTGATGAACCGGGATTACGAGGGCGAAATTCGCGCCTACGGCGACACCGTCCACATCAACCAGCTGGGCAACATCACCATTCAGGACTACGACGGCAGCGACATCGCCGACCCGGAGGAGCTGGACGGGGAGCAGCAGAACCTGGTCATCGACCAGGCCAAGTACTTCAACTTCCAGGTGAAGGACATCGACAACGCCCAGTCCAACCCCAAGCTCATCGACGCCGCCATGCAGCGGGCCAGCTACGGCATCAACGACGTGGTGGACCAGTACCTGGCCAATCTGCTGCTGGAGGGCTGCGCGGCGGACAACATCCTCTACACCGACAGCACCGCCGTCACCCCCACCGCCGCCAACGCCTACGACTACCTGGTGGACCTGGGCACCGCCCTTTCCGAGGCCAACGTGCCCATGATGGGCCGCTGGGTGGTGGTGCCGCCCTGGTTCCACGCGCTGCTCTTGAAGGATGAGCGGTTCGTGGGCAATGGCACCGGCTACAACCAGGCCATCCTCCAGGGCGGTCTGGTGGGCGAGGCCGCCGGATTCCAGATCCACCTGAGCAACAACGTCCCCAACACCGACGGGGCCAACTACAAAATCATCGCCGGGACCAACGCGGCGGGTTCTTTCGCGGAGCAGCTGGTGGAGCTGGAGGCGTACCGGCTGGAGAAGAACTTCTCCGACGCGGTGAAGGGCCTCCACGCCTATGGCGCCAAGGTGGTGCAGCCCAGCGCGCTGGCGGTGATGACCGTAAATAAATAATTGGCAATGAGCAATGTGCAATTATGTAGTCGAGCGCTTGCTGTGGACTGCTGGATGTGGCGCTGACACTGACGAAACCCCTCCGTCGCGGCTTACGCCGCGCCACCTCCCCTTTCAGGGGAGGCAAGAGGGGTGGTCAATTACCGAATGATGTTCTCCGTGGGCAACTTGTACTATGCTGGTTAAAATCGCTGACCAAATAACAAGCACTATCTTCCTTGCCGCCCCTGAAAGGGGAGGGGGACCATGCGAAGCATGGTGGAGGGGTTCCGGTTGCCATTATTGACAAGGCAAGTTCAAAAGAGAAACCAAGAAACACAGGGAGGGACACTATGACAGACGAAATCATGGAGACGCTGCTGGAGCAGCTGGAGCGGAAGCTGGGGCTGGACGCGCCGGAGGACGACGAAATCGCCCTGCTGGAGGACGAGCTTTCTGACGCGGAGGCGGAGCTGCTGCTCTACCTGGGCGTGGACGAACTGGACAGCGGGATGCGCTGCAAGGCGGTGGAACTGGCGGCGCTGTTCTACCGGCGGGACGTATCCGAGTCGGAGGGGCGCAGGAGCAGCGCCTACACCGAGGGGCAGGTCAGCCAGAGCGAGACTTACCTGGGGCCGGAGGAGTACCGGGAGGCGGTGGCCGACATCCTGGACAGCCTGGCCCGCTACCGGAGAGTGGGATGCTGACCCGGGAGACCCCGCTGGCCTGGCGGCGGGGCTACGCCCTCCACCGGCGGCGCACCAAGACCGACGGCTACGGGGAGACGGTGGTCTATTACGACATGGAGACCCCCGACCTGGTAGTG
>JAJPXY010000074.1 GCA_021205205.1 Clostridiales bacterium
CATAGAAATCCTTTTTCGTTTTTTCACTGTCTACTTGACAGGAGGCACATCAAGGGGCTGAAAAAGTACCTGGACGGGGCCATTTTGGGCTACACCGGCCCCACCGAGGACTACTTCGCCAGCGTTCAGAACTGGATGGAGCGCCGCCACGGCTTCCGCCCGGAAAAGGAGTGGATCGTCCCCTTCGCCGGGGTGGTGCCCGCCCTGAACCAGCTGGTGCGCACCTGCACCCAGCCGGGGGACGGCGTGCTGGTCATGACGCCGGTGTACTACCCCTTCTACTCCGCCGTGGAGAGCAACGGGCGGCGGGTGGTGAAAACCCAGCTAAAGCCCGTGAAGGACCGCTATGAGATCGACTTTGCCGACTTCGCGGCCAAAGCCGCCCTGCCGGAGGTGAAGCTGCTGATTTTGTGCAGCCCCCACAACCCGGTGGGACGGGTGTGGAGCCGGGAGGAACTGGAGCGCATCGCGAAGATCTGCCTGGAGCAAAACGTGTTCATCCTCTCCGACGAGATCCACTTCGACCTGATTTTGCCGGGGTACCAACACACCTCCATGGGCAATCTGCCCCAGCCCTACCTGGACAACTGCGTCATCTGCACCGCTCCCAGCAAGACCTTCAACCTGGCGGGGATGCAGGCGTCCAACCTGCTGGTACCAAACAAAAAGGTGCGGGAGCGGCTGCTCCGGGACATGGGGTTCAGCCACCTGAACATTCTGGGGTATCAGGCGTGCCAGCTGGCCTATGACAAGTGCGAGGGCTGGCTGGATGCGCTGCTGGTCCACCTGGACGGCAACCGCCAGCTGGTGGAGGACTTTCTGGCCCAAAAGCTGTCCTGCCTCAAGCCCTTCCGGCTGGAGGGCACCTATTTAATGTGGATCGACTGCCGGGCGCTGGGCCTGGACAAAAAGGAGCTGGAGCGTTTCATGCAGCAGGAGGCCCGGTGGTTCTGCGACGAGGGGTATCTCTTCGGCCCGGAGGGAGAGGGCTTCGAGCGGCTGAACCTGGCCTGTCCCCGGTGGGTGCTGGAGCAGGCGCTGGACCGGCTGGAGCAGGCGGTTCAGGCGCGGTTCCCGGCGCTGTCAGTCTCTGAAAGCGCCGACCGATAACACCGCCAAGGGGAGGAATCACCGATGCCACGCCTGACCAAAAGACGCATCTTCGATATTATTCAAATCGGAAACGATGAGGATGTCACCAGCCGCGTGTTCGACATCGTAATCATCCTCATGATCCTGACCAACCTGTTCATCGCCATTTACGAGACTTTCGACAGCTCTGCCCAATACCTGAATACTCTGAACCTGATCGAGCTGGTGACGGTGTGCGGTTTCGCCGTAGAGTACACCCTTCGGGTGTGGACAGCGGAATACCTCTACCCCGCCGTCAGTCGGCGGCGGGCGGCGATGCAGTACATGACCTCGTTCAACGGCATCATCGACCTACTGTCCTTTCTGCCCTACTTTCTGCCCATTTTCTTCCCCACCGGCATTGTGGCGTTCCGTATGTTCCGGGTCATCCGCATCTTCCGGCTGTTCCGCATCAACGCCTATTATGACGCGCTGAACGTCATTGGCGATGTCATCAAGAGCAAGCGGGACCAACTGCTCTCCTCCATCTTCATCATTTTGGTGCTGATGATGGCCTCCTCCCTGTGTATGTACAGCCTGGAGCACACGGTACAGCCGGAGGTCTTTCAAAATGCGTTTTCCGGCTTCTGGTGGGCGGTCTCCACCCTGCTGACCGTGGGCTACGGGGACATCTACCCCATCACTGTACCGGGGCGCATTTTCGGCATTGCCATCACCTTTTTGGGGGTGGGCATGGTGGCCATCCCCACCGGTATCCTTTCCGCCGGCTTCGTGGAGCAGTATACCCGCCTGAAGAGCCTGAACGACTACTCGCTGGAGGCCGACATCCGCTTTGTCCGGCTGGAGGTCGAGGAGGGACACCCCTGGCAGGACCAGAAGGTGATGGACATCCCCCTGCCTCCCGGTCTTATCCTGGCGGTGGTCCAGCGGAAAGAGGACGTGGTCGTGCCCCGGGGCGACACGCTCATCCAGGCCGGAGACCGCCTCGTGCTGGGTGCGGAGGGGTATCAGGACGACATCGGTATCACCCTGAAAGAGCTGGTTTTGAAGGAACGCCACCCCTGGGCGGGGCAGCGCATCCGGGACCTTGACCTGTCCCGGCAGACCCTCATCGTCATGGTGCGCCGAGAGGACAGGGTCCTCATCCCCAACGGCGCGCTGGAGCTGCTGCCGTGGGATACGGTGGTGTTATATACCAAGCGGGCGATTCAGGGGGCACAGGAGGTCTCGGTATAGCTGTGGCACACCCGGATTTCTTTTACCCCAATTTCCAGTTTTTTATATCAAAACAACAAGAAGAAAGAGAGAAAATTTATATGAAAATCGTGGTTTTAGACGGCTACACCGAAAACCCCGGCGACCTGAGCTGGGACGGCCTGGCGGCGCTGGGCGAGCTGACGGTCCATGACTACACCCCCGACGACCCCGCAGAGGTCGTTCGGCGCATTGGCGACGCCGAGGCGGTCTATGTCAACAAGGTCCCCGTGGGCCGCTGGGTGATGGAACAGTGTCCCAACCTGAGCTACATCGGCGTGCTGGCCACCGGGTGCAATATCATCGGCATCGAGGCGGCGAAGGAGCGGGGCATCACCGTCACCAACATCCCCGGCTACAGCACTCCCGCCGTGGCCCAGATGACCCTGGCCCTGCTGATGGAGGTGACCTGTCATGTGGGCCACCACGACCAGGCGGTGAAGGAGGGCCGTTGGTGCAGCTGCCGGGACTTCTGCTTCTGGGACAAGCCCATCGTGGAGCTGGCGGGCAAGACCATGGGCATCATCGGCTTCGGCAGCATTGGCCGGACGGTGGGCCGCCTGGCCCGCGCCCTGGGGATGACCGTGCTGGCCACCGGCTCCCGTCCCTGCCCCGAGGGGGAGGCCATCGGAACCTATGTGGACCTGGACACCCTGTTGGCTCAGTCGGATGTTATCTCCCTCCACGCACCGCTGTTCCCCTCCACCCACCACATCGTCAACGCCGAGAACATCGCCAAGATGAAGGACGGGGTCATTTTGCTGAACACCGCCCGGGGGCCGCTGGTGGACGAGCAGGCGCTGGCCGACGCCCTGAACAGCGGCAAGGTGGCCGCCGCCGGGCTGGACGTGGTGGAACACGAGCCCATGCTGCCGAACAATCCCCTGCTGACAGCGCAGAACTGCGTTATCACCCCCCACATCGCCTGGGCCTCGGTGGAGGCCCGCCGCAGACTGATGGACATCGCAGTGGAGAACCTGCGGCAGTTCCAGGCTGGAACGCCCCAGAATGTGGTAAATTAAGCCATTAGACAATATGGAATGACCTCCAATTTGTAGAAACGTAAATCTTCCTGTCTAGTCCTTATCACGTTTCTCCTGCGAGATTTCTTTCCGGTAGAGATACCACATGGGCGCAGGGATTTTCTCCTCATTCAAACACTTCGCAATGGCGCCCAACGACATTCCCGAATCTCTCAACCTGAATATCCGCCTGATGATGGGGCTTGTCTCATCATCAGGCGGTTTTTATCTGCCGAGTCTCTCAGAGAGCCACAGGGCGGGTACTTCCCCGTGAGTGTTCCCTGTCGTTTCTTCATCGCCAACGTGGAGGATTCCCTGTATGGATATATCCTTTGCGCAGCCCTCGTTGTATTTTGCAGTGGGATAATCCGTAATTCATCGGCCGCACCCGGGGAATACTGTCATAGCCTTCATTGATGGAGATAAACCGGACCCGGAAGAACGGGAATATTTGCTCCAGATCGTTCCCGGTCTCCAGGTAATTCCTCCTCAGCCGGGAACGGTCTTTTGCGCTCTGCGCAGAGCTGCTGCGGGGCAAAATGCCCGATGACCCGGTGGTTGTCAAGACCATCGTCACCATCGACATGGCTCAGCGCATCGCGGCCAAATACGGCGTGCGCACCGTCAACGTGCTCACCGGCTTCAAGTTCATCGGGGAGCAGATCGGTTTGCTGGAGCGGCAAGGCAAGGTGGACTCCTACCTGTTTGGCTTCGAGGAGAGCTATGGGTATCTTTCCGGCGGCTACGTCCGGGACAAGGACGCCGTGGACGGCGCGTTCCTCATCTGCGAGATGTTCGCCTACTACAAGACCCGTGGCGTCTCCCTGTTGGACAAGCTGAACGAGCTGTACCAGGAGTTCGGCTGCTGCCTGAACACCCTCTATTCCTTCACCTTTGAAGACTCCGCCGGGTTTGAAAAGATGCAAAGCATTATGGCGAAGTTTCATGAGGGTGTCGAGGAAATTGGGCCTAAAAAGGTGCTGACCACCCTGGATTATAGCAAGGGACTGGACGGTCTGCCCAAGTCGGATGTGCTGAAATTCCTGCTGGCGGACAACTGCTCGGTGGTGGTGCGGCCCAGCGGGACGGAGCCGAAGCTGAAAGCCTACCTCTCCATCAGCGCCGCAGACCAGGCCGCCGCCGCGGAGACGGAACAGCAGGTGGTTGAGGCCCTGAAAGGGTACTTTGCCTGATTTCTGCACACAAAGGAGTTCCGGCGCGCGATTACGCGCCTCCGGAACTCGTCTTTAGCTGATAGGCCGCTTTTTGCGGGAAAAAGGGCTATCTTACAATACAAAGACAAATCGGCCTCCGTCTGCATCGCATTTGCGGACGGAGGCCGTGGGCGGTCGTATTCCGCCTTTTTCATGGTTTTGCAACGGACCCTTGAAATAAAAAAGGACGGCACTGCGCCGTCCTTTTTTTGCAAGCAAGCCTATAAGCCGGGTTCTGTTTTGACAGCCATCTATCTCGACCTGACGTTGCCGCCAGGCTCCAGCCACCTCCTGGGAACGGCCGGGCCGACCTGTGTGTTCCCCCACGGTGTTGCTCCGGATAGAGTTTACAGGACGGAGCTGTTCCCAGTCCGCCGGTGAGCTCTTACCTCGCCTTTCCACCCTTACCGGCCACAGGCCGGCGGTATCTCTCTGTTGCACTTGTCCTGAAGTCGCCTTCGGCGGGCGTTACCCGTTATCCTTGCCCTATGGAGCCCGGACTTTCCTCATCCGGGGGCCTTTCGCCCCCCGGACGCGGCTGTCCAGCTTCCTTGCGGGTCTTATTCTACCCGATTTTTCGGCAAATGTCAATTCCACGTTGCGTTTTGGCGGCGAATCAGATATACTGGGTTCAGCAAGCAACCCTTTCCAGCGAAAAAGGAGAGACAAATGAAGCGCAGACGCCGGTTCCTCACCACCGTTGTCCTGGTGGTGGTTTTGGTCTATATTTCCCTTCTGCTCCTGCTGATGTGGGTGGAGTACCCTGAGCCAACGTCCTCCATCAACACATTCATCGACGCCCTATGGTACTCGGTGGCCACCCTGACCACGGTGGGCTACGGCGACATCTCCCCGGTCACCCCCGTGGGCCGGGCTATCGGCACCGTGTTCGTGCTGCTGTCCACCGGCATTTTGGTCACCCTGGTCAGCGCGCTGATCTCTTTTTTGGCCAGCGAGGGCTTCCCGCTGCTGCGCCTGTCCTTCCAGCGGAAGAAAAATTGGTATTACTTCGCGGACACGGGCATCGAGTCCACCACCCTGGCCCGGCAGATTTACCAGAGCGACGACCAGGCGGTCATCATCTACGGCCAGGACAGGAGCAGAATGGAGGAGACGCCGGACTATCCCTGCCTGTTTGCCAACGTCTCCCCGGAACGCATCGCCCGGCACAAGGGCAGCGCGGGAAACCGGTGCAGCGTCTTTTTCATGCGGGAAAACGACATCGGCATGAACCCTCGGGCGGTCAACATCTCCTCCCTCCCGGTGGAGGTATACGCCAGGACGGTCAACGGAGAGGAAATGCTCTCCGGCAACATCCACTTTTTCCACTGCTATGAGTGCTGCGCCAGGGAATACTGGCGGCAAAAGCCGCTGCTGCGCCGGGAGCGCCGCATTGTGCTCATCGGCTTTGGGCACTACGGCGCGGCGCTGCTGAAATACGCCATCCTCACCAACGTTCTCTCCTCGAACCACCATGTGGCGTATCACATTTTTGGAGACGCAACGCAGTTTTTGCAGATGCACAACCACCTGGACCTGGTCTTTTCCATGCAGCAGGAGGCTGAGGAGCGGGACTCCCTGATTTTCCACTCCACCGGCTGGGCTGCGGCCCACGACGTGTTTGCCTCTGCGGACCGGATCATCCTCTGTGACGACGACGAGCAGCAGGGCTGGGATATTTTCTGGCACCTGCGCCGATACTACTGCGTCCAGGGACGCATCGACCTGCGGAGCAGCCGCCCCATTTCCGATGTGTCCCATTTCGGCGTCACCTCGGACATCTACACGCCGGAGCATATCCTCCGTACAAACCTGAATCATGTGGCCATCTCCATGAACAACCTGTACCGCAGCAGTCACCCCAAGACGGCGCTGGACTGGGACCAACTCACCGATAACCTGCGGCAGTCCAAAATCGCCGCGTCGGAGCATCTGTTCGTCAAGGTGCGCATTTTGCTGGGGGACGATGCCCTGACGGACCTGACGGCGGAGACGCTGGCTCAGGCTTACGCCGTCTACCGCGAGAACATCCGGGACCCCGCCCGCCTGGAGGAATGCCGGAGGATCGAACACCTGCGGTGGCTCCGCTACTACATCTACCACAACTGGTCCTATGGCTCTGTGCGGAAACCGGCCCTGCGGCAGGACCCCCGCATCTGCCCCTATGAGTCCCTCGCGCCCTACGAGCAGGCCTACGGCGATTATGCCTGGGAATTGATGGGTGAGCTGCGCCTGAGAGACGACAGCTGACTCCCTCCCGCGCGGCTTTGCCGGGGAGCGACCGTCTCTTTACAAATCTCCACAGAAAATTTGTATTGGGGCTTGCCACCCGGCAGGGAATATGTTAAAATATTCACAATATCACTCCAGGGGCAGACGGCCCCAAGAAATCGGAGATGGAGCAGATGGGCATGAAGCTGCTGGAAGAACGTATCCGCAGGGACGGCGTCGTAGAGGACGGCCAGGTGCTGAAGGTAGACCGGTTTTTGAACCACCAGATGGACGTGTGCCTGTTTGAGGAAATGGGCAAGGAGTGGGCCAAGCTCTTTGGGGCGGAAAACGTGACCAAGATCCTGACCATCGAGGCCAGCGGCATCGGCATCGCCTGCGTGGCGGCGGAGCAGTTCAACTGTCCGGTGATTTTCGCCAAGAAGTCCCGGACCCGGAACATCGCGGGGGAGGTCTACTCCACCAAGGTCAAATCTTTCACACACGGCAACGTCAGCACGGTTATCGTCTCCAAGCAGTTCCTCCGCCCGGAGGACAAGGTGCTGCTCATCGACGACTTCCTGGCCAACGGCGCGGCCCTGGAGGGGCTGATCGACCTGGTGGAGCAGTCCGGGGCTACCCTGGTGGGGGCGGGCATCGCCGTGGAGAAGGCGTTCCAGCCCGGCGGGGAGCGCATCCGCGCCAGGGGCGTCCGGGTGGAGTCGCTGGCCCGGGTGAAGCGCATGGAGCCGGGGGAGATCGAGTTCTGCTGACCGGCTGCCGGGCCGCGACAGAGAAATCAATTTTGAAAAGATTGCGGAAAAATTGTACTTTTTGTAGGGGCGGCCCTTGGCCGCCCGCAGGTTTCGCGTGGGTTTCCCGGGCG
>JAJPXY010000008.1 GCA_021205205.1 Clostridiales bacterium
TTGCCGCGCTGACAAAACTGGTGCGGGAGAGCGGCCTGCCGCCGGTCAACGCCCGGCTGGCGCTGGACATCATCCGCGGCCAGCTGGTGGAGCTGGAGCGGGACGCCGTGGAGCGGGAAAAGCAGCAGGCCGAAGCGAAGGGACAGGAGGACAAAACATGAGCTATTATGTGGTAAAAAAGGCCGTTGCCGCCCGGGATTTCCCCTCCAGCGCCACAGGCAAGCAGGTGGTCAAGCTGACCGCCGGGCAGGTGGTGCAGGCGGACAACTGCGGGAAGTTCAGCAATACCGCGCTGGGCAAGGTGTATCTGCCCGTGCTGGTGGACGGCGTTTATCGCTGGGTACACGACGCCTACCTGACCGCCATCTCCGGTAAGCGGGCGGTGGCGCTGCTCCATGGCGAGAGCTGGCTGGGCAAGAAGCCCGGCAGCAAGGCCATCGCCTGGTACAACAGCACCGACAGCGGCAAAGCCGACCCCAAGCCCACCGGCGAGGCTTACTGCACCGTGGGGGCGCTGTGGGGTGTAGCCCAGGGGACCGACCTGGGGTCGCTCATCAGCCGCACCGCCGCCAAGCTGGAGAAGAAAGCACGGAACAAGGGCATCTGGCACGCCAAGGGCGGCAGCTATGAGCCAAAGCCCGGGGACCTGGTGCTGTTCAAGACCACGGGGAAGTCCAGCGCCACCCACACCGAGCTGCTGGCCAGCAAGAGCGGCGACACTCTGAACACCATCAACTACAACGCCAGCGGGGTGTGTAAGCGGCAGAGCCGCAAGGTCAGCGACGCTTACACCTATGGCTACGTGGAAATGCCCTACTGAAAGGACTGATTTTTATGACTTACCTCATCACCTGCGCGTTCATCGCGCTGGACTTCCTCACCGGCCTGGTGCAGGCCCTGGCCACCAAAGCCTTTTCGTCCTCCATCATGCGGCAGGGGTTGTTCCACAAGTTGGGGCTGCTGCTCTGCATGGCCCTCGGGGTCCTCGTGGACTATGCGCAGGAGTTTCTTGACCTGGGCGTGGCCGTCCCCGTGGCAGGAGCCGTGTGCGCGTACATCGTTATCATGGAAATTGGCAGCAGCCTGGAAAACATCTGCAAAATCAACCCCGACCTGATGCCGGACAAGCTGACCGCGCTGTTTGGAGTGAAGGGCGGCGATGACAATGGCTGACGCCATTAACGCCGCCGGGCTGGCTCTCATCAAGCAGTTCGAGGGCTGCAAGCTGACCGCCTACAAGGACAGCGTGGGAGTCTGGACTATTGGCTACGGTCACACCGGCAAGGTGGACGGAAAATCCGTCTGCAAGGGCATGACCATCACCCAGAGCAAGGCCAACAGCCTCTTGGAGTCCGATGTGGCCAAGTTCTGGGGCTACGCCAACAACACGTCTTATGTGCCGCTGGCGAAGTCCATGAACGAAAACCAGCGCTCCGCGCTGACCAGCTTTGCGTTCAACTGTGGGCAGTCGAACCTGAAAACCCTGTGCAAAGACCGCACCATCGCGGAGATCGGGGAGGCGCTGCTCCTCTACAACAAAGCGGGCGGCATGGTGCTGTCCGGGCTGACTGCCCGCCGCAGGGCGGAGCGGAAACTGTATCTTACGGAGGTGACACACGATATGGACACGCTGAGGAACGGCGACAAGGGCCAACAGGTCACAGTGCTGCAAATTTTGCTGAACAGCGCCCTAGGCTGTGGGCTGGAAACGGATGGGAAGTTTGGAAATCTGACCAAAGCCGCCGTGGAGCAGTACCAGGCGGCCGAGGGGCTGACAGTGGACGGCATCTGCGGCCCGCTGACCTGGGACGCGATTTTAGGAGAATAAGGGAAGGGCCGCATCGGATTTGTTCCGGTACGGCCCTTTTGGGTTGCAAAGAAAAGCAGCGCTGGCGCATGGGGGGAGCCTACTGCGCGGACTGCTCAGAAATCAGATAGCTCAGGGTCAGCAAGGAGTCGGCGAAGTGGACGCTCTCCACCACCACGTCGGAGCCGCTGACATCCAGCTCGATGTTGGTGAAGTTCCAGATGCCCCGGACGCCCCAGGCGATGAGCCGCTCCGCCACGCTCTGGGCGGCGTATTTGGGGACGGTCAACACCCCGATGCTGGGCTTGTACTCCGCCAGGTAGTCGTCCAAGCTGTCCATGCTGTAGATGGGGTAGCCGTTCAGAACGGTGCCCACGATTTTGGGGTCCACGTCAAAGGCGGCGTTCAGGGAAAAGCCGTTTTTGTTGAAGTGGAAGTTGCGCATCAGCGCCCGGCCCAGGTTGCCCGCCCCCAGCAGGACGGAGGTGTAACCGATGTTCATACCCAAAATGTCGGAGAGCGCCTGGCGCAGGTCCGCAACGTTGTAGCCATAGCCCTGCTGGCCGAACTCACCAAAACAGCTCAGGTCCTGCCGGATCTGGGAGGCGGTGACGCCCATGCTCTCCCCCAGCGCGGAGGAAGAAATGCGCACGGTCCCCTCCCGATAGAGTGTGTCCAGTGTGCGGTAGTAGCGGGGGAGCCGTCGGATGACTGCGTTGGATACCTTGCCTTTTTTCATGTTCTATAGCGCTCCTATCTGTTCGGTTACCTTCCTCAACGTGACTGTGTTTTTTTATTTTAATCGATTTACGGAAGTTTGTCAACTTTTTAACGAAGATTTTTTTAGTATTTTTGCCGAAATCTTAGAAAAAATATATTGATAGAAGCGAAAGTACATTACAATTCGTAGAAAACAGTCGAGAAATTACGAACTGTTTCCGTCTTTCGCGGCGGTGAGCGGGGAGAGCGCCGCACCGGACAGAATGTCGCCTCTGGGGAATTCGCCGTTTTGCCGGTTGCAAAACCTTTCGGCAGCAAGTACAATAAGGCTGTCAGTAATTTTTCGGCGCGGCAGCGCAGACAAGGAGCGACCGTATGGATTTTAACATGGGATACCAGCTTTTGTGGTTGTTTTTCATCTATTCCTTTTTGGGATGGGTGGGCGAGTCGATCTACGCCGCCATCCGGCAGAAGCAGTTCGTCAACCGGGGCCTGCTGAACGGCCCTCTGTGCTGCATCTACGGCGTGGCCGCGCTGGTGTTCTCCCTGGGCTTGCAGGAGCTGGACACCACGCCGGTGTTCCTGTTTTTGGGGTCGGCCATCCTGGGCGGCCTCATCGAATGGCTGACCGGCCGCCTGCTGGAGCGGTTCTTCCGCCGCCGCTGGTGGGACTACTCCCGCCGCCGGTTTAACCTGGACGGCTACGTCTCGCTGGAGTCCTTCCTGCTGTGGGGCGTCGGCGGCACACTGGGTATTTTGTTCGTCAATCCCCTGCTGTTGACCGGCTTTGCCATGCTGCCCCGGCGGGTGGTGCGGGTGATCCTGCTGGTGGTGCTGGGACTGAGCATCGTGGACGCCGTGGGGACGGTCTGCGCCCTGCTGGGCCTGGAGCGCCGGGAGCGGCAGCTCCAGCAGGAGATCAACGCCCGCTTGCAGGAAAGCTCCAACCGGCTGAACGCCTGGATTGTCGTCCGGGTCAGCCGACGGATGAAGCTGGCCCACCCCAGCGCCGCCAGGCGGTACCGCCGCCCGGCGGACGAGACGGTGTTCGCCTCCGGCTGCGGGTTCTATAAGGTCGTGTGGCTGTTCGTGCTGGGGTCCCTGTTGGGGGACATCGTGGAAACCATCTTCTGCCGCTTCTCCATGGGCTACTGGATGAGCCGCAGCAGCCTGGTCTGGGGGCCGTTCAGCATCGTCTGGGGCTTCGCCCTGGCGGTGGGGACCGTCATGCTCTACAACTACCGGGACCGCTCCGACAGCTTTCTGTTCCTGTTCGGCACCTTTTTGGGCGGCGCGTATGAGTACCTGTGCAGCGTTCTCTCCGAGCTGGCCTTTGGCAAGGTGTTCTGGGACTACAGCGAGATCCCCTTCAGCCTGGGCGGGCGCATCAACCTGCTGTACTGCTTCTTCTGGGGTATCGCGGCGGTGCTGTGGTTGAAATACGTCTACCCCGTCGCCGCAAAATGGATCGAGCGCATCCCCATCCGGGTGGGGACGGTGCTGACCTGGGTGATGGTGGTGTTCATGGTTTGCAACATGGCGGTGTCCTTCCTGGCGCTGGTGCGCAGCGCCCAGCGGGAGGCGGGCGTCGCGGCCACCAATGTCGTGGAGGAGCTGCTGGATACGTATTACAGCGACGAGGTGCTGGATGTCATCTATCCGGCAGCCAAATCTACCCAGTAACCGGACGAAAAAGGGGCGCTGTGCCCGGTTTTTCGCAGAATTTTTATCTGTTCTAGGTAAAGCAGTACATTGACAGTGAGGCGTTCCTGCGGTATACTAAAAAACGTGTGAAATACAGCTGATAACAGCGCTGGAATAGTGAGGTTTTTGAAACCATGAAGAAGTTAGCGGATCAGATCACCGACAAGGTATGTATGGCGTTTGAAGCCGCCGGGTACGACCCGGCGCTGGGCCGGTGTACCCCCTCCAACCGCCCGGACCTGTGCCAGTACCAGTGCAACGGAGCCATGGCCGCCGCCAAGGTCTACCACATGGCCCCCTTCCTCATCGCCCAGGCGGTGGTGGAGCAGCTGGCCGGGGAGGAGATGTTCTCCAAGGCGGAGGCGGTGCGCCCGGGGTTCATCAACCTGGACGTGGCTCCGGCGTACCTGGCCCAGTGGATGGAGGCCGTGGGGGCCGACCCCCGGCGGGGGTCCGACCCGGACAGCCAGCCCAAGACCATCGTGCTGGACTATGGCGGCCCCAACGTGGCAAAGCCCCTCCATGTGGGCCACCTGCGCTCGGCCATTATCGGGGAAGCCATCAAGCGCATCGCCCGGTTCAAGGGCCACACCGTCATCGGGGACGTGCATCTGGGGGACTGGGGCCTGCAAATCGGCCAGATCATCACCGAGCTGAAGCATCGCCAGCCCGACCTGCCCTACTTCGACCCGGCGGTGACGGAGGGCTTCCCGGAGGAACCGCCCTTCACCATCTCCGACCTGGAGGAAATTTACCCCTGCGCCTCCAAAAAGTCCAAGGAGGACGAGGCGTATAAGGCGGAGGCCCAGGAGGCCACCGCCCAGCTCCAGGAGGGCCACCCCGGCTACCGGGCGCTGTGGCGGCACATCATCAACGTCTCGGTCAGCGACCTGAAGCGGAACTACGAAAAACTCAACGTGACGTTCGACCTGTGGAAGGGTGAGAGCGACTGCCAGCCCTATATTCCCCCCATGGTGGAGAAGATGAAGGCCGACGGCTACGCCTACCTCAGCGACGGCGCGCTGGTGGTGGACGTGGCGGAGGAGGACGACGCCCGGGAGGTGCCGCCCTGCCTGATTTTGAAGTCCGACGGCGCGGCCCAGTACGAGACCACCGACCTGGCCACCATCATCCAGCGGGAGGAGGACTACCACCCCGACCGCATCATCTACGTGGTGGACAAGCGGCAGGAGCTGCACTTCGTCCGGGTGTTCCGCTGCGCCTACAAGACCGGCCTGGTGGACAAGGACAAGTGTAGCCTGGAGTTCGTGGGCTTCGGCACCATGAACGGCAAGGACGGCAAGCCCTTTAAGACCCGGGAGGGCGGCGTGCTGCGGCTGGAGTATCTGCTGCGGGACGTCAGCGACGCCGTCTATGAGAAGTCCAAGACCAACGGCAGCGACCTGAGCGAGGCCGAGCTGCGCCAAATCGCCGACCAGGTGGGTCTGGCCGCCATCAAGTACGGCGACCTGTCCAACCAGCCCAGCAAGGATTATATCTTCGACCTGAACCGCTTCATCGCGTTCGAGGGCAACACCGGCCCCTATATCATGTATACCATGGTGCGCATCAAGTCCATCCTGAAGCGGTTCCAGGAGGCCAGCCCCCAGGCGGAGCTGGGCCGCATCCTGCCCCCGGAGGGGCAGAAGGAGACCGACCTTTACCTGACCCTGGCCCGGTTCAGCGACGCCATCGACGACGCCTACGAGCAGAACGCACCCAACCGGCTGTGCCGCTATATCTACGACCTGTCCAACTGCCTGAACCAGTTCTACGCCGAGCGAAACATCCTCAAGGAGCCGGACCCGGAGAAGCAGGCCAGCTACGTCAGCCTGATCCGGCTGGTGCTGAAGGTGCTGGAGCTGGCGGTGGATCTGCTGGGCTTCCAGGCCCCGGAGCGGATGTAAGAGAAATATTCAGCATACACAGACAGAGAGAAGGCGGTTGATGTGGCAAACAGAGGAAAACGAGCGTCCGCAGTAAAAACCAGACGGAGCGGCCCTGCCGTCGGCATCGTTGTGGTGGCCGTGGTGGCGCTGCTGGTGGTGGCCCTGATGGCGGCCAACTTCTTCCATATGTTTGACTCCTCCGGGAGCGACCAGGAGCCGGAGGGCGCAGCCGTGGCGGCGGACGCCTCCGCGGAGGGAGAGACGGACGACGGCAGCAGCGCGGCGGCAGCCGCCGAGGAGCCGGAGGAGACTGTGACCGCGCTGGGCATCACCGTCTGCCTGGACCCGGGCCACGGCGGCAACGACCCCGGCTGCAACGTGGATGACCGCCTGGAAAAGAACGACAACCTGGCCCTGGCCCTGGCCGCCCGGGACTGCATGGAGGCGGCGGGCATCACCGTGGTCATGACCCGGGAGGACGACACCTATGTCTCCCTGGATGACCGGTGCTATATCGCCAACCAGGCGGAGGCGGACTATTTCATCTCCATCCACCGGAACTACGCCAGCGGCATCGCCAACGGCGTGGAGGTGTGGAAGTCCACCAACGCCAGCGACGCCTCCATCTACCTGGCGGACGAGATTTCCGCAGGACTGGAGACGGTGGGCGTCTCCCGGAACCGGGGAGTTCATACCGGCTCCCAGAGCAGCGAATACGAGGACTATGAGGTCCTGCGGGAGACCTCCATGCCCGGCGTCCTCATCGAGATGGGCTTCGTGGAGAACTCCGACGACAACTGGTACTTCGACACCTACCTGGAGGGGTACGCCCAGGCCATCACCCAGGCGGTGCTGGACACCAACGCCGCCAGCCAGGAAGGGTTTGGCGGGGACAGCAGCGCGGAAAGCGTGGAGTGAGCGCAGAGACAGCCAAACGACAGCCGCCCGGACGGGAGTTTTCCCATCCGGGCGGTTTTTGCGGAAAACGCAGGAATCCCGGCGCAGCCAACCGCCGCGCCGGGGTTCCCGTGTTGTTGAGACTTTTAGAGAAAAGAGAGGGAGGTGTCTGGAGGCGATGCAGCATCCTCCTGACAGATGTTATTATAGCAGGAGCCGCTGTCGATTGGTGAAGAAAGTGGGAACGAAGTTTGAAAAAATTATGAATCGCCAGGTCGAAGAAGCGGAAGCGCAGGGAAATCAATTTTGAAAAGCTTGCGGAAAAATTGCACTTTTTTGTAGGGG
>JAJPXY010000143.1:0-6708 GCA_021205205.1 Clostridiales bacterium
AAGGGGAGGAGGGCCGCCGCCGCAGGCGGTGGCGGAGGGGTTCCTAACGCACGGCCGATTCAACGGGATAACTAAAATTGCACATTGCACATTGCTAATTGCTAATTTAAAAGGAGGGCCGCATAATGAAACAGATCCTATGCTACGGCGATTCCAACACCCACGGCTACGACGCCTTCACCGGCGGCAGACTGGACTACACCCGCCGCTGGACCGGGCGGGTGCAGAAGGCCCTGGGGGAGCAGTCCCTCCTCTGCGAGGCGGGGCTGAACGGCCGCACCTGCGGCTTCGAGGACCCGGAGGTGCCGGGACGCAACGGGCGGGCCATGCTGAACTGCGCCCTCCAGACCCACAAGCCCCTGGGCGCCGTGGTCCTCATGCTTGGCACCAACGACTGCAAGACCTGCTACCGGGCGGACGGCCCCGCCATCGCCGGGGAGATGGAAAAGCTGGTGGAGCAGGTGGCGCAGTTCGCCCGGCTCACCGGCTGCGCCGCCAGGACGCTGGTGGTGGCCCCGCCGCCCCTGGGCGCAGAGAGCACGGCTTTCCGGTACTTCAACGCCCAGTCCCTGGCGGTGTCCCGGTCCCTGTCGGCGTTGTACCGGGACCTAGCGGCGCGGCACGGCGCGGCCTTCGCCGACGCGGGGACGTGGGACATCCCCCTGGACTTCGACGGCACCCACTTCACCCCGGAGGGCCACCGGCGGTTCGCCCTGCGGATGGAGCAGGAGCTGCGGACGCTGCTGGGGCTGTGACGGTATTTCTTTCTTATCCACAAAAAATGGACAACTTGAGCAAAAAAACGGCGAAAAATCGCCGGCTTTAGTCATAGTGATGAAAGTTTTTTCACCCCTTGATAGATAATTTTCACCGTAGTATAATGGCGCGTGAAAATAAAAATCAAAAGGAGAGGACTGTTCCGTGGAAGAAACCAATCGTACACAAGAGAACAAAATGGGCGTGGAACCCATCAACAAGCTGCTGGTGACCATGGGCGTGCCGCTGATGCTCTCTATGCTGGTGCAGGCCTGCTACAACATCGTGGACAGTGTTTACGTGGCCCAGCTCAGCGAGGACGCGCTGACGGCAGTCTCCATGGCCTTTCCCATTCAGAACGTGATGATTGCCGTGTGCAGCGGCACCGGCGTGGGCATGAACGCCCTGCTCTCCCGCTCCCTGGGCGAGAAGGACTTCCGCGCCGCCAACCGGGCCGCCAACAACGGCGTGTTCCTGGCCATTTGCAGCTACGCCGCCTTCGTGCTGGTGGGCCTGCTTGTGGCCCGGCCCTTCTATATGAGCCAGATCAGCTATAACATGGACATCGTCAACGCTGGTGTGCAGTATATGACCATCGTCTGCTGCTGCAGCTTCGGTATGTTCACCCAGATGACCTTCGAGCGGATGATGCAGGGCACCGGCCTGACCTTCTACGCCATGATCACCCAGATGTCCGGCGCCATCGTCAACATCATCCTCGACCCCATGTTTATCTTCGGCATCGGCCCCTTCCCCCGGCTGGAGGTGGCCGGCGCGGCGGTGGCCACCTGCATCGGCCAGGTAGTGGCGGGAATCATGGCCCTGACCATGAACCAGCTGCTGAACAAGGACGTTCACGTCAGCCTGCGGGAGGTGTTCCGCCCCTCCGGGAACGTCATCAAGCGCATTTACTATGTGGGCATCCCCTCCACCATCATGGCCTCCATCGGCAGCGTCATGTACTACGGCATGAACCTGATTTTGACCGGCTATGGCTCCACCGCCAGCGCGGTCTTCGGCGTGTACTACAAGCTGCAATCCTTCTTCTTCATGCCGGTGTTCGGCATGAACAACGCCCTAGTGCCTCTCATGGCCTACAATTACGGCGCCCAGAAGCGCAGCCGGATGATGCAGGCGCTGAAAAGCGGTATGATTTTCGCCTTCATCATCATGTGCATCGGCACGGCGGCCTTCGAGGCCATCCCCCAGGTGCTGCTGGGGCTGTTCAACGCCAGCGAGAATATGCTGGAGATCGGCGTGCCCGCCCTGCGCACCATCTCCCTGAACTTCCCCGTGGCGGCGATCTGCATTGTGTTGGGCACCGTGTTCCAGGCCCTGGGCAAGGCGACCTACAGCGCCATCATCTCCCTGGGCCGTCAGCTGGTGGTGCTGCTGCCGGTGGCCTATGTGCTGGCCAAGATCGGCGGCCTGTCCCTGATTTGGTGGAGCTTCCCCATCGCGGAGGTGGTCAGCCTGGTTTTGACGCTGTACTTCTTCCAGCGCATTTACCGGAACATCATCGTCCACGTAGAGGACCGGGTGTGACCGGCACGATTTCCCCGCGTTTCCGTCCCTTCCCCCCAGCGGGGGGAGGGATTTCGTGCTTTTCCCCGGTCTTCCGAAAACCGTTACAAACTGTCCACCAAAATCGGGGCGGAGCATAGTATACTGTAACCAATTAGCAATTAGCAATTAGCAATGTGCAATTTGCAATTATGTGAAAACCGGACGCTGCCGGTTTCTGCGAAAGGTATTGCTTTCCGACAGCGCTCTCCCAAGGGAACGATGGCTGAAAACCCGTCCATTGCACATTGCTCATTGCACATTGCAAATTGAAAAAGCGAGGTGTTCCCGTGCAGCAGACCAAACTCCAAAACCGAATCAGGCTGGCCCTCCGGGCGCTGCTGCTGCTGGCGCTGGCGGCGGTGTTCGCCGTCTTTTCCTCCGACGCGGTGAACGGCCGCTGGGCCTATTACCTGCCCACCACCATCACCGTCAACGGGGAGGAGGTGGTGGTCAACGAGGCGCTGGCGTTGAACGAGTACACCGAGGCCGACTTCGCCCTGGATGAGGACGGGCGCATGACCTGCCTGACCAGCGGCTGGCGGACGGGCATCGACGTCTCCGCCCACCAGGGGGACATCGACTGGGAGGCCGTGGCCGCCGACGGCGTCAGCTTCGCCATGCTCCGGGTGGGCTTCCGGGGCTACGGCGCGGAGGGGACGCTGAACCTGGACGAATCCTTCCTGCAAAACGCCCAGGCCGCCCTGGCGGCGGGGGTGGAGATTGGCGTCTACTTCTTCTCCCAGGCCACCAGCGTCGAGGAGGCGGAGGAGGAGGCCGCCTTCGTGCTGGAGCAACTGGAGGGGCTGGACATCACCTTCCCCGTGGCCTACGACTGGGAGATTATCGACGCCGAGGACTCCGGCGAGGGCGGCGCCCGCACCGACGACGTGGACGAGGAGACCTCTGCCGCCTGCGCAGAGGCGTTCTGCGCCGCCGTCACCCAGGCGGGGTATCGGGCGGCCCTCTACGTCAACAACCAGACCGGCTACTTCTCCTACGACGACGCGCTGCTCCAGAGCTACTTCCTGTGGTACGCCGGGTATGAGCAGAGCTATCCCGACTACTACTACGCCGTGGACCTGTGGCAGTACACCGAGAGCGGCACGGTGGACGGTATCACCGGCAGCGTGGATTTGAACATCTATCCCATCGAGACTGACCCCGCCGACAGCGGCTCCACCGGCGGCACAGGCGGCGGTTCCGCCAGCGGTTCTCTGGAGGCGGACACGAAATCGAGCTTGTGAATGAGAGAGGTTCTTTTCGCGGCATAAAAGCTGAAACTGCTGCTTTTTTCAGTTGCTTGCCTGTAGGGGCGGCCACGGGCTGCCCCTACAAAAAGTGGAAGCTTCCCAAGCGCTTTTCGAAATGGATTCCCGTGGGGAAAGGGGGCAGCGCATGAAAACCCAATTCATCCAGGTGCTGGGCATGGTCCAGGGGGTGGGCTACCGGCCCTTCGCCGCCCGGCTGTGCGAGGAACTGGGCCTGACCGGCTCGGTGGCCAACAACGGCGGCATCGTGGAGCTGACCGTCACCGGGGAACCAGCCACCCTGGACACCCTGGCCCGGCGGCTGGCGGAGGACGCGCCCCCCAACGCCCGGGTGGACCGGGTGGCCCGGGAGGACCGGCCGCTGGCGTTGTTTGAACGCTTCGCCATCGCCCCCAGCAGCGGCAGCAGCGACCTTGCGCCGCTGCTGCCGCCGGACCTGCCCACCTGCCCCCGGTGCGCGGCGGAGCTGCGGGACCCCGCCAACCGGCGGTATCGCTACCCCTTCATCAGCTGCGTCTCCTGCGGCCCCCGGTACAGCATTTTGGAGGCGCTGCCCTACGACCGGCCCAACGTGACCATGGGGGACTTCCCCCTGTGCCCCGACTGCCAGCGGGAGTACACCGCCTTGGGGGACATCCGCCGCCACGCCCAGACCATCGCCTGCCACGACTGCGGCCCGGTGCTGTTGCTGGACACCGCCCGGGGGCGGCGAGAGCGGGAGGAGGCTCTGCAAGAGGGCGTCTCTCTGCTGCAAACGGGGGGCATCGTGGCCGTGAAGGACATCGGCGGCTATCACCTGGCCTGCCTGCCTGGAGACGAGGCCGCCTGTGGGCGGCTGCGGCGGCTCAAAGGCCGGGAGAAGAAGCCCTTCGCTGTGCTTTTCGCCAACATCGAACAAATCCGGGGCTATTGCGCCCTCTCCCGGGAGGAAATCGCCCTTTTGCAGTCCAACCCCCGGCCCATCGTGCTGCTGCGCAAGCTGCCCGGGCGGGACTTCGCCCCGGCCTGCTGCGGGGAGAGCCGGGAGATCGGGGCCATGCTGCCCTGTAACCCTTTGCAAATGCTGCTGACGGATGCGTGCGGCCCGCTGGTGATGACCAGCGCTAACCGCTCTGGCGCGCCCATGGTCATCGACGACGGGGAAATGCGCGCCTGGCTGGGCCAAGGGCTGGACGGAGTGCTGTGGCACCGGCGGCGCATCCTGACCCCGCTGGACGACTCCGTCACCCGCATCGTCTGCGGCGCGCCCCAGCTGTTCCGCCTGGCGCGAGGCTATGTGCCGGAGCCGGTGCCCGTGCGCAGCGCGGGGGAGCGGGTGATTTTCGCCGCTGGGGGCGACCTGAAAGCCTGCTTCTGTCTGCTCCAGGGGGAGCGGGCCTATCTCAGCCAGCACTTTGGCGACCTGGAGGACGTGGACGCCTGCGACACCCGGCAGCGGGAAATCTCCCGCATGGAGCGGCTCACCGGCCTGCAGCCCACGCTGGCGGCGGTGGACCTGCACCCGGCGTATCTCTCCCGCCAGGGGCTGGAGCATTTGCCGGTGGTGGAAATTCAGCACCACCACGCCCACGCCGCCTCGGTAATGGCGGAGTGGGACCTGACCGGCCCGGTGCTGGGGGTGGCCTTCGACGGCACCGGATACGGGACGGACGGGGCCGTCTGGGGCAGCGAGTTTCTGCTGTGCCAGGGGGCGGAATACCAGCGGGTGGGCCACCTGGACTATGTGACCCTGTTGGGGGGCGACGAGGGGGCCAGGAACGCCGACACCATCCTCTGCGGCTACCTGCGGCAGGCGGGGCTGACCCGGCCCGACAGCCGGTTCCGCATGGTGGCCGCCGCGCTGGACAAGGGGCTGAACGCCGTCCGCTCCAGCTCCATGGGGCGGCTGTTCGACGCCGCCGCCGCCCTGCTGGGCATTTGCAGCTACAACGGCTACGAGGGGGAGTGCGCCATCGCGCTGGAGAACGCCGCGGCGGACGCGGCGGGCGGCCCCGCTCTGGCTGTGGAGACCCGGGAGGAAAACGGCCAACTGCTGGGGGACGCCGCCGGACTCATCGCCCAGCTCCGGGCCGCCCGGGAGGGCGGCGAAGCCCCCGCCGCCCTGGCCCTGGCGTTCCACCGGGCGCTGGCGGCGTATGTCGTGGGGACCGCCCTCTGGGCCAGGGACCGCTTCGGCGTGGAGCAGGTGGCCCTTTCCGGCGGCACGTTCCAGAACCGGCTGCTGCTGGAGGGCGCCCGCCAGGCGCTGGAGGAGCAGGGCTTCGCCGTGTACTGGAACCAGCGGGTCCCCTCCGGGGACGGCGGTCTGTGCCTGGGGCAGGCGTGGCTGGCCGCCCGGCTGGCCCAGCCGCGGGAAAAAACCGGTGGAAAACGGGCCGAAAGCCGTGTATAATAGAGCCGCCGGAAACCATCCAACAGGAAAAGAGGGAACCGCATATGTTGTTTCGCAAGGATATAGAGCCGCGCTGCACCTACTGCCGCCACGGGTCTGCGCTGAACGAGGAACAGATCGCCTGCCCCAAGAAGGGCATCGTCAGCCCCGGCTACCACTGCCGCCGCTTCGCCTATGACCCCCTGCGGCGGGTGCCGCCCGCCCGGGCACAGGTGGATTTCTCCCGGTTCAAGGACGAGGACTTTGAATTATAATTTGCAATGAGCAATGTGCAATGTGCAATGGACGGGTTTGCGGATACGTTCGCAGCACCGGGCAGTTTCACCGTATTTGTGCAGTTTTCATTGCAAATTGTGAATTAAAAAATCTTCCAGCATGGTTTTTCCCCTGTCCGGGCAAAGTAACGGTCAGAAGGCGCACAGTCTGTGCGCGGAAAGGGAGGAGAAACCATGCTTGACAAAATCGCGCTGATTCTGGCCATCATCGGCGGCCTGAACTGGGGCAGCATCGGTCTGTTCCGGTTCGACGTGGTGGCCTGGCTCTGCGGCGGCAGCGGCAGCGTGTTCAGCCGCCTGCTGTATACGCTGGTGGGGCTGGGTGCGCTGTGGTGCATTTCGCTGCTGTTCCGGGACCAGGACGCCGCGGAAGGGGAGACTTCCCGGGCGTAACCGCCGAACCATCCTCAGGGCAGGCCTCCGCTGGCATGGGGTCTGTCCCGTTTTTTTG
>JAJPXY010000143.1:6741-7133 GCA_021205205.1 Clostridiales bacterium
CGCTTCGATTCCTTTTATCCTCCAGCCAGCAACTTTCCCCGCTGCCTCCGGTCCTCTCCTGCGCTCCGGCCGTTTTTGCCAAAGCAAAAGCTGGAAAAAGTGTGACAAAAATCAGCGAATTTTCGTCTCAAATTCCGTCACACTTTTCACGTTATTTTTATTTCAAAAACATCCCTGAATAAGAAAAATTTGTGTATTTATTTTAATGAAAAATATGTAAAAAACTGGCTCAAAATTTGCAATTTCGGCCAGTTTGTGGTATTCTAAAGTAGGGAATGTCAGGCAGCCCTGCGCCTGGAGGCTCCCACACCGCAAACCGGGGCGTACCGCCCCAACAAGAAGCCTGCAAATAAAAAGTCAAGCCCAAAATGAGCTTGACGAAAAAATATTTG
>JAJPXY010000126.1 GCA_021205205.1 Clostridiales bacterium
GATTCCCACAAAAGGGCGCGGATGCGCGGGAAACGGGCAACTTCCGTTTTTTGTTATCGTATGTGTAGGGGCGGCCCGTGGCCGCCCAGGATAAGCAGGCGGTTTCTGCGGGCGGCCGAGGGCCGCCCCTACAGGTGTGCAATATCATTTCCTACTTAAATCTGCCGAAGCTGATTCAAAGAGAGACGATTCTACTCCTTCGGCTTCAAGCTGCGACTCTTGCGGATGGCATAGAGGTTGCTCCCGATCATGGTGCCGTACCAGCCGGACATCCCCGCCGTCAGGAACTGAGGCAGCCCGTAGAGACCGTGGTTGGACATGATAAACGATGACCAAATCGCCGCGGCCCACAGGATAACGCAGCAGAACACGTTGAACCAGTTCCGGTTGCGAATTTCCCGCCGGGCCTGCTCCTGCTCCTGCGCGGCCAGGTCCGACAGGGCGGAGACGGCCTCCTGGGTGTTTTCCTGCTCCAGCCCCAGCAGGTGGGGGACGGTGGTGTCCAGCGCCTGGGCGAGCGGCTCCAGCAGCGTCAGGTCAGGGAAGTTCAGCCCTCGCTCCCATTTGCTCACCGCCTTGTCGGTGACGTGGAGCCGCTGGGCCAGCTCCTTTTGGGCCAGGTTTTGTTCCTGGCGCAGGGTGCGGATGGTTGCGCCTACCGTTGCAGCGTCCATAGTGACACCTCCTCTGCGTTTTTTGTTGAGATAATTGTAGCAGATTTTGGGCGGATTGTCACTCGACCGCTGGTAGAATCCCTGTGGTCGGCGTGATTTTGCAGTTTTGACCGACGGCTGTTTTTATCTGATAATCGTAAAATTATCGTAAAACGATAAAAACCAGTTGACAAACATAAAAATCCTGCTATGCTGGTCTATACTGGTATTGTGCTTATCGATAAACACTAAATTTTTAACGTAAAGGAGTACGATTATGAAACACACGAGAATGATGCGCACCGCGCAGGTGCTGGACAAGCTGGCTAACGTCACCTGAAAGTCCGGGCTGTCTGGATGGTTCACAAAGCGATTCATCAGACGCCGCAAATGCAGCCGCAGGGAATTGTAATCCTCATTGCCGCCGCTGGCAGAATCACACCGAAAAAACGGGTGATTCTGCTCCAAATACTGCTGGAACAGGCGGGGAGAGAGAAAAACCTGAAAGACCAGCGCCCTTTCTCCCACAGACAGGGCGTGCTTTCGGTTCCGGTTCACAAGAAAGACATCTTCCTCCCCAAGGTGGTGTGTTGTCTCTCCGTCCAGGACAGTGGCGGAGCCTTCCAGCACATAAATCAGCTCCGCCTCCTGATGAAGATGCGGCTGTTCCCAGTCGTCAGAAAGAAATTCGAGATGATATTCCAGCGGTTCCTTGTTGTTTTTCACAAAGCGCTCCCCCTTATTCCGCTTACCTTTCGTCCAGTATAACACAGGACGGCAAAAAAGCAAATATCCAATGTGTTTTTTTGACCTCACAAATTCGTTTGTGCAATCTGCCAGAAAAATCAGGGTGAAAAAAGGCCGTAAACTGCGCAAGTTCCGAAAATACCTTTTCAAATAGCTGTTGTACAATAGCATCTCAACAAAGGAAAACATCAACAGCGGCAGCCAGCCGCTGGAAAACACTTTGAAAGGGGAAAGAGTTATGAAACTTGGACTGTTGACCGCTATCTGTGAGGGCATGACCTTTGAGGAGGTCGTGGACTTCGCCGCCGAGACCGGCCTGGAGTGCCTGGAGGTGGCCTGCTGGCCCGCGGGCGGAGCCAAGCGCCGCTACGCCGGCGTCAGCCACATTGACGCCGACCGGGTACTCTCCGACGACGCCTATGCCGCCCACGTGGTGGACTACGCCGCCGCCAGGGGCGTGGCGCTCTCCTCCCTGGGGTATTACCCCAACACCATGGACCCGGACCTGGAGAAGCGGGCAAGCTATGTGGCTCACATCCACAAGCTCATCGACGCCTCCGCCAAGCTGGGTATCAACATGGTCACCACCTTTGTGGGACGCGACCCCCGGAAGAACATCACCGACAACCTGGAGCTGTTCAAAGAGGTATGGCCCCCCATCATCAAACACGCTGAGGAGGCAGGCGTAAAGATCGCCATTGAGAACTGCCCCATGCTCTTCACCGAGGACGAGTGGCCCGGCGGTCAGAACATCATGACCTCCCCTGCCAACTGGCGCAAGGTCTTTGCCATCGCCAACAGCGACAACTTCGGCATCAACTACGACCCCTCCCACTTCGTCTGGCAGCAGATCGACTACATCAAGCCCCTGTACGAGTTCCGAGACAAGATCTTCCACGTCCATTACAAGGACATCAAGCTCTATCCCGACAAGCTGGCGGATGTGGGCGTCATGGCCACTCCGCTGGAGTATATGTCCCCCAAGCTCCCCGGCCTGGGCGACATCGACTGGGGCAAGTACGTCTCCGCCCTGACCGACATCCGCTACTCCGGCTACACCTGCATCGAGGTGGAGGACAAAGCCTTTGAGGGCAGCCTGGAGGACGCGAAGAACGCGGTCCGGCTCAGCGCCAAATACCTGCGGAACTTCGTCATCTGATCCATTTAATGCGAACGCGCCCAACCACAGGAGCGCTGAAACATATCTTACATTTAACTGTTTTAAGGAGGAACCATCATGAGCAAACTGAAAATCGGCGTCATCGGCTGCGGCGGCATCGCCAATCAGAAGCATTTCCCCGCCCTGAAAGCCAACGCGGACCTGAACGAGATCGTCGCCTTCTGCGACATCAAGGTGGAGCGGGCGGAAGCGGCCTGCAAGGAGTTCGGCGCGCCCGGCGCTAAGGTCTATCAGGATTATCGTGACCTGCTGGCCGACCCCAACGTGGAAGTGGTCCACGTCTGCACCCCCAACGTCTCCCACAGTGAGATCTCCATCGCCGCGTTTGAGGCCAAGAAGCACGTCTACTGCGAGAAGCCCATGAGCCACAACACCGCCGAGGCCGAGAAGATGGTGGAAGCCTGGAAGAAGTCCGGGATGCAGTTCACCGTTGGCTATCAGAACCGGTTCCGCCCCGAGGTCCAGAACCTCCACGCCGCCTGTCAGGCCGGCGACCTGGGCGACATCTACTACGGCAAGGCCCACGCTGTCCGCCGCCGCGGCGTTCCCACCTGGGGCGTGTTCATGGATAAGGCCGCCCAGGGCGGCGGCCCCCTCATCGACATCGGCACCCACGCTCTCGACATCACCCTCTGGTGCATGGGCAATTACGACATCGACAGCGTCTCCGGTTCTGTGTTCTACAAGCTGGGCGGCTTGCAGCAGGCCACCGAGGGCAACCTGTTTGGCCCCTGGGACCCCGAAACTTATGAAGTGGAAGACTCCGCCGTGGGCTTCGTCAAGATGAAAAACGGCGCCACCATCGCCCTGGAGGCCAGCTGGGCGCTGAACATCCTGGAGTCCCGCGAAGCCTCCACCACCCTCTGCGGCACCCTGGCCGGCGCGGAGATCCACTCCGGCATGAGCCACGCCAAGAACGAGCTGATTTACAACCGCGGCCGCAACGGTCAGCTGATGGAAGAGACCCTGTCCCCCGTGGGCGGCGTGGCCTACTTCGGCGGCGGCGGCGGCGAGGAAGGCACCATCGACTGCCGTCAGTGGCTGGAAGCGGTGCAGAACGGCACCGAGCCGCTGGTCAAGCCGGAAGAGGCCCTGGCCGTCACCAAGGTACTGGACGCCATCTATCAGTCCGCTAAGGAGAACCGTGAGATCAAGTTCTGATTCTGTGTTCCATCGCCCCTCCTGAAAACATCCGGTCCGGCGGCTGCCGCTGGACCGGAAAAGGGGAGGCTCCCCAAATAAACGATAAGGAGAGATATGAAATGGACTTTGCAATGCGTGTGAATTATGTGGATGTCGTGGTCAGCGACAGCCTGAAACACTATTATGTAGACGGCAAGCGGATGGGCTATCAGTTCGACATCCGCCTGAGCTACTACCGGGGCCACTTCCTCACCGTCATTGATGAGTTTGGCATCACGGTAGATGGCACCGAGGTGCCGACAGAGCGCATCAAGTTCTGCATCAACGGCAAGGAGTTCAGCCCCTCTGAATTTGACAAGTGCTACACCGAGTTCTGGCAGGTCATTGAGCCGGCCACCATCCGCGTGTTCTACCCCGGCGGCCTGCCTGAGGGCGAACATAAGGTGGGCGTGAAGCTGTTCTTCCGTTCCCCCTATATGCCCATCGGCCCCGACCACCAGTATATGCCGGTAGACAGCTGCGGCAGCAAGACGCTGACCATCACGGACTGAGGAGGGAAAGACAATGGCAAACGTTAAAACTGGTATCACCCTGTTTTCGCTGGGCACGCCCTATCTGAAGGGCCAGCTGGATCTGGAGGGCGTCATTCGCACCGCCGCCGAGATGGGCGCCGAGGGTTACGAGATCGTGGCCTCTCAGATGATCCCCTCCTATCCCTACGTCACCGATGAAGTGGTGGAGTTCTTCCGGAAATGCACCGAAAAATACGGTATCGCCCCGATTTGCTACTCCGCCCAGATGGACCGGGGGATGCTGAAGGACCGGGACCTGACCGAGGACGAAATGGTGGCCCGCGCCATCACGGACATCATCTCCGCCAACAAGCTGGGCTGCACCGTCATGCGGGAGCAGTACCTGCTCTCTCCCAACGGCCTGGGCCGCATCGCCCCCTACGCTGAGGCGTACAACGTCCACGTGGGCATTGAGATCCACAACCCCGAATCCCCCATCACTCCCGCCATTCTGGATTACGTCAAGGTCATCGAGGAGACCGGCAGCAAGTACATCGGTTTCATCCCCGACTTTGGCTGCTTCGCCACCAAGCCCAACAAGCCCTATTGGGACCGGGCGCTGGCTGCGGGCGCTTCCGTGGAGGTGCTGGAGCGGATGGCCCAGCTGCGCTACGACGAAGTTTCCCAGGAGGAGGCCACGCAGATCCTCATGCCGGAGCTGCAAAAATGCCCCGCCCTGTTTGGCACACTGAGCAGCATGTATGGCTTCGTCCAGTTCCGCAAGAGCCGCACCGCCGAGCTGGAGGGCCTGAAGAAGATCATGCCCTATTGCTTCGAGATGCACGGCAAGTGCCACTATGTGGACGAAAATCTCCACGAAGTCTCCATCCCCTACGAGGAGATCATTCCCGTCATCGCCAATTCCGATTATAATGGATACATCGTCACCGAGTTCGAGGACGAAGGCGGATATGATTCCATCGAGCAGACCACCCGCCATGTGGCCATGGTGAAAAAGCTGCTGGCCGAAGCGAAATAACGCGGCCTGACGGAGTATAAAAATCAACATTTCATTCAACTGACAAGTTTAGACCTGACAAAAAAGGAATGACTCGCGTCCGCCAACGCTCAGCATTCCAGGATCGAATGGATCGACCACTACGATTATTCTATCCGCTCGGAGGAGGTCTGTCAATTCTATTCCGGCAAAAATATTTGCGAAAAGAGAACAGAAGCCTCCTCCGCTTTGTCAATCTTGCTTGAGAAGCGGAGGATCGTAAAAATGGAAAAAACCAAAAAACTCTCAAGAGTGACCCTGCTGGCCTACGGCTGCGGTGACTTCGCCAGCAACCTGTGCTGGACCTTCATCGGCAGCTACCTGAGCGTGTTCTACACCGACGTGGTGGGCATGGCTCCCGCCACTGCGTCCGCCATTATGCTGACTGCAAGGATCTGGGACGGCGTCAATGACCCCATGTTCGGCGCCATCGCCGAGCGAACCAACACCAAGTGGGGTCGGTTCCGTCCCTATATCCTGTTCGGCTGCCCCTTCCTGGCGCTGTTCTCTGTCCTGGCGTTCACCACCATCGGCAGCGGCACTACCGCCGTCATCTATGCGGCAGTCACCTACATCGGCTGCGGTATGATTTACACCGTGGTGAACCTGTCCTATGGCTCCCTGTCCACCGTTATGACCACCGACCCGGATGACATCGCCCAGCTGACCAGCTGGAGAATGATGGGCGCCAACCTCAGCTCTGTGCTGCTGAACGCCATCAGCGCGCCGCTGCTGATGTGGTTCTCCGGCGGCGAAAGCTACACCGCCGGCGGTTACACCAGGGTCGCCATCCTGTACGCCATCTGTGCCATTCCTCTGTTCGTCTTTGTCTTTGCCCAGTGCAAAGAGACCATCAAACCCAGCGCCAACGCGGTGAAGGTCCCCGTCAGCCAGAGCATCAAATGTGTGCTGACCAACAAGCCGCTGATGCTGGTGTTCTGCATCCAGCTGCTGGCCATGACTGCCTTCTTTGGCCGCATGGGTGTGGTCGTCTACTACCTGATGTATAACCTCCAGCGGTTTGACCTGATCTCCGCCTTTATGTCCCTGCCGTCCCTGTTCACCGTTATCGGCATCCTTCTGACCAAGAACTTCACCGTTAAGGTCGGCAAGAAAAGGATGGCTGCCGTGGGCTACATCGGCGCGGCCCTCTCGCTGTTCGCCATTTATTTTGTGGGCGCCGCCAGCAACTACACCAACATTCCCGTCCTCCTGGTGCTCCACTGCATTTACGGTCTCTTCTGCTTCTCCTTCCCCATCCCCATGGCGATGGTCCCCGACGCCATCAACTACCAGGAGGATAAGACCGGCGTTCGGGCCGACGGCACCAGCTATGCCACCGTTTCCCTGTCCACCAAGTTCGGTTCCGCCTTTGGCGTGTCCGGTGCACTGCTGATCATGGGCGCTGTGGGCTATGTGGCCAACGCACAGCAAACCGCCACCGCGCTGGCCGGCATGAACGCCACCATCAACCTGATGTTTGGTGCGCTGTACCTGCTGTGCCTGATCCCGCTGTATTTCTACCCCTTAAATGAGCAGAAGTGCGCGGAAATCGTCGAAAGTCTGGATCGCAAGCACAGCCAGGCTGAATAATTAGTTCTCTTTTTCCTATCCACCACATTTGCTTCCGGCGGGCCGCAGTCCGGCCCGCCGGTCACAGAAAGGAGTTTCTTCTATGAAAATCAAACTTGGTATTATCGGCTTCGGCGGCATGGGCAAGTACCTCTCCGCCCTGACCGACATCGGTTACGACGGCTACACCTGCATC
>JAJPXY010000020.1 GCA_021205205.1 Clostridiales bacterium
TCATAAGACTATCTTACCACATCTCATTAGAAGTTTAAATGCTTTTGCCCTGGCAGTTTCTACTTTTGCCACAAAACGGGGCGGGGCTTTTTGGCTATTTTTACGGGGCGCTGCTCCACAGCCGCCCCGGCGGGGGAGAGGCTGCGTTCTCCGCCAAAGCGGGCCTTCCACCCCGGAGACGGTACCGGAACCCTGCGCGGCCCGTGAACGCGAAAAAAGGGAGCCTGCCGAACGCCGACAGGCTCCCTTTTATTTGTGATATTTCGTCCCGGCGTTGATTTGGAACGCCCGATACACCTGCTCCAGCACCATCACCCGCGCCAGATGGTGAGGGAAGGTCATGGGGGACATGGACAGCCGCAGCTGGGCGGCGGCCTTCACGCTGGGGTGGAGGCCGTAGCTCCCCCCGATGACGAAGCACAGGGACGAGCGCCCCGCGCCGCCGAAGGCGGCGATCTGCCGGGCCAGCTCCTCGCTGCTCAGCAGCTTACCCTCCACGCACAGGGCGATGAGCGCCGCGTTGGCGGGGACCTTCGCCAGGATGCGGCGGCTCTCCTTCTCCAGCGCGGCCTGAATTTGGGCAGGGGAGGGGGAGTCGGGCAGCCGCTCCTCGGCCAGCTCCACGATCTCCAGGCGACACAGGCCCCGGAGCCGCTTTTGATACTCCTCCACCGCGGCGATGTAGAACCTTTCCTTTAGCTTGCCCACACAGAGGACGGTGATAGAATACATGGTTTCCCCCGCTTTCAGTCTGGTTCTTGCTCTTGCACTGATGCGCCCCTCAGCCTCATCCAAATGTGCAATGTGCAATTAGCAATGTGCAATGTGCAATGGCCGGGTTTTCAGCCGGATTCTCCACGGGAAGGTTGCCCGGAAAACGTACACGAGGTATGTGGACGGCCAAGGGCCGTCTCTACAAAAAGTGGTATTTTCTCAAACGCCTTTCAAACTTTCTGCAGCGTCTGGTTCCCATAATTGCACATTGCAAATTGCTAATTGTTCTTAAACCTCGTAGATTTGGCTCAGCTCGTCCCTGGGGGCCATCCCCAGCCGGGTGGAAAGCCCCTCCCGCCGGAGGGCGTCCTGCACCACGGAATAGGCCAGCTCCGGCGTGTTGTTCTCCTTGCTCAGGTGGCCCAGCACCAGCGTTCCGGTGCCGTGGCGGGCCAGGTAAACCGCCAGCTCGGCGGCGGCCTCGTTGCACAGGTGGCCGACGTCGCTGAGGATGCGCTCCTGCAAGTAATAGGGATAGGGGCCGCTGCGCAGAGAGGCCACGTCGTGATTGCTCTCCAGCACCACCAGGTC
The DNA here is from genome assembly GCA_021205205.1 of Clostridiales bacterium. Lineage (GTDB taxonomy): Bacteria > Bacillota > Clostridia > Oscillospirales > Oscillospiraceae > Onthomonas. The sequence goes on from JAJPXY010000020.1 coordinate 1,306, forward strand.
TGTCCCGGTGAGGATGCTCCGTATGTAGTCCGTCACCTGGCCCAGGTCGGTGGCCACGGCGGCGGATTTCTCCCCATCGGAGACGCGATAGCCCACGCTGTCGGCGGCGTCGTGGGGGGTGGGGAAGGAGGTGACGGTCAGCCCCGCCAGGTCGAAGCAGGTCCCGGCGGGGACCAGCATCAGGTGGTTTTGGGTGACGGGAAACTTCCGCACCAGGGCGGCGCAGGTCCCCCCGCTGGCGTAGATGGGAACGTTGCAGTGCTTCATCAGCACCCCCAGTCCGGCGATGTGGTCGGTGTGCTCGTGGGTGACCAGAATACCGTCCAGGTCCCCCGGCTTTAGCCCGCAGGCCCCCAGCCGTTGGGTGATCTTGCGGCAGGAGATGCCCGCGTCCACCAGCACGGCCGCGCCGCCGCTCTGAATCAGAATGGAGTTGCCGCTGGAGCCGCTGGCCAGCGTCCGAAGAAGCATAGTCTCACCTCGAAACCGTAAAACATGAAAAAAGCGGCTGCCAGAGACAGCGGCTTTTTCGACACTATTTATCTGAAAATGGGACGGTTCAAACAGGGCCTATGAACCGCCCCGGAAACCGTCATTGCAAATTGCTAAACTGACCATCACTTTTACTCGACCTTATGCTGGAAACCCCTCCGCCACCGCCTAAAGGCGGTGGCCCTCCTCCCTCGTCGGCGCGGACTCCATATCCCTCGCCCCGCCGCAAGCGGCAGGTCTCGTCCATTCCGTCACGCCTCCTCTCCCAACCGAACCCGCTGCGCTGGGCTTCGGCTGGGTTCCCTTGGGGGAGGCAAGGGGGATAGTGCTTGTTGCTTCATCAGCATTTTTGCCCAGCGTAGTACAAGTTTTTCGCTGAACACCAGCGTCTGGTTCTTATAATTGCACATTGCTCATTGCAAATTGCTAATTGAAATTTACCCCGCGTGGCTCTCGGTGCGGATGTCGTCGTCAGGCACGTCCACGATGCGGATGTCTGCCCCCACGCCCTGGAGCTTTCCGGTCAGGTCGTCGTAGCCCCGCTCGATATAGTGGATGCAGCCGATTTCGGTGGTGCCGACGGCGGCCAGCCCGGCCACCACCATGGCGGCCCCGGCCCGCAGGTCGCAGGCCTGAAGCGGCGCGCCGGTCAGATGGTCGACGCCCTCCACCGCGGCGATTTTGCCGTCCACCTGAATTTTCGCGCCCATGCGCTTGAACTCCTCCACGTAGCGGTAGCGGTTCTCCCAAATGCCCTCGTTGACCATGCTGGTGCCCTGGGCCAGGCACAGGCAGGCGGTCATCTGGGGCTGCATATCGGTGGGGAAGCCGGGGTAGGGCATGGTTTTGATGTTGGTGCGCTTGAGGCCGTGCTCACGGATGACGCGGATGTCGTCCCCGTCCTCCCGAATTTCCACGCCCATCTCCACCAGCTTGGCGGTGATGCAGTCCAGGTGCTTGGGGATGACGTTTTTGATGAGGACGTTGCCCCCGGCGGCGGCCACACAAGCCATATAGGTGCCCGCCTCGATTTGGTCAGGGATAATGGAATAGGTCCCGCCGTGGAGCTTCTCCACGCCGCGGATTTTGATGACATCCGTGCCGGCCCCCATGATGTCGGCCCCCATAGAGTTCAGGAAGTTGGCCAGATCCACCACATGAGGTTCTTTGGCGGCGTTTTCGATAACGGTCAGGCCCTTGGCCAGCACTGCCGCCATCATGACGTTCATGGTGGCGCCGACGCTGACCTGGTCCATATAGACGGTGGCCCCGGAGAGGCCGCCCTCCTGGGCGTTGGCATAAACAAAGCCGCCCAGAACATCCACATTGGCTCCCAGCGCCTCGAAGCCCTTGATGTGCAGGTCGATGGGGCGCACGCCCAGGTTGCACCCACCGGGCATGGAGACCTGCGCCCGGCCAAACCGGCCCAGCAGCGCGCCGATGAGGTAGTAGGAGGCGCGCATTTTCCGGCACAGGTCGTCGGGAACACAGAAGTTGCGGATATGGCGGCAGTCGATTTCGACGGTATTTTTGTTGATGGAGCGGACGCCTGCTCCCAGCTCCCGGAGGATCTCCAGGCTCAGGGTCACGTCGCTGATTTGGGGGATGTTCTCGATGCGGCAGACGCCATCCACCAGCAGGGCGGCAGGGAGGATGGCGACGGCGGCGTTCTTCGCGCCGCTGATTTCGATTTCACCAAAAAGCGGTTTCCCGCCGTGAATCACATATTTGTACAAGGTAACTCCCTCTTTTCAATCTATTCAAAAGTCCATAACGGACGATGTAGCCGGGAGAAGCCGCGCTCAACTGGTGGACACACGCAGAAAAGGGCTCCGTCACCGGGGATTTTTCGCACAAACGGCATTTACATTGTACCGCTTTTCTAGTATAACACATACGTCACGTAAAATCAAAGAAAAATTAAAAACTTTTAAGGTCGCGGTGAGCCATTCCTTGTGCGGTTTTGCCAGAATGAAGGCCGTTTTCAGATACTGTCCGGGTTCTTTTTTCGCAGCACATCGTCCTCTTTGGTTTGTTTGGGCCGCCTTTTTGCACTTCTATGAATATAACAGGTGAGCCGCAAAAAGGCAAGCAACAAAGAGTGAAAAATCGTTACAGGCTGTAAACCTTTCGGGCTTCGTGTTTTCACGAAAAGAGGGCCTGCCGGGTTTGGCAAGCCCTCTCGGTTTATTGATGATTCCCTTTGAAGCAATCTTGTGCCTGAAACCCCTCCGCCACCGCCTAAAGGCGGCGGCCCTCCTCCGCCGTCAAGCGGCACTTCCGGGGCTTCGCCCCTCCCTGCCCTTTCAGGGGAGGCAAGAGGGGTGGTCAATTATCAAACCGCAGTTCTTCGCGAAAACTTATACTATGCAAGAGTTTTACGTTAAAATCATTGTCAAGGCTGAGTGAAGGCAATGACCATATTCGTTCGTTTATTCTTCCTTCTCCCAAATCAGCGTCCGCTCGTCGCTGTCCGGCACCTCGTAGTGAGAGTAAACCATTTCATTCAGCTGCTCCTCCGTCCACTGACCGCCGGAGCTGGCGGTTTCATAGGCCGTGTCGGTCAGGTCGTTCATGTAAATGTCAAACGGCCCGATCTCCGCCTCCATGCCCGGCTGGTAATACACCGCGACGAAGGCATCGCCGAGTACCACGCTGTCGCAGTTGCCGAAGCCGGAGGTATAGTCATACTGTATCCCTGTGACGCTGTCGTTCTCCAGCGTCCAGGTGACGTTATAAACATCCATCAGCTCATCCCGGCTATAGTAATCCCAGCCGTACAGCAGACAGTAAAACCGCCAGGGCAGCAGAGACAGCCGGGTGCCGTTCCGGAGGGAGACATACGCCGTGGCGTTGCCCTCCTCGTCCTGGGTGTAAACGACGTTGAGGACGCTGCCTCTGGCCCGGTCGCTGAGCTGGAGCCGGGTCTGTCCGGTGCTGGTGGTCTCCACCAGGAGGTCCGAGGCGTCCAGCTCCACGGCTGTATCCTGCATGACGCTGACCACCGGCAGCACCACCAGCAGCACCACCAAAATCACCGCGATAATGCCATTGCGGATAAGCCGGTTCCGCCGCTTCCGGCGCAGCCGGGCCATGATGCGCTGCTCGGTCTCCGGGGGGACTGCCAGCGGGGCCTTTAGCTCCTCCAGCTGGGCGGCGCAGGCAGGGCACTCCGCCAGATGCTCCTCCACCAGGGCCTGGGTGTCGGCGCTGGCCTCGCCCTCGGCGTAAAGGGGGAGCAGGTCCCGGATGATATTACAGGTAATGGGATTCATGTTTGTTCCTCCTTTGCCATCTGTTGTTGCAGCTTGCGCTTGGCCCGCAGGAAGGTCACCCGCGCCCAACCCTCCGTCCGCCCGAACAGGGCGGCGATCTGGGCGTAGGACAGCTCCGAGTACACCCGGAGGGTGAACACCTGCCGGTAAGTCTCCTTCATCCCCTCCAGATGCCGCCGCACCCGCTGGAGGGACTCCTTGTTTTCGTAGTCCTGCTCGATGTTGGTATAGGGGTCCGGCGGGTCGAACTGCTCCGGCAGGGGGACCAGGCGCTTTTGCCGCCTGTGGTGGGAAAAATACAGGTTTTTTGCGATTTGACACAGCCAGGTGCGGATGTCGCAGTCGCCCCGGAACCGCTCCGCGTGGGCGCAGGCCCGGAGGAAGGTCTCCGCCGTCAGCTCCTCGGCCATGGCGGCGTCGCCGGTCAGGGCTTTCAGGTATAGGTACACGTCCTGGCAGTACCGGCGGTAGAGCTGTTCCAGTTCTGACATCTTTCTCACCCCTTTCAACTATAAGACGCGGGGAGGGCGGGTTTGTTACAGTGTTTGCGAAATTTTTTGCGGAATGGATCATCAATTAGCAATTTGCAATGTGCAATGCGCAATTAGCTATTAGCCGTTAGCTGTTAGCTGTTAGTCAGGTGTTGCCAGACTAAAACGAACAGCGAAAAGGAAAGCTGAGAGCTAAAATGCTCATAAGTCGGCGTAAAAGGAATCACCAGTGTCTTTCTCCTATTCTAAAACGAAACCGCGTGACCCAGCAAGTGCCAGATCACGCGGTCCTGTCTCGTTTTTACTTGTTGGGGAACAGCTTTCCGAACAGCCAGTGGGTAAAGGGGGCCGCGGCGAAGAAGTTCCAAAAGAACGCCATGGGGAAGTTTTTCAGCACCGTCCCCACCCAGATGGCGGGGAGCTGCGTCACCGGCGCGCCCGCCAGGCAGACGTTGAACAGCACCGAGGCGATGAGGCTCATGGAGGGGCACATGACCGCCACCGTGGCCCCCTGGCGGAGCAGCTGGCAGAAGTACGGGTTATCTTTCTCCGGGTCGCTGTGTTTGGCGGCGAAGGCCGCCCCGAAGCGGTTGCCGTACAGGTTGGAGACGATGAACACGAACACGCCCATGTAGGACGCCTCGACGAGGGCGTCCCAAAACACGATGTTGGTCATGTTGCTCAGGCCGCCGGCGGCCAGCGTCGCGCCCTCTTTGATGGCTACGTTATAGACCTCCATGCCATACGCCATGGCGTAGGACATGAGCAGGCCGAAAATAATTCCCTGTCCTCTTGTTTTTGGCATACTTTCCTCCTGTTTCATGCAGAACCGGCGCATAGCCCGGGGGCGAACAAAAAAGGCGTATTCCCCCTCCGGCAATCGGAAAAAGGGTATACGCCTTGCGAACATCCTGTGTGCTACACGCAGTTATGATTTTGTACTGTGATAGTATACCACGCAAAAACCGCCGATGTAAGCAAAAGTTTTGCACAAAAAATCCCCCGGCTGTGGGTGGCAGCGGTCGGGATTTTGGATAAGTAGGGAAGAAGGGTTCACGCCTCCTCAAACAGCTCCTCCAGGGAGTGGATTGCGTCGGTGACGCTGTCATAGGCGTCATTGATGGCGTCGATGCGCTCGTCCGCCGCCTTGCGCTCCGGGCTTTTCTTGGGCAAAATCATTTTGGCGTTCTCTTCCTGCTCCTGGAGCAGCGCCAGCCGCTGGTTCAGGTCCTCCAGCTGCTCCAGAATGGCTTTCAGTTCCGCTTCTCTCTGTGGGTTCATGGCCGGTTCCTCTTTTCTGTCGGAATCTAAAAAACAAAGGCATTTACGTTTCTTTGGGCGGCGGTCCCATTGCCGCCTTCGCTGTCGCTTTGAATCTATTGTAGCGGCGGGGCGGGGGACTGTCAAGGGAAATGTCCAGGGAAATCAATTTTGAAAAGCTTGCGGAAAAATTGCACTTTTTTGTAGGGGCG
>JAJPXY010000096.1 GCA_021205205.1 Clostridiales bacterium
CGCAGGCAGAACCAGATGGACAAGATGCGGATTCAGGATTTGTAACAGACAACATACATTTTATCTATGCAAAAAGAGCGGCGGTTCCCCACACAGGGTGCCGCCGCTCCTTTTGTTTTTCCTCTATTTTTACTATCGTATGTGTAAGGGCGGCCCTTGGCCGCCCGGGGAACATCTCTCTGAACATGGGCGGCCGAGGGCCGCCCCTACAGGCAGGTGGAATATTTTCAAACAAAGTTACTGGGATGGATTCAAAGAAATATCCACAATTATTTTTGCAAATCCCTTGCATAGTCCGGTTTATCGGACTTTGACTTTGCTATACTATCCTTATCACAAAACCAACGGATTTATGTATCGTGATCAAGGAGGTACCGTTATGTCAGTTGAAATGCGCAATGTTCGCGGCCATGTGGAAGTCTATGATTTGTGCGGCCAGTTCCTCTTCTCTGCCGACACCGTCGGCGAAGCCTGTGCGGAGCTGCGGGAGGAGGAGGAATGGCTCAGCCAGCAGGAGCGGTACGCCTCGTAAGTAGGCGCGCAGCTTTCCGGGCTTTTGGGTATAATTCTGGGAAAATCGGGTTATCCTTCCTGCATGGAGGTAATTTGACCATGAAAAAACAATCTTTTACCCAAAAGCTGACCAATTTCCTCAACGGCAGGGGCTTCTACATCGCCCTGGCCCTATGCATTGCCGCCATCGGCGTGTCCTGCTGGTATCTGTGGCGGGGGGGCGACCCTGACCAGCGAGATGGCCGAGGAGGCCAGCGCGGTGGAGACCGTCACCCTGGAGCCGGAGGAATCCGAGGAGACCGCCGGTGACGCGGACATTTCCACCGACCCGGCGGACTCTGAAGGCCCCACCGAGGAGGGCGCCCCCAGCGACGCCCCCGCGGAATCTGACGGGTCAGAGACGGCGAACGCCGAAGCCGCCGAAACTGCGGCGGAGGCTGCTGCCACAGCGACCGAAGAAGCCGCCGAGACCCTGGAGCCGGTGACGGAGGCCGCCGCCGAAGCTGAGGCCTCAGAATGGGTCTGGCCCCTGGAGGGGGCGGTGGTGGCCGCGTTCTCCAGCGACACCCTGACCTATAACGAGGCCCTGGGCGACTGGCGCACCCACAGCGGGGTGGACCTCTCCGCCGAGCTGGGCCAGGAGGTGGTGGCCGCCTGCGGCGGCACGGTCATCTCTGTTCAGGACGACGTGCTGCTGGGCCGGACGGTGACGGTGGACTGCGGCAGCGGCCTGACCACCCTTTACGGCAACCTGGCGGAGGACACAGCCGTCACCGCTGGGGACACAGTCGCCGCCGGTGACGCCATCGGCGCAGTGGGAGAGACCGCCTCCGGCGAAGCCAACGAGGCCGCGTGGCTCCACTTCGCCGTGGAGCAGGACGGGGAGCCGGTGGACCCCATGACGTATCTGTGGTAAGTGCGGTTTAAAACGCGATGACCCCCAAATGCTCCAGCAAAATCTTGACCCCCATCAAAATCAGCACCAGGCCCCCGGCCAACTCCGCACGGGACTTGTACCTGGCCCCGAACACGTTGCCCACCTGCAACCCCACGCAGGACAGCACGAAGGTGATGCAGCCGATGAAGCACACCGCCGGGAGGATGTCCACCTGCAAAAAGGCGAAGGTCACGCCCACGGCCAGGGCGTCGATGCTGGTGGCGACCGCCAGGGCCAGCATGGCCCCTGGGGCGAAGGAGGCGTCCACTTCCTCCGCCTCGCCCCGGGACTCCCGCACCATGTTGCCGCCGATCAGCGCCAGCAGCACGAAGGCGATCCAGTGGTCCACCTGCTCCACCAGGCTCTGAAAGCCGCTGCCCAGCAGGTAGCCGATCAGGGGCATCAGCGCCTGAAAGCCGCCGAACCACAGCCCCACGCACAGCAGATGCTTGGGGCGCACCTTCTCCACCGAGAGGCCCTTGCACACCGCCACCGCGAAGGCGTCCATGGACAGGCCCACCGCGATGACAAACAATTCCCACAGTCCCATGTTGTTTTCCTCCTCATTTGCTTCTCCGAAAGCATTTCCTCTGCGGCGCGGTCCTAACGCGCCGCTTTTTTTGTCGGGGCAGTCGGGATAAAAAAGGACGAGACCCATCTGCTCCTCATGCAGATAAGTCTCGTCATTTCAGCCGGGGCCAGGAACTTCTTCCAGGCTGTTGACCCCGGCGCACACTTGCCATAGCTGTGCCGACTACTCCCTTATTCCCTTGCATCTTACCATATTCGTTTGGCAAACGCAAGGGGACAGTTTGATATTTTTGTCGCTACTCCATCCGGTAAAACAGCATTTCCTGGGCGGCGCAGTAAAAGGTGTCGTCGCTGACCTCGGTGATGTAGTAGGTCAGCCCGGCAGTCTCGCCGGGGTAATTGAAAATGACCAGCTTGGGGCAAAGCCCCGCCGCTGAGCGGTTCAGGATGGCGCAGTCGTAGGTCTCCTCCTCCATGTCCAGATAGGAGATGGTGACGGTACACTGGTTGCCGTCGAAGCACAACTCCTCCGTGTCCCCGGCGAGATTTTTCCACAGCCAGCGGCCCTGGAGGGCGGTCATGGTCACGTCGGGGTAGTCGGGGTCGATGGAGGTGTCCAGCCCCTCTGTGGCCAGCCATACGGCGATGTCCTCCGACGCCTGTGGAAGTTCCTCATCAGAGGACGTTCCGCCCCGGCTCCACAGGCTGGGGAGGCGAAGCATGGTCAGGTTGGAAATTTTATAACAGACGTTGTGGTACTGGTAGGGCGCGGCCAGGGGGAACACCACGAAAAACAGGAACGCTCCCGCCACCAGCACGCCCACCAAGGCCAACAGCCCCTTGCGCAGCGCTTTCACGGCGTCACATATCCGCCCAGTTGATGACGTCCTTGTTCTTGACGAAGTATTCCACGCCGGAATAGACAGTCGTCACCACAATGACCCAGCAGCAAATCGTATCCAGCACCGGGATGGACACCGCCAGCATCAGGATGATGCAGACCATAGTGGAGGCGGTTTTCACCTTGCCGGACCAGGCGGCGGCGATGACCTTGCCGTTGCTTGCGGCCACCAGCCGCATGGCGGAGACGGCGAACTCCCGGGTCAGCACCACCAGCAGCATCCACGCCTCCATCCGGCCCCAGGCCACGAACATACACATGGCCGAGGCGACCAGCATCTTATCGGCGATGGGGTCCATGAACTTGCCGAAGTCGGTGATCATGTTCCGGGAGCGGGCGATATAGCCGTCCAAAAAGTCGCTGAGACTGGCGATAAGAAAGACGGCCAGCCCCACCCAGATGTGATAGGGAAAGTCCAGATAAAGGACCGCGAGAAAAACGGGGATGAGAACGACCCGAACCATTGTGATTTTGTTTGCAGTGTTCATAAAGTGCCTCCTGCTGTGCTGAAAAAACGGGGAAAAACGACTGGGGCTTACCCTTCTGTGTCGTCCTGAATCTCCCCCATCATATCACCATCCACCGTGTCCGTCAACAGGACGGGGACGAAGCTCCCAGCGGGAATTTGACCTGCGGCGGTGAAGTAGACGTGGCCGTCGATGTCCGTGGCGTCGGCGTAGGTGCGGCCCCGCCAGCAGCCCATTTCCTCATCGAAGCCCTCCACCAGCACCTCCACCGTCTCGCCCAGGCGGGACTCGTTGTATTCGTCCATCACGTCGCTCTGGAGGTCCACCAGCAGCTCCAGCCGCCGGGCGGCCACCTCCGGCTCCACCTGATCGGGCATGGTGGCGGCGCGAGTGCCCTCCTCCGGGGAGAACTGGAACACCCCCGCCCGCACCAGCTTCTGCTCACGCAGGAAGTCGCACAGCTCGTCGAACTTTTCCTCGTCCTCGCCGGGGAGGCCGGTGATGAGGGAGGTACGGAACACTACATCGGGTATTTTCTGTCGGATTTTATCCAGTAAGTTGATAATCTCCGCCTTGGTGCCCCGCCGGTGCATAACCGAGAGCAACTCGTCGTTGCAGTGCTGGAGGGGGATGTCCAGGTAGTGGACGATTTTCGGTTCGGTGGCGATGACCTCCAGCATTTCGTCGGTCAGGTCGTCGGGGTAGAGATAGTGGAGCCTGATCCAGTGGAAGTCCAGCTTGCACAGCTCCCGCAGCAGGTCGGGCAGCTTGTGGGTGTGGTACAGGTCGGTGCCGTAGCGGGTCACGTCCTGAGCAATCAAAATCAGCTCCTGCACCCCCTGCTCGGAGAGATATTTGGCCTCGGCAAGCAAGTTTTCCATGGGACGGCTGCGGTAGCGGCCCCGGATGCGGGGAATGGCGCAGAAAGCGCAGTTGTTGTTGCAGCCCTCCGCCACCTTCAGGTAAGCGAAATACGGCTCGGTGGTCAGCACCCGCAGGCCCTCGTCGTCGGTGTGGTTCATGTCCCCGTAGTATTCCGGGAACTGGTCGGCCATCACGTCCTCAATGGCGGCGACGATGTCGGTGTAGCTGCCGGTGCCGAGGATGCCGTCCACCTCCGGGAGGGACTCCTTGATCTCCTCCCGGTAGCGCTGGCTCAGGCAGCCGGTGACCAAAATCTTGGTCAGAGAGCCTTCCTCTTTCAGGTGGGCCATGGCCAGGATGTTGGCGATGCCCTCCTCATTGGCGGCGTCGATGAATCCGCAGGTGTTGATGACGCAGACGTCCGCCCCCTCCGGCTGGGAGACGATGGTGTAGCCCGCGTCCTGTACCAGGCTCATCATCTGTTCCAGGTTCACCCGGTTTTTGTCGCAGCCCAGGGAGATGAAGGCGATTTTGTAGTGGTTCATGTGGATTCCTCTTTTGGGATGGAAATTGATAGGGGTTGGTATGCCTTTGAGACAGGTTCAACAAATTTATCCACTTTCCCGTAGGGGCGGCCCTTGGCCGCCCGCTATTCAGAGAGTGGTTCCCCGGGCGGCCACGGGCCGCCCCTACATCTACGATAGTACAAAACAATACTGCGCGTATGTTTTCACAATAAAACGCATTCTGTCACAGCTAAAGCTGAGGAACAAGACAAACAAAGTCCGTCTTTTTTGATGACGTGCGAAGTGTTTACCCTTCCCCCCGCTCCGCCAGATACCGCTCCAATCCCTCTTTGACCTCCCCCCAGGAGAACCCCCGGCGGAGCAGAAAGTTCTGCACCCGGTTCAGCTCTTTGGGGTCTGTGGGGTCGGAGAGCCGTTGGGAAATCAGGCGGTCGATGGCTTCGCTGCTGTCGGGCAGCTCCTCCAGGGCCTGGGGCCAGAGGTCCCGGGGGATCTTCCGGCGAAAGAACTCCTGCTCCAGCTTTTTGCGCCCGTAGCCCCGGGCGGCGTAGTGCCGGGCCACAGAGGCGGCGTAGCGGCTGTCGTCCAGCACCCCCAGCTCCTCCAGCCAGTCCGCTGCCTGCTGGGCACAGGCGGGGTCCTCCCCCTTGTCCCGGAGCTTTTGCAGCAGCTCCCCCCGGGAGAGCAGCTTGCTGGAGCAGAGCCGGGCGGCGGCGGACTTGGCGGATGACAGCCTGCCGTCCTGCACCAGGGCGGTGTATTCTTCCTCGGTAAGCTCTTTTCCCGCAAACAGGCCCCGAAGCAGCACCTCGTCCTCGGTGAGCTTCACCAGCTCCCCGTCCTGGAAAAAGACCAGCACCCGGCCCTTGACGTGTTTGGAGGCTTCCAGCCGCGTGATCTTCGGCATCAGCCCTCAAAGTCCTCGGCGGAGATGTCCAGCCCGTTCATCAGCTGGTCAAAGTCGTCCATGTCCCTGGGGGCGGGGGCCTGAATGGGCGCGGGTTCCTCGGGCGCAGACTCGGCGGGAGCGGCCTCCTCTGCGGGGGCGCGGCCGGCGGCCTTGGCGGCGGCCAGTCCCTGGCGGCTGAGCAGCTTGTAGGAGTTGGCCCGGATGTCCGCCTCCAGCTTGGCGGCCTCCTCCGGGTGGTCCTTGAAGTAGAGCTTGGCGTTGTCCCGGCCCTGGCCCAGGCGGGTCTCGCCCATGGAGAACCAGCTGCCGGACTTCTCCACCAGTCCCAGCTGCACGCCCAGGTCCACCAGCTCGCCCATCTGGGAGATGCCCTCGCCGTACATGATGTCGAACTCCGCCTCCCGGAAGGGGGGCGCCACCTTGTTTTTGACCACCTTGGCCCGGGTGTGGTTGCCGACGATCTCGCCGCCCACCTTCAGGGACTGGATGCGGCGGATGTCAATGCGGACGGAGGCGTAGAATTTCAGCGCCCGGCCGCCGGTGGTGGTCTCCGGGTTGCCGTACATGACGCCGATCTTCTCCCGGAGCTGGTTGATGAAGATGACCACGCAGTTGGTCTTGGAGATGCAGCCGGCCAGCTTCCGCAGGGCCTGGCTCATCAGCCGGGCCTGGAGGCCCACAAAGCTGTCGCCCATCTCGCCCTCGATCTCGGACCGTGGGACCAGCGCCGCCACCGAGTCCACCACGACCACGTCCAGCGCGCCGGAGCGCACCAGCTGTTCGCAGATCTCCAGCCCCTGTTCGCCGGTGTCCGGCTGGGAGATGAGCATGGAGTCGATGTCCACGCCCAGCGCGCGGGCATAGCTGGGGTCCATGGCGTGTTCCGCGTCGATGTAGGCCACCTCGCCGCCCAGCTTCTGGGCCTGGGCCACGATGTGCAGGGCCAGGGTGGTCTTGCCGGAGGACTCCGGCCCGTAAATTTCCACAATGCGCCCCCGGGGGACGCCGCCGATGCCCAGGGCCAGGTCCAGTCCCAGGGAGCCGGTGGGGATGGCCTCCACCTGAATGGAGGCGTTGTCGCCCATGCGCATGATGGAGCCTTTGCCGTAGGCCCGCTCGATTTGGGAGATGGCGGTCTCCAGCGCCTTGCTCTTGTCGGTGGGCGGGACGACCTTCACGGAGGAATTGGAGGATTTTTTTGCAGCCATAAATTTCTACCTTTCCTGAACCGGTGTATAGAATAAAACTTTGATTTTTCTTTTTCTACCTATGTGTAGGGG
>JAJPXY010000160.1 GCA_021205205.1 Clostridiales bacterium
ATTTTGAAAAGCACTTGTAAAAATTATACTTTTGTAGGGGCGGCCCGTGGCCGCCAGCAGGTTCCGCGTGGGTTTCCCGGGCGGCCACGGGCCGCCCCTACAGGTTTTTGAATGAAATAGGCAGCATTTTTGACTCTTATGCTGTCCAAATGGTTATAAATATTGGAAACCTGATATATGATTTGCAATCTTGATTTCCGTGGCGGTTTCTTCGCAAAACCTGAATGAGACGCAACCAGAAATTTATGTGTTGTATCCGGTCGAAAAACATGCTATAGTAATCGTTGGGTACTGCCCAACGCAAACCAGTTCTCTCTCTGCAGGGGGCTGCTTCTTTGCCCCCTGACTTCACAGAAGGGGGGCTGACAACATGAGTACATCAGAAGTTTTTCAGCTTTTGCTTGTCATCATTGAGGCCTGCGGCCTGATTGTTATGCTGCTAAACAGCAAGAAGTAACCGCCCTGGCCGACTACCTGGCGGTTACTTCTTACAAAGTAATCTAAAAGGGAACTGACCGCAATGGACAGTACCTTTTTCTATCCCCAATTATACCCGTTTCCGGCGGTTTTGTCAACCCCGCCGCCGGGCGTTTGCGCCTCACTCCGTCACCCGCCGGGCCACCACCACGAACCGTCCGTCGTCGGTATGGTAGCTGCAAGTGGAGAGGGTGAGCAGCTGGTCGCCGCAGGCGGCGTCGATGTCCCCGGCGTAGAGGTTGTACCGGGTCAGTCCGTCCAGATATTCCTCAAAAAGAGTCTCATCGCTCAGGTCGGTGTACCGGTAATAGGGGAAGTCGTCGTTGTCCATGTCGTAGTAAAAGGCCGCGACCACCTCGTACTCCCGCAGCTCATAGAGGGTGTCGAACCGGATGATGGGGTGTTCCTCCCGGAAGGCTTCGGTACTGTAGTCCACCAGGGAGCCGAACATGGTGTTGTCCTTCATGTGGTGGCCGTAGATGATGATATTGCTGGCGTCTGGGCCGGAGCCATCTCCGATGAACAGGCAGCCGCTTTTGGCGTAGCTGCCGTCAAAGCCCAGGTGCAGGTAATGCTCCGGGTCCTCCGGAGTGTACATGACGGGGTAATCAATGACCGTCCCCTCGATGGAGAGCCACCCCGCCATATCGCTGTTCTGCTCCCACAGGGACTCGTACCGGAGCAAAACACCGTCCTCGTCCATCTCGTATTCGGCGTCGGTGTCCACCTGCTCTGCCAGCGCGCTGTTGGCGGCCTTCTCCGTGGCGGAGGTGAAGTAATACTGCGCCAGCATAAAGGCGGAGACCAGAAGCACCGCCAGCAGCGCCAATATCACAATGCGCTCCAGGACGCCGCAGCGCCTCTTTTTTGCGCTTTTCTGTCTCATGGGGCCTCCTTTTTTAGTCGCCTGGGCTGACAACTTCGTCCGCCGCCGACCCGGCGGGTCACTCGTCCAGCTTCAGCACCGCCAGGAAGGCTTCTGTGGGTATCTGCACGGTGCCGAGGGTGCGCATTTTTTTCTTGCCCTCTTTCTGCTTCTCCAGCAGCTTCTTTTTCCGGGTGATGTCGCCGCCGTAGCACTTGGCCAGCACGTCTTTCCGCATGGCCTTCACCGTTTCCCGGGCAATGATCTTGCCGCAGATGGCGGCCTGAATGGGCACCTCAAAGAGCTGGCGGGGGATGTTCTCTTTCAGCTTTTCGCAAATGCGCCGGGCGCGGGGATAGGCTTTGTCCTTGTGGGCGATGAAGGAGAGGGCGTCCACCTGGTCGCCGTTCAGCAGCAGGTCCACCTTCACCAGGTTGCTGGGCTGGTAGTCCGCCAGCTCGTAGTCCAGGGAGGCGTAGCCCTTGGTATGGGCTTTCAGCGTGTCAAAGAAGTTGTAGATGATCTCGTTCAGGGGCATTTTATAGTGCAGCTCCACCAGACTGGTGTCCAGATACTGCATATCCCCGAACTGGCCCCGCCGCTCCTGGCACAAGGGCATGATGTTGCCCACATAGTCCTGGGGGGTGAGGATGCTGACGTTGACGTAAGGCTCCCGGGCCTCGGCGATCTGGGCCGGGTCGGGGTAGTTGTGGGGGTTGTCCACATAGACAGTCGTGCCGTCGGTCTTCACCACTTCATAGATGACGCTGGGCAGGGTGGTCACCAGGTCCAGGTCAAATTCCCGATCCAGCCGCTCCTGAATGATCTCCATGTGGAGCATTCCCAAAAAGCCGCAGCGGAACCCGAAGCCCAGGGCGGCGGAGCTTTCCGGCTCGAAGGAGAGGGAGGCGTCGTTGAGCTGGAGCTTTTCCAGCGCGTCCCGCAGGTCGGGGTACTTGCTGCCGTCCTCGGTGTAAATGCCGCAGTAGACCATGGGCTGGGCGGGCTTGTAGCCGGGCAGCGGCTCCGCCGCGGGGCGCGACCCACCGGTGACGGTGTCGCCCACCTGGGTGTCCCGCACGTTCTTGATGGAGGCGGTGAAGTAGCCCACCTCTCCGGCGGTCAGCACCCCACAGGGGTCCAGGGCGATGGGTTCCATGTGGCCGCACTCCACCACCTTATAGGTGGCGCCGGAGGCCATCAGCTGGACCTCCATCCCGGTACGGATGGTGCCCTCCATGACGCGCATCAGAACGATGACGCCCCGGTAGCTGTCGTACTGGGAGTCAAAGACCAGCGCCCGCAGGGGGGGCTCTGGGTCGCCCTCCGGCGCGGGGATGCCCTGGACGATGTCCTCCAGCACGGCGTGGATGTTGATGCCCGCCTTGGCGGAGATCTCCGGCGCGTCCATGGCGGGCAAGCCGATGATGTTCTCGATCTCCTCCTTCACCCGGGCGGGGTCGGCGGAGGGCAGGTCGATTTTGTTCAGCACCGGCAGCACCTCCAGGTCGTGTTCCACGGCCAGGTAGGTGTTGGCCAGGGTCTGGGCCTCCACGCCCTGGCTGGCGTCCACCACCAGCACTGCACCCTCGCAGGCGGCCAGGCTGCGGCTGACCTCATAGTTAAAGTCCACGTGACCCGGCGTGTCGATGAGGTTCAGCTGGTAGGTCTCCCCGTCGTCCGCCTGGTAGCGCAGGGTGACAGCCCGGGCCTTGATGGTGATGCCCCGCTCCCGCTCCAGCTCCATGGAGTCCAGGATCTGGCTTTCCATTTCCCGGGCGGTCACGGCGTTACATTCCTCGATCAAACGGTCTGATAGCGTGGACTTTCCGTGGTCGATGTGTGCGATAATAGAAAAGTTACGGATGTTCTCCTGTTTCATCTATGGTTCTCCTTTTGTAGGGGAAATGTTAAGCTTATGTTCAACCTTTGAACATTTTTGCGTATGGGCGGCCACGGGCCGCCCATACAGGAATTTGTGCTTGAATGGGACTCCTTTGGCTCCTGTGAAACACCACAGATGTTGCCGCTATTTCTTCTTCTTTTCCGGCTTCTTTTCCTGGGGGTTCAGGAGCTGGTTCACCCGCCTGCTGGTGTTGTGCAAAATTTGCAGCAGCGACTGGTATAGGGCGGGGTACTCCCGCTGGAGGGCCTTCTGGTCCAGCGGCTCCAGCTTGTCCGCCGCCGTCTTGTCCTTGGCCAGCTTTTCCAGCTCCAGGGTCATGGTGCTTTTGTCCCACGTCATGGCGGCGTCCACTGCGCCGCTGTGGAACGCGCTTTCGTCCAGGGCGAAGAAGCCCGACAGGTTGTGCTTGTTCACGCTGTAGATGCTGCGGAACACCGTATACAGGGCGCAGGAGAAGTAGTTGGACACCGCCAAAATCAGCTCCCGGTCCCCCAGCCGCCCCAGCATACCGTAAATCAGGGAGAGGGTGTTGACCATCAGCTTTTTGTTCAGCTGGGCCATGACGCTGCCCCGGAGGGCGTTGTCCTTGTGTTCGCTGACGTCGTAAAGCTCCTCGGCGCTGATGACCGTCCCGTCTTTGGACATGGTGCGTCCCAGCAGATAGTCTGCGGAGACCTGGTAGTAATCGCAGGCCCGGATGACAAAGGCCAGCCCCGGCTCCCGGATGCCCTTTTCGTAGTGGGAGAGCAGCGCCTGACTGATGCCCAGGTCGGCGGCGGCGGCGCGCTGGCTGATGTTGCGCTCCCTGCGCAGCAGCGACAGGGTGCGGGAAAAATCGGTACTCACGGAAATGCCCCCATTGTTTCTCTCTGAGAGGTTCAATTTAACAAGTGGTATTATTATACCGGAACCAATACAATTTGTAAAGCCACGCGAAAAAATTTCCCCTGCGCCCTTGCGGCGAGGAAACGTCCCTGATACAATATAATGAAATGAGCAATTCTGGTTATCACTTTGAATCAGCCGCACGTTAGGAACCCCTTCGCCACCGCCAAAGGCGGCGGCCCTCCTCCCCTCTCAGGGCAGGGAGCGAAGCGGAAGTGCCGCTTGACGGCGGAGGCAAGGGGGCAAGTGCTTGTCGTTTGGTTTGTGTTTTTTTCGAAACAGGGTCAAAAAACAAGATAAATAACGAAATTATCATAATCAAGAGAGTTTTTCTTTAACAAATAGCTTTCCGTAACCGACCACCCCTCTCGCCTCCCCCTTATGGGACCCAACCGAAGCCCAGCGACAGCGGGTTCGGTTGGGAGAGGAGCCGCAACGAAATAAGCGAGACCTGCCGCTTGCGGCGGGGCGAACGCTATGGAGTCTGCGGCGACGAGGGAGGGGGACCATGCGAAGCATGGTGGAGGGGTTTTCGCTGGATAATCGAAAAGGCTGATTCAAAGGGATAGTCAAATTAGCAATTAACAATGCACAATTCACAATGAGACAGTGATTCGACAGGGAGGAATCCGCCCATGCTCACCCGCGAGCAGCTCAAACAGACCAAACAGTGGCAGGCGCTGAACGCCATCTGGAAAACGCTGACCCCTCAGCAGCGCCAGTCCATCGGGCCGGAGTTCCAGTGACTGTCCGAGTTCATCCGGGACAACAGCCGCCCCCCGGTGGACTACGCCGCCGAGGACGCAGATTACAAAGCCCATCTCTCCAACGACGCCTGCCGTTTCGCCCGGGAGCGGGAGGCCGCCGGGCAGAATATCTATGACGGCTTCAAAAAAATCATTTCCCGCAGCACCTTCGAAAGCCCAGAGAAGGTGATGGTCTTTTTTGACCTGAAATACAAGCAAAAATACCCCTGGGTCACGGAAAACCGGGACGAGCTGCTGGAGATTTTGGATTTGGTCTGGAACCGGCTGGTGGCGCTGGGCTTTGTGCCGGGGGAAGGGTTCCCAAGATGAGCTGTTAGCCAAGTACCGCCAAACTAACAGCTAAGAGCTAGGAGCTAACGACGTACTGGCTGTACACAGTCCCCGCCGCCCGGGCGAACAGCCTGGCCCCGGCCAGGGCCTCCTGGAGGGTGTTGCCGCTGGTGCCCACCTCCACCAGCAGGGAACCGGCGGTCAGGTGCTGGTTGAACCGCTGACTGCGCAGGTCGATGTCCCGGGGGAGGGTGTCGTCCAGGGCCAGCATGGCCCCCTGGAGTTTCAGCGCCAGGGTGAAGTTGTCCTCCCAGTTGTGGTGGGTCAGCCCGCCGTCGTCCGTCCCCACCACCAGCATCACCTGAGCCACCTGCTCCTCGTCGATGGCGGTGGTTTTGGCGTAAACGGTGCCATCGCTGCCGATGAGGGCGTCCCGGTGGACGTCCAGCACCACCTGTATGGTGGGATATTGCTCCAGGTAGCTCTGTACCCCCTCCAGGGAGCGGCCGTAGGAGCCGTTGTAGCCGGGGTAGTCGTAGGTGGTGGTGTCGTGGACCACGGAGAACCCCAGTTCCTCAAACACCGCCTTCATCTCCTCGCCCACCCGGATCATGTTGTAGTTTTCGTCGGTGGTGCGGCTCTCGTCGCTCTCGGTATAGACGTCGTCCCCGTCCATGGTGTAGGCTTCGGTGGCGTGGGTGTGCATGATCAGTATTTGCGGCCCCGCTGAGGCGGGCTGCAAGGTCAGGGACGGTTCCTTCTCCCAGTAGTCCGCCACGCTGGGGTTCAGGCCCTCGGTGTGGTTGTCCACCTTGATTTGACTGGTTTTCACCTGGGAGAGGTCCAGGGTGATGCCCTCCGTCTCCGTCTCCGCCTCGGCTTCCGACTCCGCCCCAGTCTCCGACTCCTGTTCTTCTGCCTCCTCCGCCTCCGCTGACGCGGAGGCCGTTTCTGTCTCTGGGGCGGAAGTGTCTCCCGACTGGTCTGCCGGGTCGGTTTCCGGGACGAGGTCGGACTCCGACCGCTCGTCCGCCGTCTCCTCCTGCTGCGTCAGGGACGCGCTGACCGCCTCCTTCCCCTGGGTCAGTACCGGGGACTGGTCCACCACCAGCGCCGCCCAGCCGTCCAGCAAGGCATCTTCGTCTCCTGTCTGTCCTAGTTGGTATTCCAGCAGGCCGGTGACGACGGCTCTGCTGGAAAAAGCGTCGTTTTCGCAGCGTCCAGGTCGGCGGTGCGCCAGACCACCCACAGGGTGGAGGCCGCTGCCGCCAGGGCTACGGCCCGGCGGGGCAGGGGGCGAGTTTTTTTCATTGGTACCACCTGGCTTTCGAGGAATCTCTGGACAGCCTATGCCCCGGCGGGACGGAGTATGCCTTCCCGGCGGCCAACGCTTTATGAGCCTCTTTTGATAAAGGCGTCGATTGAAGGGGCTCAGATGGTGTTTTCTTTGCAGGGCAACAGCATTTAAATTTAACCCAAAAGAATAGACAAAAACGCTTCAGG
>JAJPXY010000141.1 GCA_021205205.1 Clostridiales bacterium
AATTTTTGCTTTTCGAGTGTCTACTCTAAGGGGACTATATCATTGCCTGGGGGCGTCAGATTGTCAAAAAAGTCATTTCCAGCGAATTAAGTACAACGAAAAATTATAGAAGCCCTCCGCAGGAGTTTTGTTGCGTAAGCAACAAAATAAAGTGAAATTCGTGCTTTTAGCCGGGCGTGTACCGGCAAAAGCACACAGGGAGGCCCCAAACGTGCGCATAGGGGACCCAGCCAAAGCCCAGCGAAGCGGGTTTGGCTGGGAGAGGAGGAGCAACGGAATGGATGAGCTTTCGGCTTTAGCCGGAAGCGAAGAATATGGAGTCTGCTCCGACGATGTGCGTTGCCGGGGCCGCATATTCGACCAAAATCCGCGATTTTGGTCGAGAGCCTGTCGTTTTTCGACAGGCTCAACGCCCCCAGGCGAAAATGCCTGGGGGCGTAACTTATGACAGAGGGGTTTCTCGCTGGAATCATCGACACGCCTGCCCCAAAGGGACAACCTCGCAAATCGCTTCATTGCACATTGCTAATTGCTAATTGGATTAGGCAGCGAGTGTGTGGACAGCGGCAGCCAGACGGTGAAGGTGGTGCCGTGGAGGGCGTCGCTGGAGAGGGACACCTTGCCGCCCATGGACTCCACCACGTGCTTGACGATGGAGAGGCCCAGCCCGGTGCCGCCCACGGCCCGGCTGCGGCCCTTATCCACCCGGTAGAACCGCTCGAAGACCCGGTCCTGCTGGTTCAGGGGGATGGGGTCGCCGTCGTTGCGGACCCGGAAGCACAGCTGCTCCCCCTGGGGGTGGAGCTGAATGTCCACCTTGCCGCCGGGGCGGTTGTACTTCACCGCGTTGACGATTAGGTTGCTGGCCAGCTCGTAGAGGTTCTTCCGGCTGCCCTGGAGCATCACCTGCTCCGTGTCCATCTGGATGGTCAGCTCGTTCTGCTCCGCCAGCAGGCGCACCTCGTCCGCCGCCGTGCAGACGATGGAGGAGAAGTCCACCACCTGGAGGTCGTCCGCCCGGGAGCGGCTCTCGATGCGGGAGAGCATGATGATGTCCTCGATGAGGGTGGTCATGCGCTCCGTCTCCTTGAGGATGCGGCCCAGCAGCTCCTGCTGGGTCTCCTTGTCCAGGGGCAGGTCGGAGCAGAGCAGCTCGGCGCTGCCCCGGATGGCGGTGATGGGGGTTTTCAGCTCGTGGCTGGCGTTGGAGAAGAACTCCTGCCGCATTTGGGTGGCCTGCTGGTGCTCGGTCACGTCGTTCAGGGTCAAAATCATGCCGTGTTCCAGGCCGGGGTAGGCCCCCACGGCGGTGAAGCACACCTCCCAGATGCGCCCCTTCTGCTCGAAGGTGACCTTCTGGTCCTGCTGGGCGTCCAGCACCTGGGCGGTGCCGTCCATGATGGCCTGGTCCCGGGTGACCTGGAGCAGATAGCGGCCCTGGACCTCCTTGGAGCAGTGGAAGGTGCGGCAGGCGCTGTAATTGATCATCATGATCTGCTGGTGCTCGTCCAACAGTACCACGCCCTCCCGCATACTGTCCAGGATATAGGCCAGCTTGTTCTTCTCGTTTTGCAGGTTCTGGATGTGGGTGCTGACGTCCTCCGCCAGGGAGTTAATCTTCTCCGCCATGTCCCGCAGCTCCTCGAAGGGGTACTGCTCCGCGTCGAGCATGGCGGTGCCGTCCTTCACCCGGGTCAGGCTCTTGTTCATGTCCAGCAGGGGGTCGGTGATGCTGGTCATCATGCGGTTTGCCATGGCCACGGAGACCGCCAGCGCCAGCGCCGCCGCCAGCACGATGGCCGGGGCGAAGGAGATCAGGTCGGCCAGCACGCCGTCATACTGCTGGGATAGGCGGATATAGTACCCGTCCCGGGTGAGAATGGCGGCGTACATCATCTTGGTGTTCAGGGTAGCGCTGGTGCGGATGGTCACCTGCTGGCTGCCCACGTTTTGCAGCTCCTCCCGGTCGGCGTGGTTCTCCATGGTGGTGTAGTCCACCTGGGAGTCGCCGGTGACGGTGCCGTCCTCCGCGATGATGGTGACGCGGATGTCGCCGTCGTGGGCGGCCCACTGTTTGGCCTGGGCGTCGTGGTCCTCGTCCGGGTCAAATTCGTCGGCCAAAATCATGGCCAGGTTGGACAACTCCTGCTCCTTGGTGTTGGTCAGCGCCACGTCGAAGATGACCGCGCTGGCCACGGCGCAAATCAGGAGGCCCACCACCAGCACCAGGACGAAGGCCCTTGTCAGTGCACGCTTCATCGGTCACTCGTCTCTGACGCCGATGAAGCGGTAGCCCACCCCCCGGACGGTTTTGATGAAGTGGCTGTTGTCTGAGGGGTCGTTGAGCTTCTGCCGCAGGGTGCCAATGTGGATGTCCAGCGTCCGGGTCTCGCCGGGGTAGTCCGCCCCCCAGACCTCTTTCGGCAGCTGGTGGCGGGTGATGCTCTTGTCGGGGTGCTCCATCAGGAACTTGAGCAGCTCGAACTCCTTGAAGGTCAGCTCTACCAGCTGGTCGTCCACCCAGACCTCCCGGGTGTCCGGGTTGATGCGCAGCCCCTTGTACTGGTACACCGGCCCCGGCTCCAGGCCGTTGGCCCGGCGCAGCAGGGCGCGGATGCGGGCGGAAAGCTCCAGCACGCTGAAGGGCTTGGTCACGTAGTCGTCGGCCCCGGCGTCCAGGCCGGTGACCTTGTCGTCCTCCATGCCCTTGGCGGTCAGCAGGATGACCGGCACCTGGTTCAGGGCGGGGGAGGCCCGCATGATTTTCAGCGCCTCGATGCCGTCCAGCCCGTCCATCATGATGTCCATGGTCACCAGAGCTGGGGTCTGTTTTGCCATGTCCTCCAGGGCGTCCACGGCGTTGTCAAAGCTGCCCACGTCGAACCCCTGGCTCTTGAGCGCCACCTCCAGCAGGCGGCGGATGCTGTCATCGTCCTCCACGATGAGGATACGGTCTTTCATAGTCGTTGCTCCTTTGTATGGAAACGGTAAAGTCGTGTCTTTTGCGCCGACGCTGCAAATTTGCGCGTTGCGCCGGTTATCGTTTCTGTTTTACGACAGACGAACGTATTTCTCCACCATTTTTTTGTATGTTTTTTGTATGGTAATTGTAAAATGAGGCGGAATTTCAATGTAAAGTCGGCGGCGTCAAAAAAGTGTAAAACAATTCTGACCGTTCCTTTGCACAGCTTTGAAGGAACCCCCTTTTTCGTGTGTAGCCGCCCGGAGACAGATGGCGGTTTTTCGAGCGGTCGCAGGAAGCGGAAGTACCGCTTGACAGTCAGGGCCGCCCCCACAGCGGATGCGGCTGCAAACCCGGCCATTGCACATTGCAAATTGCAAATTGGACAAAAAGTTCCCCGGCTCCGCTGAAACGATGACGGAACCGGGGAAAGAAAGGTAGGAAAGCGTAGGAACGCAGCGGATCATCAGCTGGTCATCCGGCGGATGGTGATGATGCTCTTGTAGTTGACGCTGCAATAGGTGATGCCGTACTTCTTGCCCAGGGCGGAGAGCAGCTGGCCGTTGCCGGCGTAGATGCCCACGTGACCGCTGTAGCAGACCACGTCGCCAACCTGCATATCCGAGTAGCTGACGGACTTGCCGTAGCTGCGGATGGCGGAGGAGCTGTGGGGCAGGCTAATGCCGAAGTGGGCGAACACGCTCTTGACGAAGCCCGAGCAGTCACAGCCGTTGGTCAGGCTGGTGCCGCCCCAAACGTAGGGGTTGCCCACGAACTGGGAGGCATAGGACAGGACGGCGCTGCCGCTGGAGCTGGAAGAGGTGGTCGTGGTGGTGGTTTCGGAGCTGCTGGTGGTGCTCTCGCTGCTGCTGGACGTGCTCTCGCTGGCCGCTTCTGCGGCGGCGTCCTCGGCCGCGGCGGAGGCGGCGGCGGCAGCCTGGGCGGCAGCCGCATCGGCGTCGCTGTCCTCCAGGTAACCGGAGTCAACATAACCGGTCTGGCCGCCATAGGTGACCTTGTACCAGCCGTTGGAGAGGCCGCTGACGGCCACGATGGTGCCATTGGGGATGGAATCCAGCGCGGTGGACTCGATGGAGGCGTCCTCCCGCAGGGTCAGAACGGAGGCGGTGACCTTCGCGTAGTCGGGATAGGCCTGGAAGCCGTCCTTGGTGGTGGCGGAGACGAACGCGCCGCTGACATAGCCGGTGAACTTGCCGTAGGAGACCTCATACCAGGCGTCTACGGTGCCGATGACCTCCAGCAGCTCGCCCTGGGGCACGATGGTCAGGCGGGCGTAGCTGCTGCCCGCGCCGGAGCGCAGAGACAGGGAGGTGGCGATGACCTGGACGTAGCCGGAGGTGCAGGAGTCCTCCACGTCCACGTACTCGGCGTAGACGTAGCCGCTCATGCCGTTATAGGTGATGGCGTACCACTTGCCGTTTTTCTCCTTGCTGGCGATCTGGAAGGTGGTGCCTTCGGGGATTTTGGTCAGCACAGTGGACTTGAGGGAGGCGGATTCCCGGAGCTTCAGCCCGTCGATGGTGGCGGTACCGTAGCCCACGCAGTCGTCCTCGCCCTCGGTGCGGATGCAGTCGCAGTAGACCCAGCCGCTCAGGTCCTGGTACTCGATTTTGTACCAGTTGCTCTCGCTGGCGTAGATGTCCACGCTCTTGCCCTTGGGGACCAGGCCGACGATGGCGGAGGTGCTGTCGGCGGACTCCCGGATGATGGTGTTGACCACACGACTGACGCCGGAGCCGATGCTGTTGATGTCCAGGTACTCGCCGGACATATAGCCGGTGTACTTGGTGCCCTCGGTGTCGTAGTAGCGGACCTTCATCCAGCCCTCCTCATCCTCGGTGGAGAGGACGGTGACGATCTCCCCTTCGGGGACGGCGGTCAAAATCTTGGAGTCGGTGCTGGCCTTCTTGCGGATGCGCACGCCGCTGTCGGTGACGGTGGCGGTGTAGGAGACGCTGGACGTGATGGCGGCGGTCTCCTCATCTTCTTCCTCCTCATCCTCCTCTGCGGAGCTGCCGGAGGAGCTGCTCTTGCTGCTGCTCTTGGAGCTGGAGCTGTCAGAGCTAGAGCTGCTGTCGGCGCTTTCCGCGCTGCTGTCAGAGCTGCTACTGGAGCTGTCGGCGCTGTCCGCAGAGCTGTCGGAACTGTCGGAACTGCTGGAGCTGTCGGCAGAGATTTCCGCGCTGCTGTCGGAATTGCTGCTGGAGCTGTCAGAACTGTCGGAGCTGCTGGCAGAGCTTTCCGCGCTGCTGTCGGCGCTGGCGGAAGAATCGGCGGAGGAGCTGGATGCCTCCTCGTCCTCGTCGCTGTCGGAGCTGCCGGAAATCTCGATGTAGTCGCCGGAGATGTAGCCGGTCATGGTGTCGCCGGTCTCGGCGTAAGTAAAGGAAACCTTGACCCAGTTGTTTTCGTCGGCGGTCTCCAGAACGGTGAGGGTGTCCCCTTTGTTGACCTGTTGATAAATCTCAGAATCGGTGGACGCCTCGGTGTGGATGCGGACGCAGTCGTCGGTGACGGTGCCGGTCTGGGTGGCAAAGGCCAGGCTCGCAAGGCTCAGCGCCATGGAAAAGACCAGCGTCAGCGCGACAATGCTTTTCTTGAGTCGGTGCATAAAAAACCTCCAGTGTATCTCTCTGGCGGAGGAAGGACACGCCGGAACCCCGGCGAAACGTACTCAGTCGGCGTTCAGGGCGCGGGTCAGCCAGACGGCCCCCAGGTCCATGGCAGAGTACAGGCTGTTCTTTTCGCTCTTACGCACCACCCGGTCCCGGGACTTCAGGTCAGGAGAGGTGAGCTGAAGCTGGACGGAGACGCGGGTCGCCAGATCCAGGTCCTGGAGCTTTCTGGTGTCCAGGATTTGAAGCATGATGATATACTTCTCAGACATACTGCCGTAGTAAATCAGGTTGTCTTTCCTGCGGATGGGACGCCCCTTATAGGTGAGGGGAAGCGATTTGGAATCGGCCATTAGAATACCTCCTTGAAAACTGTAACAAATTGTAACACATTGTAATCGAATTGTCAACTTTATAAACACGCATTTCTCTTGTGAAACTGCACAAATTGTATGCCAAACAGTTCACATTCGAAGCAGAAAGAAAGGCCCCTCTCCAACAGACGGGCCTTTTTGTGAAAAGACGGAAACACTTACGGACGGCCAGGCACATGCTTACACGCCCAGGTAGTACCGCACAAGCTCCTGCAGCAGCTCGTCCCGGTCCAGCTTGCGGATGAGGGAGCGGGCGTTGTTGTAGTTGGTGATATAGGTGGGGTCTTCGGAGAGGATGTACCCGACGATCTGGTTGATGGGGTTATAGCCCTTCTCTTGCAGGGCGGCGTAAACCATAGACAAAATCTGGCGGTTTTCCCACTCATCGGTATTGGATATATCGAACCGCCGGGTATAATCGACATCAGACATGAGAAAAACCTCCAGTTCAGCGGGATGGTTAAAGCGACTACATAACATTGTACCGCAAAACGCGGCAAAAGTAAAGAGGGAGAGCGGGAAAAACACGGAAATCAATTTTGTAGCCAACGCTTGTGAAAGGTGCTAAAATAGCAG
>JAJPXY010000044.1 GCA_021205205.1 Clostridiales bacterium
TGTAGCCTCGAATTTTTGCTTTTCGAGTGTCTACTCTAAGGGGACTATATCACCACACCGGCGGTTACATCTTCACCAGAGGGGGACTGACCGTTGTCGGACAGCGCCCTTTTTCTATCTGTATTATATATCAGCGCTTTGTTTTTGTCAACGCCGGGGTTTGTAAACTTTCCGCCGACCCCGCCGACAACGATTTTCAGAGATATGTTGAAAAGATGCGAAAAAGGGATCATCCTGTTTCCGCATTTTTTGTTGCATTTTGTAAAAAGCTGTGGTATTCTATTGCTGGTTCCAGCTGGAATAGTTGGAACCGGGGCGCTGTCCATTACGGCGGCGGTTGGCCACATCTCCCGAAGGGAGGTGATGCTATGCGGATTACCTTGCACATCGGAGCCTATACGGTGACGATCATCGTGAAACGCAGAAACCGCCACTCGGCCAAGTGACGGTTTCTTGTAGAAACATAGAACACAACTCGGGCTAACCGTTGTCGGACAGCGCCCTTTTTCTATCTGTATTATATATCAGCGCTTTGTTTTTGTCAACGCCGGGGTTTGTAAACTTTCCGCCGACCCCACCAAAAACGCACACACAGGGGACGACCGCTTTCCGGCTGTCCCCTGTGTTGATTTCTTTTACGGTCAGTCGCTCAGCACTCGCAGGGGCCGATGAAGGCGGCCTCGCCGCGCTCGCCGGTGCGGACCCGCAGAGCGTCGTAGCACTCGGTCACGAACACCTTGCCGTCGCCGTACTCGCCGGTGCGGAGGGTCTTCTCCACCGCCTCAAAGACCTTCTCCAGCGGGGTCTCGCAGACGAACAGGTCCACCTTGATTTTGGGCAGCAGGTTGACCTCCCGCTTGACGCCCCGGTAGTAGGTCAGGTGGCCGCCCTGAGCGCCGCAACCCTCTACTTTATAGACGGTCATGCCGTCGATGCCGATCTCGTTCAGCGCGTCCTTCAGGGCGGGGAACTTTTCACGGCGGGTGACAATCTCTACTTTATAGATTTTCTTAGACATAAACGATACACTCCCTTTTTTGCCGCCAGGTCATGGGGCCGTTGTGTTACAGGTTAGCACAGGCGCGCCGCCTGCGCAAGGACAAATACCCCGTTCCGGCTCAGTCGCCGTAGGCGGACATACCGTGCTCGGAGGTGTCCAGGCCGATGATCTCGGACTCGGCGTCCACCCGGATGCCGTGGAAGAGAACGCCTGCCACCTTGAAGGTCAGGAAGGTCAGCAGCGCGCCGATGGGCAGGACGGTGACCAGACCCACCACCTGGCACAGCAGCTGGTGGAAGCCGTAGCCGTAAAACAGACCGCTGTCCATGGAGAACAGGCCCACGCAGAGGGTACCGGTAACGCCGCCCACGCCGTGGACAGAGACCGCGCCCACCGGGTCATCAATATGGAACTTTTCGTCCACTATGGGAACCATGAAGGTCATGGCGGTGGCGGCCAGGATGCCAACGATAAGGGAGGGCACCGGCAGGAACACGTCCGCGCCGGGGGTGACGCCCACCAGACCGGCCAGGATGCCGTTGAGGACCATGCCGGGATCGACCTTCTTGTAACGCATGGCGGTCAGGAAGGCAGCGGTCAGGCCGCCGGCAGCGCCGCCGATGAAGGTGGAGACTTCGGAGATATAGGTGGCGTCGGCGGTGATGTCCAGCGAGGAGGCCCCGTTGAAGCCGAACCAGCCGAAGAACAGCAGCAGCACGCCCAGGGTGGCGTAAATCAGGTTGTGGCCGGGGACGGCGTTGGAGGAGCCGTCCTTGTTGTACTTGCCGATACGGGGACCGACCATGGCCGCGCCCACCAGAGCGCAACAGCCGCCCAGGGCGTGGACAATGAGGCCGCCGGCGTAGTCATGGGTGCCGAACTGGTTCAGCCAGCCGTCCGCTGACCAGATCCAGTGGCCCATGATGGGGTAGATGATGGAAGCGGCGATGGCGCAGAAGAACAGGTAGGCGTAGAAGTTGGTGCGCTCGGCCATTGCGCCAGAGACGATGGTAGCGCAAGTTGCGCAGAAGATTCCTTCAAAAAAGAAGTAAACGAAGCCGTTGACGCCGCTGATTTCGGTGGCGGCGGTGTAGCCCATCAGGCAGAAGTTGCTGGTGCCAATAATGCCGCCAACGTCCTCACCGAACATGAAGCCGTACCCCACCAGGAAGTAGACCACCACGCCGATGGCCACGGTCATGACGTTTTTCATGGCGATGTTGGCGGCGTTTTTGCTCCGCGCCATGCCAACCTCCACCAAAGAGAAGCCCGCGTGCATGATAAACACCAAAATGGCGCCTACCAGCACCCAAAACGTATTCATAAAATACAAAGCTGTGCTGTCCATATGTTTTCCTCCCAAAATAGAACTGTGGATGGGAACCGGCAAAGCTACCAAATCATACTATTATGATTCAGGTGACGCAGCCGAAACAAGAAAGGACGCCAGCTCCGCGCATTTGCGGAGGCTGACGTCCTTGTCGAGAATGACTTTATCACAGGAGAGATAAAAATGCAAGAAGAAAAATGAAAAATTGCAAAATTATAGACAGATGCACAAAAACAGCCTGTCTCCCGGCGGAAATTTCTGTGGCATTGGAGAAAAGAGCGGCGAGGCTCCCACCGGAATGTGCCCCAGGCGGGGCGGAGCGGCCGGGCCGGACGCAGGGATGGCGATGTTGGGGAAAAAGAGAGGAAATCAATGGATATTGTATCTTTTCTCAGTGAATTTCCCTCTTGTGCCAGCGGGGAGCGGGTGGTATACTGAATGATACAAACTTTCGATAAACACCCCCCTTGCAAAGGAGAACACAATATGACTTATCAGGAAGAGTTCATCACCTTTATGGTGCGCTCCGGCGTGATGACCTTCGGCGACTTCGTCACCAAATCCGGCCGGAAAACCCCCTATTTCGTCAACACCGGCAACTACAAGACCGGCGCTCAGGCCGCCTGCCTGGGGGACTACTACGCCGCCTGCATGAACGAGCACCTAGGCGATGACGTGACCGCCCTGTTCGGCCCGGCCTACAAGGGTATCCCCCTGGTGGTGGCGGGGTCCGCCGCGCTCTACCGGAACTATGGCCGGGATCTGCCCTATTGCTTCAACCGCAAGGAGGCCAAGGACCACGGCGAGGGCGGTTCCATGGTGGGCTACAAGCCCCAGAACGGCGATGTCATCGCCATCGTGGAGGACGTGGTCACCGCCGGCACCGCCGTCCGGGAGAGCATCGAGCTGTTCCGTCAGGTGGCCGACGTGAAGATCACCGCCCTGTTCGTCTCGGTGGACCGCATGGAGCGGGGTACCCGGGACTGCTCCACTCTGGACGAGCTGCGCCAGGACTACGGAATTCAGGTTTGGCCCATCGTCACCGTCCGGGAGATCATCGACTTCCTGCATAACCGCCCCATCGACGGCAAGGTGTATATCGACGACGAGATGAAGGGGAAAATGGAAGCGTATCTGGAGCAGTACGGTGCGCGGTAATTCGCAATTTGCAATTTGCAATGTGCAATGTGCAATGAGGCAAAGTCGGAACGCGGCGCATCTGTCCGCGACAGCAGGCGTTCTATGCACATTGCAAAGAATATTTTGTGTGTTTTGTTACAACGAGGGGGACACGGCGATGGAACGTCAGGAAAATCTCCACGCCGGTCACCGGCAGCGAATGAAGCGGCGGTTTCTGGAGTTGGGGGAGCGCGGCATGGACGACCACCAGCTGCTGGAGCTGCTGCTGTTCTACGCCATCCCCCGGAAGGACACCAATCTGCTGGCCCACCAGCTCATCAACCGCTTCGGCTCCCTGTCCGGCGTCCTCAACGCCTCCCCCAACGAGCTGCGCCAGGTGAAGGACATCGGGGAGAGCGCCGTGGTGCTGCTGGAGCTGGTGCCCCAGCTGGCCCGCCGGTGCTGGCAGCAGGAGAGCGGGCCGGATGCCATTGTCCGCAACGAGCGGGAGGCGGCGGACTACCTGCGGCCCTATTTCTTCGGCGTCCGGCGGGAGCAGGTCTACCTGCTCTCCGTGGACCGGAAAGGGAGAGTGCTGGGCTGCGACTTCCTGGGCGAAGGCGGGGACAACGCCGTGGGGCTGGACACCCGTCTGTTGACCGAGACGGCCCTGCGCCACCGGGCCACCTGGGTGGTGCTGGCCCACAGCCACCCCAGCGGCCTGGCGATGCCCTCCCAGGCGGACATCGCCACCACCCGCAGTTGTAAGTGTATCCTCCGGGCCTTGGAAATTGACCTGCGGGACCATTTGATTTTCGCGGACGACGACTATGTCTCCATGCGGGAGTCGGGACTGATGGTGTGACAATTAGCAATTAGCAATGTGCAATGGAGAGAAAACGAAACAGAGTCATTTCTCGGAAAGGCATGATTTCCACCTGCGAAGCAGTATAGGAATAACGCATCAGCAAGATTTCGTTGCTAATTGCACATTGCAAATTGCACATTGAGGTAAGGAGGGCCGTATGCCGAAATTTGAAGTGGTAAGCCCCTACTCCCCTTCCGGCGACCAGCCGGAGGCCATCGACGCGCTGGCCCAGGGGGTGGAGCTGGGGCTGGACGAGCAGACACTGCTGGGCGTCACCGGCAGCGGCAAGACCTTTACCATGGCCAAGGTCATCGAGCGGGTGCAGCGCCCCACGTTGGTGCTGGCCCACAACAAGACTCTGGCCGCCCAGCTCTGCGCGGAGTTCAAGGAGTTCTTCCCCCACAACGCGGTGGAATACTTTGTCAGCTACTACGACTACTACCAGCCGGAGGCGTATATCCCCCACACGGACACCTTCATCGAGAAGGACGCCAGCATCAACGGCGAGATCGAGCGGCTGCGCCATAGCGCCACCTCCGCCCTGTTCGAGCGAGAGGATGTCATCGTGGTGTCCTCGGTGTCGTGCATCTACGGCCTGGGCGACCCCATCGACTACAAGAACATGGTCATCTCCCTGCGCACCGGCATGGAGTACCCCCGGGACCAGCTGCTGAACAAGCTGGTGGAAATTCGCTATGAGCGCAACGACATCGCTTTTGACCGGAATATGTTCCGGGTCCGGGGGGACACAGTGGAGGTGTTCCCCGTCTACGCCAAGGACCACGCCATCCGCATCGAGTTCTGGGGAGACGAGGTAGAGCGCATCAGCGAGATCAACGTGGTCACCGGCACCCCCACCCGTATCTTGAACCATGTGGCCATCTACCCCGCCAGCCACTACGTCACCACCAAGGACAAGATGGAGGTGGCGCTGAAGGAAATCGAAAAAGAGATGTGGGAGCGGGTGGCCTACTTCGATGAACAGGGCAAGGCGGTGGAGAGCCAGCGCATCCGCCAGCGCACCCAGTACGACATGGAGATGATGCGGGAGCTGGGCTACTGCCAGGGCATCGAGAACTACTCCCGGGTCATCTCTCAGCGGCCCGCGGGGTCTCCGCCCCTGACGCTGCTGGACTATTTCCCGAAAGACTTCCTGATGTTCATCGACGAGAGCCACGCCACCCTCCCCCAGGTGCGGGCCATGTACAACGGCGACCACGCCCGCAAGACAACGCTGGTGGACTACGGCTTTCGCCTGCCCTGCGCCTTCGACAACCGGCCTCTGCGGTTCCCGGAGTTCGAGGAGCGCATCAACCAGGTGATTTACGTCTCCGCCACGCCGGGCCAGTACGAGCGGGAACGCTCCGGCCAGGTGGTGGAGCAGGTCATCCGGCCCACCGGTCTGCTGGACCCGGAGGTGGAGGTGCGCCCGGTGACGGGGCAGATTGACGACCTGACCGGGGAGATTTTGGCCCGGGTGGAGCGGAACGAGCGGGTGCTGGTCACCACCCTCACCATCAAAATGGCGGAGGACCTGGCGGAGTACCTGCAAAAAACCGGCATCAAGGCCAAGTATATGCACCACAGCATCGAAACCATCGAGCGGACGGAGATCATCCGCGACCTGCGGCTGGGAGTCTTTGACGTGCTGGTGGGCATCAACCTGCTCCGGGAGGGGTTGGATATGCCGGAGGTGTCGCTGGTGGCCATTCTGGACGCGGACAAGGAGGGCTTCCTCCGGTCAGAGACCTCCCTCATCCAGACCATCGGCCGGGCTGCGCGAAACGCCGAGGGTCGGGTCATCCTCTACGCCGACCAAATCACCCCCTCCATGGCCAACGCCATGGAGGAGACCCAGCGCCGCCGGGAGAAGCAGGACGCCTACAACAAGGCCCACGGTATCGTCCCCAAGACCATCCGCAAGGAAATCAAGGAGCTGCTGGAGCTGTCCAAGGCGGTGGACGAGGACACCGCGCGGGGCAGCCGCACCCAGGAGGAGACGGAACAGACCATCGCCCAGCTGGAGAAGGAAATGCAGGAGGCCGCCAAGCGGCTGGAGTTCGAGCTGGCCGCCGCATTGCGGGACCAGATCATCACCCTGCGGGGAGAAAAACCAAAAACAAAACCGCGCGGATAAATGCATCCGCGCGGGATGTACCCAACAGAAGAGAAGGAAAGAAAATGAAGCAGCGGAATCAGACCATGGAGCTTTGCAGGCTAATCGCAGCCTTTTTTGTGGTGTTTATCCATATTGTTCCGAGGGGAGGGGTACAGGGATATTCCTGAAGTGCCTTGCCCGGTTTGCTGTTCCCTTCTTTTTTATGGCTTCCGGCTATTTCAGCTTTCAGGTGGATTGTGACCGACTCAAGCGTCGTATAGTCCATTTCCTTCCAATCCTCCTATTGGCCAACCTGGCGGGTTTTGTTTCAGATCTGCTGCAAGTCTATTTGTCCAATGAGCTGACACTTGATTCTTATCTGAAAAATTTGTTCACGTTCAGCAGAATTTACAACCTTCTCTTTCAAAGTCTCTCCCCCTTTTTGGATATCCTTTGGTATATGAACGCTTTATTATACTGCTATCTCCTTTTCTGGCTTTATACCCGTTTTCAGGGGCAGAAAGAGAAAGATTACCGTCCCCTTTATCTATTGGCGGTGGTGCTCCTACTGTTTTTCTATGGATTTTTACTGCTTGCATCTCTGTTTAGCTCCAACTCCGATTTGAATCTCTCGATTTCTCTTAAGTATTACCGCAATTTTGCGTTTTTTGGCTGGCCATGTTTTTCCATTGGCCTGTTCCTCCGGGAATATCAGGATCAAATCTTCGTTCGGTTTGGTCTGACCTGCAAAAGATTGATTTTTCTTTGGGTGGCTGGTGCATTGCTTGCAGTAGTGGAGTGTTATGGGAACGGGCAGAAAGAGTGCTATCTGGGTAGTTTTGTCATGGCGGTCAGTTTCGTTTTGCTCGCCGCCAGGCACCCCATATTGACCACCTCTCCTCATATGCAATCCTTCTTTTCCTGGTGTGGCCGCATTTCGCTGATGCTTTATTTCTGGCACGGGTTCTTGTGGTATGAGGTAATTTCCGGATACAACGAATATCTCCCGCTGCTGAACAGCATAAAGGAGAGCAGCTGGCGCATCCCCATCATCATTGCGGTGTCTCTCCTGCTCGGGACTTTATGTCTGTTGGTGAGCGACTTCTTTCGAGTGCTTTGTACCCGCTGGAGGAAAGCGCGGACCATGCAGCGGTAATGTTGAATGGAAAATTCATTTTTTTCTGTTTAGGAGGCTATGAAGATGAACAACGCCAAAAAGCGCCTTTGTCCCAACTGCGGCTGTGAACTATATAAAAAGGATTCGGTTTTCATCCGCACCGGCAGAGTCCAGGTGATGGATGAGGTCGTTCACCGTGGCTTCGCCGCCGATGTGTACTGCTGTCCCTCCTGCGGAAAGCTGGAGCTGTACCAGCCGGAGCAGCGGGACGCCTCCACGCCGGGGACGGCCCAGCGCACCTGCCCCAAGTGCGGCAGCAGACACGATTTCGACTATAGCAGTTGTCCGGTCTGCGGGTTTGAATATTGAGAGTAAATCAAACGAAAAGGGAGAGAACATTATGCAGCTGACCATGCTGGGGACGGGCAACGCCGCTGTCACCCGCTGTTACAACACCTGTTTCGTCCTCCGGGATGGGGACAGCAACTTTCTGGTAGACGGCGGCGTCGGAAACGGCCTGCTGCGGCAGCTGGAGCTGGCGGACATCGACTGGCGGACGCTGCGGACGATTTTCGTCACCCACCGGCACATTGACCACATCATGGGTGTGGCCTGGATGATGCGAAAGCTCTGCCAGGCCATGTGTCAGGGGGACATCTCCGGCGACGCGGTGATTTACGCCCACCAGGAGCTGGTCGGTCTGCTCCACCAGATGGCGCAGATTTTGCTGGCCAAAAAGCACGCCGCCATGATCGTCCCCCGGCTGCACATCGTCCCGGTGGAGGACGGGGAAACCCTGGACATTCTGGGCCGCCCCACCACTTTTTTGACATCCACTCCAGCAAGGACCAGCAGTTTGGCTTCTCCATGGAGCTGGAGCCGGGGAGAAAGCTGACCTGCTGCGGCGACGAACCCTGCCACGCCCAGTCGGAGGACTACGCCCGGGGCAGCAGCTGGCTCTTGCACGAGGCGTTCTGCCTCCACAGCCAGGCGGATGTGTTCGAGCCCTACGAGAAGCACCACTCCACCGTGAAGGACGCCTGTCAGCTGGCCCAGCGGCTGGGGGTGGAGAATCTGCTGCTCTACCATACCGAGGACAAGAACCTGGATAAGCGCAAGGAGCTGTACCTGGCGGAGGGCCGGGCGTATTTCCGGGGAAATCTCTATGTGCCGGACGACTTGGAGACGCTGACGTTATAAGAGAAACGTTAAAATCTACGAGCTGCATTTCGAGAACTGACCACCCCTCTTGCCGCCCCTGAAAGGGGAGGGGGACCATGCGAAGCATGGTGGAGGGGTTTCTCGCCGGAATGATTGACAAGGTTGATTCAAAGGGATAACCAGTAAATTTTAGATTTTCTCTTTCTGATACTGTTCCAGCTGTGCCGTCAGCATCTGCTCCATCTGGAACCGCACCGGCTCCGGGACCAACACAACGGCTCCGCCGTTCAGGCCGAACAGCCAGCCGAAGAACTGGGGGCTGACCACCACCCGCACCACCGCCCGGAAGGTGTTTCCCTGGTCGGGGTACATCTCCAGATTGTCCCCAAAGCGGTCGATGAGCACATGAGCGGTCCAGTCCTGGCAGCGCAGCACCACCTCTTTCTCCTCCCCCTGGAACATCCCGAAGTGAAGGTCGGCGTACCGGGCGGGGTCCTCCGCCTGGTAGACCTCCCGGCCCAGCCGGGCCTCCTTTCGGACCGCGATGCGGTCCATTTTGTCCACCCGGTAGTGCCGCAGGCGGCCTGACGTCTTGTCGTAGGCCACCAGATAGTAGTTGTCGTTATCCCGCACCAGCGTATAGGGGCTGACGACGTACTCCACGCCTCCCTTGCGGTAGACCTTCTCCCGGCGTTGGTTCAGGTCGAAGTAGCGGAAGGAGACCTGTTTGTTCCTGCCGATGGCCTCGTAGATGGCGTCGATGGTGTAATAGACCCGCTCGTTGGCGCTCTTGGCCTTACCCGCCACATAGACCTGCCGCTGGAGGGCGCTGGCCTGGTAGAGGGAGGTCTGTCGGGCCAGCTTGTCGATGAGGGCCTGGCTCTTTTGGGGCGTGATGAACTTGCTGGCCTGGACCGCGTCCACCAGTAATTTCAATTCCGCCAGCTGGAAGTCCCGCTCCCCCAGGTAGTAGCCCCGCCCCCGCTGGAGGATGATGTCGTATCCAAAGCGTTGGAGGGTGTGGATGTCCTTATAGATGCTCTTGCGCTCCGCCCGGATGCCGACGGCCTCCAGCCGCTCCAGCAGGGCTGGGACGCTGAGCGGGTGCTGCTCGTCCGTCTCCTCAGTGAAGAGTTGCAGCAGCGCCAGCAGCTTTCCCTTTTGGTTGTTTGTCCGCGGCATTGGGGCCTCCTTTTCCCGCGTGGTGGAAGTTACCCCCAGTATACCGCAGCAGAACGGCACAGCGCAAGGGAAAACGGAAAATGACGTAATTTTTTGATACTTTTTGTATTTTGTAGGATGGTTTATCCAAGGAGTTATCATGCAGGACCACATTTTTATAAAGGGCGCCCGCGCCAACAACCTGAAAAACATTGATGTCTCCATCCCCCGGGACAAGCTGGTGGTCATCACCGGCCTTTCCGGCAGCGGGAAAAGCTCCCTGGCCTTCGACACCATCTATGCCGAGGGACAGCGGCGCTATGTGGAGAGCTTGTCCTCCTACGCACGGATGTTCCTGGGCCAGATGGAGAAGCCCGACGTGGACTACATCGACGGCCTCTCCCCTGCCATCTCCATCGACCAAAAGACCACCTCCCAGAACCCCCGCTCTACCGTGGGGACGGTGACGGAGATCTACGACTACCTCCGCCTGCTGTGGGCCAGGGTGGGCACCCCTCACTGCCCCAAGTGCGGCAAGGAGATCCAGCAGCAGACCATCGACCAAATCGTGGACCAGGTCATGGCGCTGCCCCCCGCCACCCGCATTATGGTTCTCGCCCCGGTGGTCCGGGGCAAAAAGGGCGAACACGCCAAGGTGCTGGAGAGCGCCCGGCGCTCCGGCTACGTCCGGGTCCGCATCGACGGCAGCCTCTACGACCTCTCCGAGGAAATCAAGCTGGACAAAAACATCAAGCACCGCATTGAAATCGTGGTGGACCGGCTGGTCATCCGGGAGGACATCGTCCGGCGGCTGACCGACTCCTGCGAGATTGCCGCCAATCTGTCCGGCGGGCTGGTGGTCATCGACCTGCCCCGGGAGGGGAAGGAGATGACCTTCTCCCAGAACTACGCCTGCGAGGACTGCGGTATCTCCATCGAGGAGCTGTCGCCCAGAGCGTTCTCCTTCAACAACCCCTACGGGGCCTGCCCCACCTGTACGGGTCTGGGCAGTCAGCTCCGGGCCGACCCGGAGCTGGTCATCCCCAACGAGAACCTCTCCATTCTGGACGGGGCCATCCAGGTCCCCGGTTGGAACAACATCAAGTCCGACAGCATCTCCCGGATGTATTTCGAGGCACTGGCCAAGAAGTACAAATTCAAGCTGGACGCGCCGGTGAAAACCTTCTCCAAGCCGGTGAAGGACATCATCCTCTACGGCACCAAAAACGAGAAGCTGACCCTCCACTACGACCAGCCCCGGGGCCGAGGAACGCTGTATCAGCCCTTTGAGGGCATCATCAACAATCTGGAGCGCCGCTATCGGGAGACGCAGTCCGACGGGGCCAAGCGGGAGTTGGAGGAATGCATGAGCGAGCGGCCTTGCCCTGACTGCCAGGGGCGGCGGCTCCGCCCGGAGGTGCTGGCAGTGACGGTGGGCGGCCTGAGCATCGACCAGTTCTGCGCCCTGCCGGTGGAACAGGCGCTGAGCTTCATCGACCACCTGGAGCTGTCCGGCCAGAAGCAGCAGATCGCCGGACAGATTTTGAAGGAGATTCGCAACCGGCTGGGCTTTTTGCAGTCGGTGGGGCTGAAATACCTGACCCTGGACCGGCGGGCGGGCAGCCTCTCCGGCGGCGAGAGCCAGCGCATCCGGCTGGCGACGCAAATCGGCTCCCAGCTGATGGGGGTGCTGTATATCCTGGACGAGCCTTCCATCGGCCTGCACCAACGGGACAACGCCATGCTGCTGGACACCCTGCGGCATATGCGGGACCTGGGCAACACCCTCATCGTGGTGGAACACGACGAGGACACCATGCGGGCCGCCGACTACCTCATCGACGTGGGGCCGGGAGCGGGCATCCACGGCGGCCAGATCGTCGCCGCCGGAACGCCGGAGGACGTGATGAACACCCCCGGCTCTCTCACCGGCGACTACCTCTCCGGACGGAAGAAAATCGCCGTCCCCACCCGGCGCAGACCGGGCAACGGCAATTTCCTCACCGTCCGGGGGG
Source organism: Clostridiales bacterium (assembly GCA_021205205.1). GTDB lineage: Bacteria > Bacillota > Clostridia > Oscillospirales > Oscillospiraceae > Onthomonas. Next base: position 11,870 of record JAJPXY010000044.1, read on the forward strand.
CCTACGAGAACAATTTGAAGTATATCGACGTGTCCATCCCCTTGGGCACCTTCACCGTGGTCACGGGGGTCTCCGGCAGTGGTAAGTCCTCTTTGGTGAACGAAATCATTCACAAGCGGCTGGCCGCCGACCTGAACCGGGCCAAGTGCCGGGCGGGGAAGCACCTGGGCCTGGAGGGGGAGGAATATTTGGACAAGGTCATTTGCATCGACCAGTCCCCCATCGGCCGGACGCCTAAGTCCAACCCCGCCACCTACACCGGCCTCTTTACCGACATCCGGGACCTGTTCGCCAAGACGGAGGACGCCCGCAGCCGGGGCTATGGTGCCGGGCGGTTCTCCTTTAACGTCCGGGGCGGGCGGTGCGAAGCCTGCGCCGGGGACGGACTGGTGAAAATCGAGATGAACTTCCTCCCCGACGTGTACGTTCCCTGTGACGTGTGCAAGGGCAAGCGGTACAACCGGGAAACGCTGGAGGTCAAATATAAGGGCAAAAATATCTGGGAAGTGCTGGATATGACTGTGGAGGAGGCGCTGGAGTTCTTCCAGCCGGTGCCGAAAATTTTCAACCGGCTGCAAACCCTCTACGACGTTGGGTTGGGCTATGTGAAGCTGGGCCAGTCCAGCACCACCCTCTCCGGCGGCGAGGCCCAGCGGGTCAAGCTGGCCACTGAGTTGTCCCGGAAGTCCACCGGCGCCACCTTCTATATTCTGGACGAGCCTACCACCGGCCTCCACAGCGACGACGTGCGGCGGCTCATCGACGTGCTTCAAAAGCTGGCGGAGGCAGGGAACACGGTGCTGGTCATCGAGCACAATCTGGATGTCATTAAAACCGCCGACTGGCTCATCGACCTGGGGCCGGAGGGCGGCGAGGAGGGCGGCCACGTGGTGGTCGCCGGCACGCCGGAGGACGTGGCCCGGTGTGAGCGCTCCTATACCGGGCAGTACCTGAAGCCCTACCTGGACCAATGAAAACAGCTGCCATTTTCCTGCGAAAAAAGCGGCTGGTCAACGCACTGTTCGCGGTCTATCTGCTGCTGGTGCTGCGGCTGACGGTGTTCCGCCCGGACTTTTGGCCGCTGCACCTGTTGCAGGGCAGTGTGGGGGCCGAGCCGTGGAGCTACTATCCGGCCTATATCCAACAGGGGCGGTGGAACGCGCTGCTCCGGGACTTCCTGTGGAACTATCCGGGGAACATCGTCGGCTTTCTGCCCCTGGGGGGCTGGATGGTCTGGCGGGACTGCCGCTGTCCCCTGTGGAAGGCGGCGGTGGTGGGGCTGGCCCTCTCCGTGGCCATCGAGGCGTCTCAATACGTCTTTAGCGTGGGTATCACCAGCGTCAGCGACCTGATGACCAACACCCTGGGGGCGTGGCTGGGGGGCTGGATGATGAAGGAGTCCCAGTGGGACGCCCGGCGGCGGGCGGAGTGACGGCTGAAAATTTGCAATTTGCAATGAGCAATGTGCAATGCCGCGCGTTGGCTGTGTCGCAGGGGCGGCCAAGGTGTGAAGGGACATAGGTAACAGGTTCTTTATCACCGGTAAATATTAAATTTTTCTGAACTGCTTTTCATTTGCCTCGTCCGGCGTTACAATGACAGTTGCTGCGGCAGGAGGAACAGAACATGACGTATATGGAACAATTCACGCAGAACCAACTGCAAACGGCCTATGAGGAAATGCGCCCGGACTTCCGGGAGAAGCTGTTCCCCGGCGGACTGGAGCAGGCCGGGGCGCTGGCCAAAGGCATCGCCGCGCTGATCTATCCGGGGACTGACTGCTTCGCGGCGCACTACCGCACCTGCTTCGAGTTTTACCTGACCTACGCTCTGGCCCGGCTGATGGGCTGCACCGAGGAGCGGGCCGAGGCGGAGTGCAAGAGCAAATACGGCACTCTGTCGCCCATGATCTTTCAGGCGGTGGTGGAGCTGTGCCGGGAGGCCCTTTATCAGGTGTTCCCCACCCTGGAGGGAAAGTAATCACACCTCTTACACGACATAAAGTGAGGTTTTTCTTTCTATGACAGCATCTCTACAAGCCCTGTGGGCCTGGGTGACCAGCACATTCGCGGGCAAGATTGCCGCTTCTCTGTTCGTCTCCATGCTGCCCGTCATCGAGCTGCGGGGCGGCATCCCCATTGCCGTGGGGCTGGGGCTTTCCCCCCGGGTGGCGATCCCCCTCTGCGTGTTTGGCAACATCCTGCCCATTGTGCCGGTAATCCTGTTTGTCAAGGCAGTGTTCGCCAAAATGCGCCAGTGGGGAGGCCTTTTCGCGCGGCTGGTGGACTGGCTGGAGCGCAAGGCCAACAAGCACCGGGACGTGCTGGACCGCTACGCCTGGATGGGACTGGTAATTTTGACCGCCGTCCCCCTGCCGGGGACCGGGGCCTGGACCTCCTCCCTGCTGGCGGCGCTGACCGGCGTGCGGCTGAAACACGCCTTCCCCGCCATTGTCCTGGGGGTGGTCATCGCCGCCGTGATCATCGGCACCCTGAGCTATGGAGTGGCAGCGCTGGTCTGAGGGACCTATTTTTGCCCGCTGTCATAGTCTGAATCGGAGGCGATGGCGATTACAACGGTGATTCTGGCGGCGCTGGCCGCTGTGGGGCTGGCTGCGGTGCTGTGGCTGCTGCTGGGGGCGTGTCTGGTGCCCACTGGCACGGAGGATACCCTGCGGGTCTGCCTGCTGGCCAGCGGCGCAGGCGCAGAGGTGGAGCACACCCTCCGGGGGCTGAAATGGCTCCGCACGGCGGGATTGCTCCGGGCCGGGGTGGACATTGTGGATACCGGCCTGAACGGCGAGGGCCGCGCCCAGGTGAAGCACCTGCTGCGGCAGTACCCGGGAACCCGGTTTATCCAGACGGAGCGGGATTGAATTGAGCTGTTAGCTTTTAGCTTTTAGCCGGTAGCCAGGTGCTGCAAATCAAAAGCTGAGAGCGAATAACTGGTAGCACAAGCGAGAAAATGACAGACTTTTTCCATGAAGCGGAGTTAAAGACGGTCAGGAAAAACAGTTAGAAAGGCGGCGGAACCATGGCAGAGCAGACGGCCCCAAAAACCGAACAGATTCAGGGCACTGTCACCGCCGTGGTGTTCCACAACGACGAAAACGGTTACTCCGTCATCCGCCTGAAGCACAAGGGGGAACAGGTCACCGCCGTGGGCATTATGCCGGGGATCTGTGCCGGGGTCCAGGTGACGCTGGAGGGCAGCTGGGGCAGCCACCCCTCCTATGGTCCCCAGTTCAAGGTGGAGAAGCTGGAGCAGAATCTGCCCACTGAGGAGGACGCCATCTTCGACTACCTGGCCTCCGGCATCATCAAGGGCGTTGGACCCAAAATGGCCCGGCGGCTGGTGGACCGGTTTGGAGACAAAACCTTTGAGGTCATGGAGACCCAGCCGGAGGAGCTGGCCAAAATGAAAGGCGTCAGCCTGAAAAAGGCCCGCGCCATCAAGAAGGAGTATTTGCAGCGGGCGGGAATGCGTTCGCTGCTGGAATTTTTGACCCGCCACGCCATGCCCCCGGAGCTGGGGGTCCGGCTGTGGCGGCAGTACGGGGCGGAGGCATTGACCGTCATCCGTGCCGACCCCTATGTGCTGGTGGACGCTGAGCTGGGCGTCCGTTTCCGGGACGCGGACAAGTTGGCCGCGTCCATCGGCGTGGCGGCGGACGACCCCCAGCGCATCGAGGCGGGCATTTACTATGTGCTGACCCACAACCTGGACCTGGGCCATGTGTTCCTGCCCCAGGACAAGCTGTTGGCGGCCGCCTCCCAGTTGCTCTCCACCCAGGAAACCCGCATTGGCGGCAACCTGCTGGCGGAGGGGCTGGACGCCCTGGCCCTCCGGGGCATGGTGCAGCAGGAGGCCATCGCCGGGGTGGACGCGGTCTATCGGGGGGACCTCTACGATGCGGAGGTCACCGTGGCCCAGCGGGTGGGCGAGATGTGCCGCCGGGAGCTGCGCGCCCCCAGGAACATCGACCGGCTCATCGACCGGGTGGAGCGGGAGCAGGGCATCACCTACGCCGCCCAGCAGCGGGAGGCGGTGGCCCTGGCCGCCAGGACGCAAATCATGCTGTTGACCGGCGGCCCCGGCACCGGTAAAACCACCTCTCTCCGGGGAATTTTGGGTCTGTTCGACGCGCTGGGGCTGAAAACCGCCCTGGCCGCCCCCACAGGCCGGGCTGCCAAGCGGCTCAGTGAGCTGTGCGGCGTGGAGGCCACCACCATTCATCGGCTGCTGGAGGCGGGCTATGACCCGGAGAGCGGCCAGCTGGCGTTCAGCAAGGACGAGGACGACCCGCTGGAGGCAGACGCCGTCATCGTGGATGAGATGTCCATGGTGGACATCCCCCTGATGGCCGCGCTGCTCTCCGCCCTGAAAAACGAGTGCCGCCTGGTGCTGGTGGGCGACCCCGACCAGCTGCCCAGCGTGGGGCCGGGCCAGCTCTTTGACCATTTGATCCGCTCCGGCGTGGTGCCGGTGGTGCGGCTGACGGAGATTTTCCGTCAGGCCCAGCAGTCCGCCATCGTCATGAACGCTCACCGGGTCAATCAGGGGCAGATGCCACTGCTGACCAACCAGGGGACGGGGGACTTCTTCTTCCTCCGGCGGATGGACGGCGAGGCGGCGGTGGAGACCATTCTGGACCTGTGCAAACGGCGGCTGCCGGAGAATATGCACATCCCCGCCAACCAGATCCAGGTGCTCTCCCCTACCCGGAAGTACGTCACCGGCACCGCCAACCTGAACCGCGCCCTCCAGGAGGCGCTGAACCCACCCGCCCCGGACAAGCAGGAGCGGAAGTTTGGCTCCCTGGTGTTCCGGGAGGGGGACCGGGTTATTCAGGTCCGGAACAACTACGACATTATGTGGCAGGAGGAGCGCACCGGCAAGGCCGGGATGGGCGTCTTTAACGGCGACATCGGGGAGATCACCCGCATCGGCCCCAAGGGCGAGGTGGTGACGGTGAACTTCGAGGGCAAGCTGGTGGAGTACACCGCCGAGATGCTGTCGGAGCTGGAGCTGGCCTATGCCCTCACTGTCCACAAGGCCCAGGGCAGCGAGTACCGGGCGGTGATTTTGGCCGCGTGCAGCGGCCCGCCCATGCTGCAAACCCGGGGCGTGTTGTATACCGCCATCACCCGAGCCAGGGGGCTGCTCATCATTGTGGGCAGCGACCAGGTGGTCTATCGCATGGTGGAGAACGACCGCCAGGCCCGGCGGTACAGCGGGCTGCGGGCCAGGCTGGCGGCGGAGGCATGAGGGTGGTGTGCCTCGGCTTTTTCGCTGCTGCGGTTTCCAAATGACAGGAAAATCAGTTTTGAAAAGCTTGCGGAATAATTGCACTATTTTGTAGGGGCGGCCACGGGCCGCCCCTACAGGTGTGTGGATAAAAAAGCAGATTTTTTCGCTTGTACGCAGTTCAAATGGCTTTTAGTATCTGGAAACACAGCGTCTGATTCGCAAACTTGATTTCCGTTTCCAAATGAGAAACCCTCTTGCATTTCGCCGCAGTTGTGCTATACTAACCTTTGCCGGGGGAGATGTTGGGAAAAGGTCTCCTCGTCAAAACGCACAAATTACAGAGCGAAAACCTCTTAAAATCTGTCGAAATATCGTTACAGAACGAATATAAATCATAAAAACGAACGCAAACAGTGTTTTACGTTCGTTTTTATGATTGTTTATAAAATTTTACAGGGACCCGCCCCGTTTTAGGGGCGGGTTTAAGTACGTTTTAGTCGGCCAGAGCGGCGGTGATGATGGCCATGGAATAGACCTCCATGCCGTTGCAGCCACGGGACAGGTCATTGATGGGGGCGTTCAGGCCCAGCAGGATGGGGCCGTAGGCGTTGAACTGGCCCAGACGCTGAGCGATTTTGTAGCCGATGTTGCCGGAGTTGATGTCGGGGAAGGCAAAGACGTTGGCGTGGCCGGCCACTTTGGAGTCGGGGCACTTGGCGTGGGCGACGCTGGGGGAAACGGCGGCGTCGAATTGCAGCTCGCCGTCGATGGCCAGGTTAGGGGCCATTTCCTGGGCCAGACGAGTGGCCTCGCGCATCTTGTCCACGTCGGCGTCCTTGCCGGAGCCGTGGGTGGAGAAGCTCAGGAAAGCCACCTTGGGGTCGATGCCGAAGACCCGGCCGCACTCGGCGCAGTAGATGCCGGTCTCAGCGATTTGCTCGGCGGTGGGATGGATGTTGATTGCGCAGTCGCCAAAGGCCAGGACCTCGTTCTCGCCGGAGGCGGAGGCACGGACCAGAATGAAGCAGGAGGACACGCTCTTGTAGCCGGGCTTGGTCTTGATGATCTGGAGGGCGGGACGGACGGTGTCCGCAGTGGAATAGGTGGCGCCGCCCAGCAGGGAGTCGGCCACGCCCATCTTCACCAGCATGGTGCCGAAGTAGTTGCCCTTGCGCAGCATGGGGATGGCCTTTTCTCGGGTCATCCCCTTGCTCTTGCGCAGCTCACAGAACAGGTCCACCATCTCATCGAAGCGCTCGTAGTTGTTGGGGTCGATAATCGTGGCGCCGCGGACGTTGTAGCCCGCTTCCTCGGCGGCGGCGAACACGTCGTCGGGGTGGCCGATGAGGATGGGGGTCAGGAACGTGCTGGCCAGCAGACGGGAGGAAGCCTCCAGAATACGGGGGTCGGTGCCCTCGGTAAAGACGATGGTCTTGGGAGAAGCCTTCAATTTTTGAATCATTGCGCCGAAGCCGAAGTTTGCCATTGTATCAGTTACCTCCTTGGAATTTTCACTTTGTCACAGTGCGCGGAGACACAATAGGATAGCTTTACTTTAGCACGATGAGCGATATTTTGCAACCCCCTTTTAGGCACATATTACAGTTTTTGACCCACTTATTTCATGTTGTTTGCAGTATGTTACAAATTTCACAAAGTCGAAGGAGTTTTTTCTGCGTTGCCAGCGGCCCCGTTTCCGCCTGTGAGGGAACAAAGTGGGCGAAGTGAGCAAAAATGCGAAAATAACTCTTTTCCTGCCTGCCTGGTTTGTGGTAGAATAAAGAACAATCGTATGGAACTTGTATGGATTCGATTTGTACAGGAAGGAAAGGAACAGAACCATGACCAACAAGGAAGAATTTATTCAGATTTTCAAGGAAAACATCAAGCGCCCCGGCGCGGAGGACCTGCTGGACTATTTGGAGAACAAGAGCGACTTCTTCACCGCCCCCGCCTCCGCCCGCTACCACAGCGCCTTCGAGGGCGGCCTGTGCGAGCACAGTCTCAATGTTTACGACTGCCTGGTGGACTACCTGAACCGGCCCCGGGTGCGGGAGGTCTACGAGCTGGATTACTCCGACGAGACGGTGGCCCTGGTGGCCCTGTGTCATGACCTGTGTAAAATCGGCTGCTACAAATCCTCTGTTCGCAACGTGAAGCAGGTGGACGGCAGCTGGCGGCAGGTCCCCACCTTCCAGTTTGACGACCCCATGCCCTACGGCCACGGGGAAAAGAGCGTCTATATCATCAACGGCTACGTCCGCCTGACCCGGGAGGAGGCGTTCGCCATCCGGTACCATATGGGCTTCTCCGGCCCGGAGGACAACCGGGACATCGGTAAGGTCTTTGAGCTGTACCCCCTGGCCTACGCCCTCCACGCGGCGGACAGCGAGGCCACCTACTTCCTGGAGGGGAAGGGTTGAGTATGACCGCCGAGGACTATCAACGGCTCTCCGCCCCCTTCCACTCCCCCGCCGGGGAGAAGGGACTGAACGTGGCCAACTTTGTGCTGACCCGGCTGTGCTACGTGGCCTATCCCCTGGCGCTCATCGTGCTGGCGGTGGGAAAGGACCCCCGGCTGCTGCGGTGCGTGCTGGTCCCGGCGGTGTCGTTTGCGCTGCTGTCCGTCTACCGGGACCTGCGCAACGCGCCCCGGCCCTATGAGGTGCTGGACATCCAGCCTCTGATCCACAAGGACAAAAAGGGCAAGAGCTTTCCCAGCCGCCATGTGTTCTCGGTGTTCGTCATCGCCATGACTTTTCTGTGGCTGAAGCCCTGGCTGGGTGCTGCTTTCCTGGCCGTGGGCGTGGTGCTGGCCCTTTGCCGGGTGGTCGGCGGGGTCCACTGGCCCCGGGATGTGATTGCCGGGGCGGCGGTGGGCGTGGCCGCCGGTTTGGTGGGGTTCTGGATCGTGTGAGATCCGGGAAACCCTTTGGGTTAAATGTGCAATTAGCAATTAGCAATGTGCAATGCACGGGATTGAAACGAGGGTGCGTTGCCTTATGTCATATGGGCTTTGCACTTCCTATCGAAACTGCCTGAAATTCTGGCCATTTTACACAAAATTACGTCTTTATCTGCGGAGGAGGAACACGATGGAGCTGAAAGAAACCCGGGTGGAAAGCACCTATTACTACAAGGGAAAAATCATCAGCATGAAGGTGGACGACGTCCGTCTGCCCGACGGCCAGATGGCCAAGCGGGAGGAAGTGGAACACCCCGGCGGCTGCGCCATCGCCGCCCTGACGCCGCAGAACGAGCTGCTGCTGGTGCGGCAGTACCACTACGCCTACCAGGAGGAGATTTTGGAGATTCCCGCCGGGAAGCTGGAGAAGGGTGAGGACCCCTTCGCGGCCATGAAGCGGGAGCTGGAGGAGGAGACGGGCTGCGTCTCCAACACCTTCATCTACCTGGGGACCTGTTACCCCACCCCCGGCTACACCAATGAGCTGCTGCGCATCTGGGCCTGCCGAACCTCCGCCAACATCGGCCAGCACCTGGACCCGGACGAGTTCCTGGAGGTGGAGCGTGTCCCGCTGGATAAGGCGGTGGAGATGGTCATGAACAACGAGCTGCCCGACGCCAAGACGCAAATCGGCATTTTGAAAACTGCCAACCTGGTGCGGGAGGGCAAGCTGTAACCAGATGGGGGACAATCAAAACCTTCTAATTTATCAACTGAGGTAACGTTATGCAGCCATCCTTTCTCTGTATCGGTTTCCAAAAGTGCGGCACCACCACCCTGTTCGACCTGTTGGAGCAGCACCGGGGCGTTGCCCTGCCCCGGGACGTAAAAGAACCCATGTACTACCGGACACCAGCGATTTTGCGTCCTGGCGGCGACCGGTATTATCAATGGCGCTATTTCTCCCATATCTCACCAGACGACAAACGGCTGGTGGGAGAGGTCAATGCCGGGTTGAGCTACTGCCATTGTGCGCAGCGGTTGAAGGAAAATTTCCCGCCGGAGACCAAGCTGATTTTCATGATGCGCAACCCGGTGGATCGGGCCTGGTCGGCCTATAAGTTCTTTGTGGCGCTGGGATTCCTGCCTATCTCGGTTACGCGGGATGACCTGCGGCTGGGCCACGCCGTCGCCTTTGACCAGTACGCGCGGCGAGTGTTGGGCGACTCCAGGCAGAGGAATAAAATTATGAAGCGGCGGCTGAAATACCTGGTTTTTTCTCAGGGTAATTACGACACCTGCATTGGGGAGTTCGATGACTACTTTCCCAACAAGAAGTACATCCTCTTTGAGGAGTTCGTTCGGGATCAGAAGGGCGTCTGCGAGGATGTGTACCGCTTTTTGGAGATAGAGCCGGATGAGGACATCCAGTATGGTATTAAGGCCAACGAGACCCACAGGGCCGCCGCCGGCCCGCTGCGTGCGCGGGCCAGGAATGTCGCTAAGGCTGTCGATTATTTCTTTGATGAATTCATTGGGATGCGGTGTTGGGCGCCGTCAGTTTATGGGGCGTACCATAGGTTTAACCGGTTTATGTACCGCACCTGTACGGTGGAGGACACTGACAGGTCCAAAATGCTGCCGGAGACCCGAAAGCTGCTGGAGGACTACTATCGGGACGAGAAGGAGCGTCTGGAAGCCCGGATGCACCGGGATTTGAGCGATATTTGGTTTTAAGGGGCGCAGTTATGGCTGAGCAAACCAGGACAAAAATGCTGGGCGCGATTTGCGGCGACATTGCCGGTTCCGTCTATGAATTTCACAACATCAAGCGGGTCCTCCTCGAGGAGGATTTGATTCAGGGCGGCGCACGGTTCACCGACGACTCCGCCATGACGCTTGCGGTGGCGGTGGGCCTCAAGAACGGCCTGCAAAGCTGCGGCAAACGCACCGGCTTCACGGCTGAGGACGAGAAAATCATTCGGGAAGAAGTGCAGAAGTCCTTGCGCCTCTACGGACACCGGTATCCCCGCGCCGGGTACGGCGCCGCCTTCTGCGGCTGGTTGTATACCGAAGTTCCCAAGCCTTACAACAGCTGGGGCAACGGCTCCGCCATGCGGGCCGCTTATGCGGGTTGGGCGGCCCAGACGCTGGAGGACGCCGAGCTGCTGGGGCGGTTCTCGGCGGAGGTCACCCACAACCACCCGGAGGGCATCAAGGGCGCAGTGGCGGTGTCCGGCGGCATTTTCACTCTGCTCCACAGCGAGGGCGAGAATGTGGCGGCCCGCAAAGAGGAGCTGACCCGTTACGAGGCCCGGCACTACGATTTGAACTTCACACTGGACGAGATTCGGCCTTATTATTGTTTTGACGTGTCCTGCCAGGGGTCGGTCCCTCAGGCGATTCGAGCCTTTTTGGAGGGCGGCAGCTACAGCGAGGTCATCGCTCTGGCCATCTCCATCGGCGGCGACAGTGACACTATCGCCGCCATTGCCGGGAGCCTGGCTGAGGCTGTCTATCCCATTCCCACCCAGCTGCGGGAACGGGCGCTGGCGCGGCTGGACGACAGTTTCAAACGGGAACTGAAAGACGCAGTTGATTTTTTGAAATGACGGTAGAAATACCGCCTGAAACGAATTGTTTAAGGGGGATTTTTTATTTTCAATCAACCGGTGAAAGGAAACAGCGGCCCCCAGGACCGCAACCTGGTCTGGCAGGAGCAGAAGGTCACTTATGAGGACCGGTGCCGGGTGTTGGGGCAAAAGGGCGGCGTGTTCTGGCTGACGGGCCTCTCGGGCAGCGGCAAGAGCACCATCGCCGTGGAGTGCGAGCGGCGGCTCAACGCTCTGGGGTACAAGGTCTATCTGCTGGACGGGGATAACATCCGCCACGGCATCAACGCCGACTTGGGCTTCACGGACGCGGACCGGAACGAGAACATCCGGCGCATCATGCACATTGCCCATCTCTTTGCCGACGCGGGTATTATCACGCTGGTCAGCTTCATCACGCCCTTCGCCGCCATGCGTCGGCAGGCCCGGGACTGCATTGGGGAGCCGTTTCACGAGATTTACGTCAAGGCCAGCCTGGAGACCTGCCAGGCTCGTGACCCCAAGGGACTGTATCAGAAAGACATCGCCAACTTCACCGGCAAGGACAGCGCCTATGAGCCGCCCACCTGCCCGGAGCTGGTGTTGGACACGGAGAGCCTCTCCGTCAGCCAGTGCGCCGACCGGCTGATGGGGCTGGTGTTCCGCAGCTGCCAGCTGTGATGGCTGTGGAACACGAGGCCAACGCCTTTCGCTGCAACCTCTGCCCCCGCCGCTGCAACGCCCTGCGGACGGTGACAGAAGGGCTGGGATTCTGCGGAATGCCCAGCCAGCCCCGGCTGGCCCGGGCTGCCCTCCACCGGTGGGAGGAGCCGCCTGTCTCCGGCACACGGGGGTCGGGGGCTGTGTTTTTCTCCGGCTGCACCCTGCGGTGCGTTTTTTGTCAGAACGAACCCATCAGCCATTTGGGGCAGGGTAAAACCATCTCTGTTTCCCGCCTGCGGGAGATTTTTGCGGAACTGATCGACCAGTGGGCGCACAACATCAACCTCGTCTCCCCCACACCCTACGCTCCTGTGATTTCTCAGGCGCTGGAGCAGCCTGTTGGCGTCCCCGTGGTGTGGAACACCGGCGGCTACGAGCGGGTGAAGACGCTGCGCGCCCTGGAGGGCGAGGTGGACGTCTACCTGCCCGACCTGAAATATCTGGACCCGGAGAAGGCCGTCCGGTATTCCGGCGCGGCGGATTACCCCCAGCGGGCCACGGAGGCCATTTTGGAGATGTATCGCCAGGTGGGGCCAGTGCAGCTGGACGAAAACGGGCTGATTCGCCGGGGGCTTATCATCCGGCATTTGATTTTGCCCGGCCAGGTGCGGGAGGCCAGGGCCGTGATGGACTGGGTCAGCGAGCAGTTCCCCCCTGGGGCGGTGCTGTTCTCCCTGATGAGCCAGTACGTCCCCCTGGGCCGTGCGGAGGAGTTCCCGGAGATCGACCGCCCTCTGCGCAAGGGAGAGGCCAAATCCGCAGCGGAGTACATGGCGAATCTGGGGCTAAGCGGCTTCGTCCAGGAGCGGGACGCCGCCAGCGCCCGGTATGTGCCGAGCTTTGATTTGACTGGGGTGTAATGGTTCCGTTACGATTCAAAATTTCTTCGCAAATTCTTCTCAATTTGTCCAACACCTCCCCTCTGGTATCTGGTATTCTATCCTTGCAGCAAGCGAGCAGGGCAACGTGAGCTGCGCTGATTGTTTTTCATTTTTTCTCCTTTCTTTTCTCTCTTTCTTTCAAAAAAAGGCCGCCGGACGTGAGTCCGGCGGTTCTTTTTGGCTCGCCTGCTGTTTGGACGAGAAAGACCCCGCGCAACAGCACGGGGTCTGACAGACTCATTAGTAATATCTCTTGCGGTTTTTCCGAGCCGCCTCAGACTTCTTGCGGCGCTTGACGCTGGGACTCTCATAATGCTCGCGCTTACGAACCTCAGCGAGGACCCCGGACTTTGCGCAGGAACGCTTAAAACGCTTCAGAGCATTATCCAGAGATTCGCCTTCTCTCACTCGAACTTCAGCCATTCTATTTTCCCTCCCTCCGAATATGCCCAGGGAGTCTTGGACAGGGCACAGCAAACCATGCGACATGGTCTTGATTATAGTTATAATACGCCCTGAATCTCCGTTTGTCAATAGGCACTTTGGGGATATTTTTAAATTCGTTGAAAAATCGGCGTGAATTTTGGGGATTTTTACTGTCCTTGTTTGGTTTATCGCGGGGATTTTCAGCTGACCGCTCCATCGCGGGCGTCTGCGGCACAAAAATTGGACGGCAGAAGGCTGCCGCCCCAGCTGATTCAGACTCTCTTTTCTCCTGGTACGCAGGCGGTCCTCAGACAGGCCAGCACGCGTCGTCTTCCTCCGCGTCGCCGGTGACGACGGTGTGGAACAGGCTCTGGAGCCGGAAGCACAGTCGTATGACTCCCAGCATCAGGGCGGCGGTCCCCAGGGAGACGCCAAGGATCTTGCATGCGTTCTTCATGGAAAAAACCTCCAATGTTTCAGGTGGCGGACGGCGGCAGAGGTTCACCCTGGGCGTCCAGGTGTTTCCACTCCTGCACAAAGGCAGGAACGAGCGCGCCGCCAGTGGTCCGCTGGTAGCGCAGATAGAGTTCTTTGGCAAAGGCGGCCCGCTGGCGGCTGGCTTCCCGCCGGAGATAGGCGGGGTCTAAATCCCAGATGCGCACCCGGTCCAGCCCATCGGCGTCTTTCAGCAGTTCCGCCAGGGCCAGGCCCCGCTGCATATCCGCCAGGTGGTAGCCTTCCACCGTTGGGGTCAGAGCGGCGTCGCTGCGGGAGTGGGCGTCTACCGCCGCCTGTACCAGCTTCAAGTCCTCTCCTGTCAGGCCGGTGATGGCCGGGAGCCGCTGGGCGGCGCGCCAGCCGTGGAGTTCGTCCAGGGTGTCGTTTTCCCGCCCCACGTCGTGGTAGGCGCAGGCCAGCAGCAGCAGGCGGGTGTCCTCTGGTGTGAGTGGTTCCTCCATGGCGCAGAATGCGCCGTGACAGAGGGTGCGGTAGATGTGGCCGGGGCCGTGGATGAGGCTGGCAAAGAGGACAGAGTCGTCCAGTTCCTCCGCCGCCTTTCGGAACAGAAGATACCCGGGCCAGCGGTGCAGGGCGTCCACCAGAGGCTGGTTGATGCCCCAGTCGCTTGCGGAGAGCAGGTCCATCAGTGTTTGCACAGACATGAGCGCCCCTCCCCTGCCAAAGTTTCTGTTTGTATTATACCCTAAATACGCCGGGTTGTAAAGGAGACGCTTGTTGCTCAAAAGCAAAAAAACGCCGCCCCCTGTGAGGGACGGCGTTTCATTCATGTGGTCAGGTATGCAATCAGCTGGAATATGCCCACGATGAGCAGGACCAGAGCAATGATGGCGCAGACAATGCCCCGCGCCAGCTCTGCCCCGCCGCCGGGCTGGGGATAGGGCGGCTCCTGGAAGTCGGGGTCCTCCACATGGCCTACCCGCCCATGGCGGATGATCCACCTCCGGTTGAAGAACTGGGCGGACAGGGCGGCAAAGGCGGGGAACAGCATGATGCCCGTGATGCCGGAAATCAGGTCCATGGTGGCCATCCAGTAGACCATCAGCAGGATGATGATGACCATGTACACCACGCCCATCATGGCCCAAATGCGTTTTGAGAGCATTACGGCAGCTCTTTCTCCTGCGGCTCCTTGCCCTGCTGCTCCTTGAGCAGGTCGCGGATCTCGGTCAGAAGCTCCTCAGTGGTGGGACCGGCAGGCGCAGGGGGTTCTTCCTCTTTTTTGGGCATGATCTTGTTGACCACTTTGACGATCCAGAACACCACAAAGGCGGTGATGAGGAAGGTGATGATGGCGTTGATGACCGCGCCGACGCCGAAGGGGCCGACCTTGATGCCGGAAAAGTCGGTGCTGCCCATGATGAGGGCAATGATGGGGGTCAGCAGGTTTTCCACGATGGAGGTGACGATGGCGGTGAAGGCGGAGCCGATGATCACGCCGACGGCCATGTCCAGCACGTTGCCCCGCATGATGAAAGTTTTAAATTCTTCTACCCAGGCGATTTTTTTCATGATGTTCTCTCCTTTGTCTTTGATTTGTGGATGATTTATTTCTCAGGAGAGAGCTTGCGGCGGTCTCCCAAAAACCGAAGGGTGGAGGTCAGTCCTGGGGTGGGATATAGGTCTTGGCCTTTTCCAGCTTGGCCTTGCCGCCCATGTAGGGGCGCAGGGCCTCGGGGATGTTCACGGAGCCGTCCGCGTTCAGGTTGTTCTCCAGGAAGGCGATGAGCATACGGGGAGGCGCTACGCAGGTGTTGTTGAGGGTGTGGGCCAGCTTGGTGACGTTCTTGACCTTCTTGCGGCCATTCTTGTCCACTGTCTCCACCTTCTCGCTGTAGCGGATGCCCAGCCGACGGGCCTGTGCGTCGCCCAGGTTGGAGCAGGAGCAGACCTCGAAGTATTTCTTCTGCCGGGGGGACCAGGCTTCGATGTCGCAGGATTTGACCTTCAAATCCGCCAGGTCGCCGGAGCAGCACTCCAGCTGCCGCACGGGGATGTCCAGGCTGCGGAACAAATCCACGGAGTTCTGCCACAGCACGTCATACCATTTCATGGAGTCCTCCGGGCGGCAGATGACGATCATTTCCTGCTTCTCGAACTGGTGGATGCGGTAGACGCCCCGTTCCTCCAGGCCGTGGGAGCCTTTCTCCTTGCGGAAGCAGGGGGAGTAGGAGGTCAGGGTCAGGGGCAGCTCCTGGTCAGGGATGATCTGGCCGTTGAACCGGGCAATCATGGAGTGTTCCGAAGTGCCGATGAGGTACAGATTGTTTTTGGGGTCGGTGACGGTGGGGTCGTCGATTTTGTACATCATGGCATCCATCTCCGGGAAGGACATGACCCCCTCCACCATCTCGCCTCGAATCATGTAGGGCGGGATTACATAGGTGAAGCCCCGGTCGATCATAAAGTCCCGGGCGTAGGCCAGCACAGCCTCGTGGAGCCGGGCGACGTCGCCGATGAGGTAGTAGAACCCGGTACCGGACACCCGGCGGGCGCTGGTCAGGTCGATGCCGTTAAAAGCTCCCATGATGTCTGTGTGGTAGGGGATGTCGAAGTCGGGCACCTTCGGCTCTCCGAACCTCTGCACTTCCACGTTGCAGGAGTCGTCCGGCCCGATGGGCACGGAGGGGTCGATGATGTTGGGGATGACCAGCATGATCTCTCGCACCTTGCCGTCCAGCTCGGCCTGCTTTGCCAGCAGGGCCTCCCGCTCCTCCGACTCGGCGGTGACCTTGGCGGTCAGCTTGGCGACTTTGGCCTCGTTTTCCTCCGCCAGGGCGGGGTTCTTTTTGGCCTGGCCCTTCAACATTCCGATTTGCTTGGACAGGGCGTTCCGATTGGCCTGGAGGGCCTCGGCCTTCTGCTTGGCGTCCAGCGCCTGGGCATACAGGTCGATGACCTGGTCCACCAGAGGGAGCTTTTCGTCCTGGAACTTATTCTTGATATTCTGCTTGACAACCTCCGGGTTGTCGCGGACAAATTTAATGTCTAACATAACGTTCCCCTTGTTCTGTTGTTTGCCGGGACAATGTCCCTACAGCGATATTTTAGTCTCACAGGTTGTGCCGTGTCAAGACTGCGCGGAAAAAATTACGATTTTTCCCGCTTTGGCATCCCTTGCAGGGCGTCCAGCAGGTCGTTCAGGTCGTCCACGCCGTAATACTCCAGCTCCAGGCGGCCCTTCCGCTTGCCGGAAACGATTTTGACCTTCCGGCCCAACTTGTCCCCCAGGTCCTTGGCTGCCAGGGCCGCGTAGTCCACCTTCATGGGGTCCGGCTCCGGTTTTGGCGGCTCCTCCGCCTGGGGGGCGGAGAGTTTTTTCGCCAGCTCCTCCGCCTGTCGGACGGAGAGGGAGTCGGAGATGATTTTTTCCGCCAAAGCATATCTTGCGTCCTCGTCCGCCACGGAGAGGATGGCTCTGGCGTGACCGGCGGTGAGCTTGTCCTCCTCCACCAGAACTTTCAAATCCTCCGGCAGACTCAGCAGGCGGACGGCGTTGGCTACGGCGCTGCGGCTCTTGCCCACCTGTTGGGAGACGGCCTCCTGGGTCATGCCGTAGTCCTGCATCAGGGTCAGGTAGCCCTGGGCTTCTTCCATAGCGTTCAGGTCTTCCCGCTGGAGGTTTTCAATGAGACTCAGCTCCATGGCCTTCCTGTCGTCTGCCTCAATGACGATGACCGGCACCTGTTCCAGACCCGCCTCCCGGGCGGCACGCCACCGGCGTTCGCCGGAGATGATTTGGTAATACCCGCTGGCCAGCAGCCGGACGCAGATGGGTTGGAGCATCCCGTGTTGTCGGATGGAGTCGGCCAGGTCGGAGAGGGCTTCCGGCTCAAAGAGCTTCCGGGGCTGCGCGGTGTTGGGCTGGACCTTTTCAATGGGTAGCTTGGTGACGCCCTCCTGCTCTGGCTCCAGGGCGGCTTCGCCCAGCAGGGCGCCCAGCCCCCGGCCCAACCCGGAGGACGTGTTTCGTTTTGCCATTGCACTGCTCCTCTCTGTCTCTCAGTTTATTTTGCCGTGTTTCACGTGAAACATCACTGGTTTTTGGAGATGATCTCCCGGGCCAGCGCTAAATATGCCTCCGCGCCCCGGGACCAGCGGTCATAGGCGATGATGGGTTTGGCGTGGCTTGGCGCCTCCGAAAGCCGCACGTTGCGGGGGATCAACGTGTAGTAGACCTTGCCTTTGAAGTGACGCTTGACCTCCTCCCCCACTTGAATGGAGAGATTGGTGCGCCCATCGTACATGGTCAGCAAAACACCCTCGATGTCGATGTCGGGGTTCAGCTGCCGCTTGACGATACGGATGGTGGAGAGCAGGTCGCTCAACCCCTCCAGTGCATAATACTCGCACTGGACCGGAATCAGGACGCTTTTGGCGGCGCATAGTCCGTTCAGCGTCAGCAGCTCCAGCGACGGCGGGCAGTCGATGATGATGTAGTCGTAATCCGGCTCCAGCACGTCCAGCGCTTTTTTCAGCAGATGTTCCCGGTCCGGGAGGCCGATCAGTTCCACACCTGCCCCGGCCAGAGATTTATGAGAGGGTAGCACGTCACACCAGGGGGTGCGGGCCACCGCCCGTTTTGGGTCCGCACCGTTCACCAATACGTCATAGATGTTGGGAGAGACGGCGTTTTTATCTACACCCAAACCTGAGGTGGCGTTGGCCTGTTGGTCAAAGTCAACCATCAGGGTTCGTTCCCCCTGTTGCTGGAGGGCGGCGGCCAGGTTGACGGCGGTGGTGGTCTTGCCCACGCCGCCCTTTTGGTTTGCGATGACAATTCGTTTTGCCATATACAGCCATGTCCTTTCTGTGTTTCACGGTACTTCTCTATTATAGTAGTTTCAGAAAATGATTTCAACTGTTTCCGGGCAAAAAACCACAAAAATGTGTTTCACGAGAAAATCAACGGGGAAACCACCTGTGTTTCACGTGAAACACCAGATGAGAGGTAGGCAAAAAACACTTCACATCCGAAGAAAAACAAGAATTTTTTCCATTTCCCGGCTTTCGACGGCATTTCCACGCCCGTCCTGCTACACTATAGGAAAACAACCGATGGAGGTGAGCAATTTGCCGTTCGCACGAAAGAGAGGGCTGTTCGAGAGCAACCGGGTGTTGTTCCTCCCGGTGGAGAGCATTGTCCCCAACCCCAACCAGCCCAGGACGCACTTCAACCCGGAGGGACTGAACGAGCTGGCCGCGTCCATTCAGGAGCATGGCGTTCTCCAGCCTCTGTCCGTCCGGCGGCTGTCGGGCGGAAAGTATGAGCTGATTTCCGGAGAGCGGCGGCTGCGGGCTGCCCGGCTGGCCGGACTGGAACAGGTGCCCTGCATCCTGGTCAACGCCGACGATTTGGAGTCCTCCCTCTTAGCGCTGATTGAGAACCTACAGCGGCGGGATCTGGACTTCGTGGAGGAGGCGACAGCGCTGCAAACGTTGATCTCCACCTATCACCTCTCTCAGGAGGAGGCAGCAAAACGGGTGGGGAAAAGTCAGAGCGCTGTGGCAAACAAGCTGCGGCTGTTGAAGCTGTCCCCTCCCCTGTTGGACCGACTGCGGCAGGAGCAGCTGACGGAGCGACACGGCCGAGCCCTGCTCCGTCTGCCAGAGGAGCAACGGGAGGAGGTGCTGGAATATATTGTAAGCGAAGGGCTGAACGTGGCAAAAACCGACGCCTACATCGACAGCCTGCTCTCCGACCAGCCGGAAGCGCCCAAGCCCCGGGCAAAACCCACCATCTACATCCGGGATGTGCGCCTGTTCTTGAATACCCTCCGCCGGGGTCTGGATACCATGCAGCGCAGCGGGCTGAACGCCACCTGCGGCAAGGCGGAAACGGAGCAGGACATCACCCTGACCATCACCATCCCCAAGCACAAGACCAGGACGAAATAGCGCACATTTGCGGTTTCGCATCGCCAAAAAGAGAGGCGGTGCTTTTTCTTTTGGCCGGAGAAAAAAATAATCCATTAAATGATGAATTTGTGTGGAAAAAGTGGGGGAAAGGTGGTAAAATAAATTTATCTATAAATATCTGTCTGACCGGCTTTCCAAATTTACCTGTTGCGCCGGAGAGGCAACCTCCGGAGGAAACGCCATGCAGGAACTGATCGAGGATGGCCTGAGAGAAATGGGCCTGTCCCCCGCCCCTGGCGCGGCTCTGGCCCGGTATGGGCAGCTGCTGCTGGAGCAAAACCAGGTGATGAACCTGACTGCCATCACTGACCCTACGGCGGTGGCCCGGCTCCATATGCTGGACTGCGCCGCCCTGCTGAACGCGGCGGACTTCACGGAAAAATCCGTGCTGGACGTGGGCACCGGCGCGGGGTTCCCTGGTCTGGTGCTGAAGCTGTGCCAGCCGGACATCCGGCTGACTCTGCTGGATTCCCTCGACAAGCGCGTCCAGTGGCTGGCCCAGACCGCTCCTGCCCTGGGGGCGGAGGATGTGGTCTGCCTCCACGGCCGGGCGGAGGAGCTGGCCCTGCAAGGCGAGCACCGGGAACAATACGACATCGTCACCTCCCGGGCCGTGGCGGATCTGCGGGTGCTGGCGGAGCTATGCCTCCCCTTTCTGCGGGTGGGCGGCGTGTTCCTGGCCATGAAGGGCTGGGACTGCGGCCCGGAGGTGGACCGGGCGGGGCGCGCCATCACCCTGCTGGGCGGGCGGCTCCAGACCGCGTATACCTATCAAATCCCCGGAACAGACGTGACCCACAAGGTGATCCGTGTGGAGAAGGTCCGTCCCACGCCGCAGCGGTATCCCCGGCGGTTTGCGAAAATCAAAAAGGACCCGTTGTAAACAGAGGGAACGCATCCCGCAAAGCAAACGCCGAAAAGCGGTTGCGAGGGCGGCTGCCTTCGTCCGGCGGAGGTTTTAGAATTTTCACAAAAAGCTGTTGCAATGGAAGAACTTTTTTGTTAAACTGATACATACAATGAGGACGACAATGGGTATTACAATCGTAGTCACCTCCGGCAAGGGGGGAACCGGAAAAACCTCCGTTGTGGGGGGCGTGGCCTCCTGTCTGGCCGCCATGGGGAAGCGAGTGCTGTGCCTGGATATGGACATCGGCCTGCGCAACCTGGACATGACGCTGGGCATGAGCGACCTGGTGCTGATGGATTTTTCCGATGTGATTTATCACCGGTGTACGCTGGCCCAGGCGGCGGTGGAGCACCCCAAAATCAAAAACCTCTTCCTGCTGACAGCCCCCTTCAACAGCCGCGCCTCCCATTTCGACCAGCTGGACCTGATGACGCTGCTGTCCCAGGCCAGGGAGCAGTATGACTACTGTCTGCTGGACAGCCCAGCCGGCATCGGCATGGGCTTTCAGCTGGCCGCCTGCGGCGCAGACCGGGCCATTGTGGTCGCCACCACCGAGCCTGCCGCCCTGCGGGATGCCCAGCAGGCCGTCACCCAGCTGCAAAAGCAAAACATTCCTATCCATCTAGTGGTCAACAAGGTTTCCCGCAAGCTGCTGCGGAAGCTCCACACTACCATCGACGACGCCATGGACACTGCCGGGCTGCCCCTGCTGGGGGTCGTCCCGGAGGACAGCCAGGTGCCCATCTGTGGCGGCAAAGGCCAGCCGCTGATCCTTTGCCAGCGCCGGGGGGCTTGCATTGGGTATTATAACATTGCCCGGCGGCTGACCGGTGAGCAGGTGCCGCTGCATCGGTTCTGACCCCGGTTCCCTTTTCCACCCACAACGACAACAGACCGGCGACGGCTGCATGAAAGGAGCTTAATCATTATGAACATTGCGCTTTTGGCGGACGAGAGCAAGCAGGAGCTGATGGTCCAGTTCTGCATTGCCTATTGCGGCATCCTGGCCAAGCACACGATTTGTGCCACCAACACCACCGGGCGGATGGTGGCGGAGGCCACCGGTCTGGATATCAAGCTGTGCCTCTCCCATGAGCACGGAGGCAGCCAGCAGATCGGCGCCCACATCTCCTATAACGAGATCGACATGGTGCTGTTTTTCACCGGCCCGAAGAACGACGACTATGTGGACGATTTGAAGTATATCTGCCACCTTTGCGACATCGGCAACGTCCCTGTGGCCACCAACATCGCCACTGCTGAAATGCTCATCATGGGCCTGAACCGGGGCGACTTGGACTACCGGGAGATCCTGTACCCCCGGAAGAAGCAGGTCATTGTCTGAGCCTGGCGCAAAGCCAACAAACAGGAGGAACCTTTCGCCGGAGGTTCTTCCTGTTTGCTGTGCTATTTTTTCTGGTTCTATAATAAATGTTGGGGTCAGGTAAAGCACCTGGCCCCAAATTCATAAA
>JAJPXY010000024.1 GCA_021205205.1 Clostridiales bacterium
CAAATATTTTTTCGTCAAGCTCATTTTGGGCTTGACTTTTTATTTGCAGGCTTCCTGCTGTACGCCATGCTGGCGGTGGCTCTGGTGGGCGTCATCGGTGCGCATCCCTCCATGGACGCCATGCCCATGTTCGGCGGCTTCAACGTGAACGGTTCCTATCTGTTCCCCGTTCTGTTCACCACCGTGGCCTGCGGCGCCATTTCCGGTTTCCACTCCCTGGTCTCCTCCGGCACCACTTCCAAGCAGCTGGACAAAGAGACCGACGCCAAGCCTATCGCCTACGGCGGTATGCTGCTGGAGTGCGTGCTGGCCATCCTGACCCTGTGCGCTGTGGCTTATTCCTACAAGGTCAACGGCGGCACCCTGGACGGTCTGGGCGCGGTCGGCATCTTCGCCGGCGGCATCTCCAAGATGGTCGCCACCATCCCCGGTCTGGCTGGGGCTGAGGGCATCCTCTACAAGCTGCTGAGCCTGGCCTATTCCGCTTTCTGCCTGACCTCTCTGGACACCGCCACCCGTCTGGCCCGCTTCATGTTCCAGGAGCTGTGGGTCGATGAGGGCGAGGAGCCTACCGGTTACAAGAAGGTCCTGTCCAACACTTATGTCGCCACCATCATCTCCGCGGTGCTGGGCGTCGGCCTGGGCATGACTGGATACGCCAAGATCTGGGGCCTGTTCGGTGCTGCCAACCAGCTGCTGGCTGGCCTGGGCCTGCTGGCCGTCGCTACCTGGCTGGGCAACGTGGGCAAGAACAACAAGATGTTCCTGTTCCCCATGGGCTTCATGCTGGTGGTCACCATTTGCAGCCTGATTCTGACCATTAAGACTCAGATCGGTCTCATCACCGCCGGCGGCGCTGACTGGGGTCCCTACGCGCAGGTCATCATCGCCTGCCTGCTGGTGGTCCTGGCCATCATCCTGGCTATCGAGGGCATCCAGACCCTGACAAAACAGGCGAAAGCGAAAGCAAACGCCTGACCATCCCACCAACTTCTTCCTTCCCACGGAAGTTTGGGCGGTATCCGTTTGGATACCGCCCCTTTTGTTTGCTTATTCGGGTTTTGGAAATCTCAAGATCCCTTTCTCAGATTATACTGAACCCCCTCCGCCATCATGCGGCACTTCCGGGGCGTTGCCCCTCCTTGCCCTTTCGGGGAGGCAAGAGGTTTTCACTTCAATAATTCACATTGCTAATTGCTCATTGCTCCTTGTGCCGCCCGAATCCCAGCAGATGCCAGAAGCCGCCCAGCAGCATGATAATGACCAGCGCGGCCAACACGCCGGTCACACCGCCGCCGAAGTCGATCCACACGTCTCGGATGGAGCCGTTGCGGTTGGCCACATAGGTTTGCAGCGTCTCGTCCGCGTTGGCCACCAGCAGCACCAGAAACAGCGGCCAGCTGATGTGGCGGAAGTAGTGGCGGGTGTAGACCCGGAGGCAGAGCGTGAACCAGAAGGCCAGCAGCGTATATTCCGCGAAGTGGGCCAGCTTGCGGACCACCGCCTCGGTCAGATATAGCCCCATTGGGGACAGATAGCGGTTGAGCAGGGCGGTGACCTGCTGGCTCCGGGCGGAGGAGGCAGCGCCGATCTCCAGGGAATTGGAAAAGATAAACACCGTGGTACCCACGGCAAAAACCGTAAAGACCACGCGGAACAGCAGCAGTAAAAAGCGCGTGAAGGCAGAGGAACGGGTACCAGCCATAGGTAAGTCCTTTCTGTGACGTGCGGGCCGGGAGGCCCTGGGTGGATGGATTCACATGGTTTGCATTATATCCGTTGGCGCGGGAGAAAACAAGCCCCCACAGGGCACGCAAAGCGTTTTTTCATGAAATTTTAACGGTTGAATTTCAGGTTGTCTTTTGGCCGCGTTTCTGCTACAATCAGAGCAGCATCTGCAAAAGGAGAGACAGCACATGGGTATCTCACAGGAAAAAATCGACC
This sequence comes from Clostridiales bacterium, assembly GCA_021205205.1. Lineage (GTDB taxonomy): Bacteria > Bacillota > Clostridia > Oscillospirales > Oscillospiraceae > Onthomonas. The sequence goes on from JAJPXY010000024.1 coordinate 1,945, forward strand.
GCATCAACGCCCTGGCCCGCAAGAGCAAGGCTGAACCCCTGACGGCGGAGGAAAAAGCGGAGCAGGCCGCCCTGCGGCAGGAATATCTGGCGGCGGTACGCGCCTCTCTCCGGGGGCAGTTGGACAACACCTATGTTATGGATCCCAAAACCGGGGAGAAGCTGGGCGTCCGGGAGGCCAACCGCAAGGACCACCAGCAGGGTAAGCCCGGCGTGAAGATCAAGCTGAAGTAAGCCCAGTTCAGCAATGCAAAACAAACCCTCCGCCTGTTTGACCGGGCAGAGGGCTTGTTTTTAAGGAAGGAATATAATGAAAAAGAGAGAGGCGCAATCAACAAGAGGGAGATTCATTGATTGCTTGTATACATCCTAACACAGCCCGGTGGGGAATGTTTGAAGGGATTGCAAAGAAAATATGAACCTTTTGTGAATATCCGTCAGATTCATGCCCGCTTTGTCCCATGGGGAGGGGTTTATGCAAAAAACAGTTCTAATCACCGGCGCCAGCCGGGGCATTGGCGCGGCTGCGGCCCGCCGCTTCGCCCGGGAGGGCTGGCGGGTGGCCGTCCATTACCACCGCTCGGAGGAGGCGGCGCTGGCCCTTTGCCGGGAGCTAGGACCGGCGACATTTCCGGTCCAGGCGGACGTCTCCAACGCCCCACAGGTGAACGCCATGGTGGAAACGGTGCTGGAAACCTTCGGCCAGCTGGACACGCTGGTGTGCTGTGCCGGGATTGCCCTGCCGGTGGACCTGCTCCAGGACTGCACCGATGAGGACTGGGCGCGGGTGTTCGCCGTGGACGTGAACGGGGTGTTTTACCCTGTCCGGGCGGCACTGCCCCACATGATCCGCCGCCAGGCCGGGCGCATCATCACCGTGTCCTCCATGTGGGGGCAGGTGGGCGGCTCCTGCGAGGTGCCCTACTCCGCCGCCAAGGGCGCAGTCATCAGCTTCACCAAGGCTCTGGCGAAGGAGGTCGGCCCCAGCCACATCACGGCCAACTGCATCGCCCCTGGCGTCATTCAAACCGATATGCTTGCGGAGTTCTCCCGGGAGACGCTGGACGAACTGGCGGAGGAGACCCCCCTGGGGCGGCTGGGGACGCCGGAGGATGTGGCGAACCTGGCCTGCTTCCTGGCGGGAGACGAGGCCGGTTTTCTCACCGGTCAGGTGTTCGGGGTCAACGGCGGACTGGTCTGCGGGGGATAGCGCCGCGCCGGTGGAAAATCCACGAAAAATTTGCGCCGGAGCGCAAAAAGAGGTACAATGAACGAACCACAGAAACGGAGGCCGCCGCCATGGAGATCATCACCCGCCATCAGCTCCGCCCGGAGCATCTGAACCACCACAACACCCTTTACGCCGGTCAGATCATGGACTGGATGGCGGAGACGGCCTTCATCGCCACTGCTCAGCTGCGCCGCCGCACCGACCACATCGTCATGGCGGGGGCGGAGAACATCCGCCTGCTGCGGCCCATGGTGCCGGGGGAGATTTTGGAGTTGGGGGTGGAATCGGTGACGCTGGGCGTCACCAGCATTCACTTGTATATCCAGGGCCGGGAGCTGCTCAGCGGCGCGCCTTGCTGCGCTGGGGAGCTGGTGTTCGTCACCGTGGACGACGAGGGGAAAAAATGTCCCCACGGGCTGCAATGAGGGCCAAAACTGCCGTTTGCAAATGCGGCATCGCTGTGATATGATTATAGATAAATATCATTGTAAGTTATTGTTTGGTGGGAGAAAACCATGACCATAAACGAAATTGCAAAAATGGCGGGTGTGTCCAATGCCGCTGTCTCCCGCTACCTGAACGGGGGCAGCCTGAGCCAGGAGAAGCGCTCGCGCATCAAGGCGGTCATCGATGAGACCGGTTACCGGACGGACACCTATGCCCAAATGCTGCGCACCGGTAAAATTCGGCAAATCGGCGTTATTGTGCCCAAAATCAGTTCTACCGCCGTAGCGGAAGTGACAGCGGGTATCAGCGACGTGCTCAACCGTGAAAACTATATGTTCCTGCTGGCCAACACCGACAACGACGAGAAAAAGGAACTGGAGTACCTGAAGCTGTTCGGGGCCAACCGGGTGGCGGGAGTGATTCTACTGGCGACGATCATCACGCCAGAGCATGAGGAAATGCTGTCCCATATGCGCATTCCGGTGGTGTTGGTGGGCCAGCGGCACCGCCAGTTCCCCTGCGTCTACCACAACGACTATGAGGCCGCCAGGGAATTGGACGAGCTGGTGCTGAAAAAGGGCCGCCGCCGCATTGGGTACATCGGTGTCACTCAGCGGGACGTGGCGGTGGGCTATCTGCGCCGGAAGGCCCTGGTGGACGCCTGTCGGGAGTATGGCATTGCGGAGGATGAGATCTGCTTCACTGAGGGAGACTTTGGACACAACAGCGGCTACGAACAGGCCCGGCTGCTGCTGGAACGGGAACCCGCACTGGATGCCATCGTCTGCGCCACCGACACCGCTGCTGTTGGGGTCATTCAGACCGCCAAAAAGATGGGGCGGCGGGTGCCGGAGGACCTCTCCGTGGTGGGCATTGGGGACAGCTGGGCCTGCCGCGTGGTGGAACCCGCCTTGACCACCGCCCACTACTTTTACGAGGAAAGCGGCCGGGAGGCCGCCCGGATGATGCTCTCCCTGCTGGAGGGAAAGGAAAATGTTCCCGTGCGGCATGTCATGTTGGGGTATGAGCTAAAGCTGCGGGATTCACTGTAATGTTCCTTTGAAACCAAACGCGCCCGGATACAGGTTTTGTGCTGTATCCGGGCGCGTTTTGCTGCTTGTTGAGGGAGGCGTTTCAGGAGGTTTTCATTCTTCCATATGGCCCATCTGCGCGGCCTCCGTAATCAGGCCGAGCCGCCGCTGGGGAACCTCGCTGAGGGTCTCGACCTTGATGAGGTTGGTGTTGCCGCTCTTGCCGTTGGTCATGCCGCCGGTGATGACGATGGTGTCGCCCGCCTTGGCCAGGCCGGAGGCCCGGGCCATGAGGACCGCGTGGTAGAACAGCACGTCGGTGGAGTAAAACTCCTCCACGATCATGGGCTTCACGTTCCAGCTCAGGGCCAGCTGCCGGTAGGCTTTTTCGCTGGTGGTCATGCCGATGATGGGCATAGGCGCGCGGAACCGGCAGATCATGCGGCCGGTGGTGCCGGTGCGGGTGGTGGCCACGATGCAGGTGGCGTTGGTGTCGATGGCCAGCTGGCAGGTGGAGTGGGACAGGGCGTCGTTCAGGTTTTGCAGCTCGAAGGTGTAGCGCTTGAACCGCTCGGCGTAGTGGGTGTTCTTCTCCGCCTCGACGGCGATGTTCGCCATGGCGGTGACGGATTCCACCGGGTAACGGCCTGCGGCGGTCTCGCCGGAGAGCATGATGGCGCTGGTGCCGTCAAAGACGGCGTTGGCCACGTCGGAGATCTCCGCACGGGTGGGCCGGGGCTTGGAGATCATGGACTCCAGCATTTCGGTGGCGGTGATGGCCAGGCCGCCCTTCAAGCGGCAGATGGTGATAAGACGCTTCTGAATGGCGGGCAGCTCCACATAGGGGATCTCCACGCCCAGGTCGCCACGGGCCACCATCAGACCGGCACAGTGCTCCAGGATCTCCTCGGCGTTGTCCACGCCGGCCCGGTTCTCCAGCTTGGCGATGAGGCGGATGTCCTTGCCGCCGTTGGCGTCCAGGAAGTTGCGCACGTCGATGACGTCCTGGGCGCAGGAGACGAAGGAGCAGGCCACGAAGTCCACGTCGTTCTGGATGCCGAAGAGCAGGTCGGCCTTGTCCTGCTTGCTCAGGTAGACCTGCTTGAGGACCTTGTCGGGGAAGCTCATGCTCTTCCGGTCGGAGAGGGCGCCGCCGATGATGACGTCACAAATCAGGTCGGTGTCGGTCTTTTCCTTCACCTGGAACTTCACCAGGCCGTCGTTGACCAGGATGATGTCGCCCACGTTCAGGTCGCCCACCAGGCCCTTATAGGAGACGCTGACCCGTTCCTGGGTGCCCTCCACGCTCTCGGTGGTGAAGGTGAAGGTGTCGCCGTCATTCAGCTCAATTTTATGGTTTTCAAAGGTGCCGATGCGGTATTCAGGGCCTTTGGTGTCCAGCAAAATGGGAATCGGCTCACGGAGCTTGTCCCGCACCTTTTTGATGAGGTCGATTTTTACCTGCTGTTCTTCGCGGGTGCCGTGGGAGAAGTTCAGCCGGGCCACGTTCATGCCGGCCTGGATCATAGCGGTCAGTGTGGCTTCGTCGGAACAGGCGGGGCCGATGGTGCAGATGATTTTGGTGCGTTTCATTTGTTGCCTTCCTTTCTGTCAGGTGGGTTGAGACGGCGTTTTGGGGGACAATCAGTGAATACGGGCAAATCCATTTTTCCATTTCCATTTTACCAGTATACCCTACTTTGCCGATTCAGACAATGGTATTCTGTTATATTTTTCGGTAAAAAATTGTCAGGCGGGTAGTGTACCAACCAATTTTCAAAGGAAACGGGACGGAATCGCGCCGACCGCTTTCACCGCACCAAAGCTGCCCGGCAAAAATGCGT
>JAJPXY010000060.1:0-4440 GCA_021205205.1 Clostridiales bacterium
CTTCGCGGACGGCGTGGGGGGATTTTTTCGCATTGGCTATGGCTGTCCGCCAGGCGCGCCAGAGGTTTTCTCTTTTCGCCCACACAAGCAGACAGACAAAAAGGACGGCTGACCAGCGGCCAGCCGTCCTCGTTTATATGCAGTTGTTGGCAGGCGCGCTTACTTCGCGGCCTGGACCGCCTTGATTTCAGCAATCAGCTGGGGAACGACCTTGAACAGGTCGCCCACGATGCCGTAGTTGGCCACGCCGAAGATGGGCGCGGACTCGTTCTTGTTGACGGCGATGATGGTCTCGGAATCCTGCATACCGGCCACGTGCTGGATGGCGCCGGAGATGCCCAGAGCCACATAGATGCGGGGATGGACGGTCTTGCCGGTCTGGCCGACCTGGTGGTCAGAGGAGATCATACCGGCGTCCACGACGGCACGGGAAGCGCCCACGACGCCGCCCAGTACGCCAGCCAGCTCCTCGGCCAGGGCGATGCCCTTCTCTGGGTCGGAGCTGATGCCGCGGCCCACGGAGACGATGACGTCCGCGCCGATCAGGTCCACCATCTTGGCGGCAGACTTCTTGATCTCCAGGATCTCCACGCCGATGTCGTCAGCGGACAGCTCCACGGGGATGTTCTCCACCACGACCTTGGCGGCAGAAGCCTCGTCGTACTCCTGGGTCTGCATAACGCCGGGGCGGACGGTGGACATCTGGGGACGGAACCGGGGGCAGATGATGGTAGCCATCAGGTGGCCGCCGAAGGCGGGACGGGTCATCTTCAGGTTACGGTCCTCATAGTCGAACTTCTGCTTGGACATATCCAGAGAGGAGGACTCTTTCAGGAACTCCACATACTTGGTCGTGTCGATGTCCAGGTGGGTGGCGTCGGCGGTCAGGCCGGTGTGGAGGCGCGCCGCGCAGCGGGGACCCAGGTCGCGGCCGATGTTGGTGGCGCCGATGAGGACGATCTCGGGCTTCTTGTCCTTGACCAGGTCGCACAGCACCTTGGCATAGCCGTCGGTGGTGTAGTCTTTCAGCAGGGGGCTGTCCAGATAATAGACGCGGTCCGCGCCGTAGCCGCCCAGGGCCTTGAGGTAGTCCGGGTTGACGCTGCTGCCCAGCACCACGCCGCACAGCTCCACGCCGATGTCGTTGGCCAGCTTGCGGCCCTCGCTCAGCAGCTGATAGCTGATGGACTGGATGACGCCGTCGCGCTGCTCACAGAAAACCCATACGCCGTGGAATGCGGCGGTATCGGTGAAGTTGTATTCAGACATAGTATACTCTCCTCTCTCAGATCAGGTGCTTCTCGTTCAGGATGCCGACCAGCGCACTGGCGCTTTCCACCATGGTGCCAGCGCCCTTCTGAGGCGGAGTGAAGGATTTGAACACGTTGGTGGGGGAGCCCTTCAAACCGATGGTGTCAGTCTCGATCAGGGGGTCGTCCTTCAGCGCGGGATAGTCGAAGATCTCCAGGGGCTTGGAATAGCACTCGAAGATGCCGCTGACGGACATATAGCGGGGCGTGTTCAGCTCTTTGATGCAGGTCAGCAGGCAGGGGGTCTTGACCTTGAGGGTCATATAGCCGTCCTCCAGCATACGCTTGCAGATCAGGCTGTCGCCCTCCTTCTTGATGCCAGCCACATAGGTGACCTGGGGCAGGTGCAGCTTCTCCGCGATCTGGGGGCCGACCTGGGCGGTGTCGCCGTCGATGGCCTGACGGCCGCAGAACACCACGTCCTCGGGGCCGACGCCGATCTTGTTGATACCGGCGGCGATGATCTGAGAGGTGGCGAAGGTGTCGGAGCCGCCGAACTCACGGCCGGAGATCAGCACAGCGCGGTCAGCGCCCCGGGCGATGCACTCGCGCAGCATACCCTCGGCGGTGAAGGGGCCCATGGAGACGACCACGACTTCGCAGCCGGTCTGCTCTTTCAGCTCCAGGGCGGCTTCCAGGGCGCTCAGGTCATCGGGGTTGGTGATGGTGGCCATAGAAGCGCGGTCCAGGGTCCCGTCGGGCTTCACGGCAACCTTGCCGGAGGTATCGGGAACCTGCTTGACACAAACAATAGCTTTCATAGTGAATTATACCCTCCTCACTTCAGCAGATCGCCGGAAATGACCATCATCTGCACTTCGCTGGTGCCCTCGTAGATCTCGGTGATCTTGGCGTCCCGCATCATGCGCTCGATGGGATAGTCACGGGTGTAGCCGTAGCCGCCGAACAGCTGCAGGCAGCGGCGGGTCACGTCGCTGGCGGTACGGGAGGCGATCAGCTTGGCCTCAGCGGCCTCGACGCTGTAACGGTCCTTGGCGCCGTCCATCACGGACTGCTTCTTCAGGGCAGCCTTGTAGACCAGGTACTTGGCGGCGTCCACGCGGGCCTTCATCTCGGCCAGCTCGAACTGGGTGTTCTGGAAGGCGGAGATGCTGCGGCCAAACTGCTTACGCTCTTTGACGTAGGCGACAGTCTCGTCCAGCGCGCCCTCGGCGATGCCCAGAGCCTGGGAAGCGATGCCGATACGGCCGCCGTCCAGGGTCTTCATGGCCAGAGCGAAGCCCTTGCCCTTTGCGCCCAGCATACGGTCCTTGGGAATGCGGCAGTCCTCGAAAATCAGCTCGCAGGTGGAGGAGCCGCGGATGCCCATCTTCTTCTCGTGCTTGCCCACGGAGAAGCCGGGGTCGGTGCGCTCCACGATGAAGGCGGAGATTTCCTTCTGCTTGCGGCCGCGGCGGTCCAGCACAGTGCCGGTAACGGCGATGATGATGAACACGTTGGCGTAGCCCGCGTTGGTGATGAAGATCTTGGAGCCGTTGAGCACCCACTCGTCGGTGGCCTCGTCCAGCACGGCGGTGGTCTGCTGGCCCTGGGCGTCGGTGCCCGCGCCCGGCTCGGTCAGGCCGAAAGCGCCCAGCCACTCGCCGGAGCACAGCTTGGGCAGATATTTTTCCTTCTGGGCGGGGGTGCCGTTCTCAAAGATGGGGGCGGCGCACAGGGAGGTGTGGGCGGAGACGATAACGCCGGTGGTGCCGCAGACCTTGCTCAGCTCTTCCACGGCCATTACATAGCTCAGCACGTCCGCGCCAGCGCCGCCGTACTCCTTGGGGAAGTAGATGCCCATCATGCCCAGTTTGGCCATCTTCTTGACGGTCTCCTCGGGGAAGCGCTCTTCCTCATCGACCTCCTGGGCCAGGGGCTTGACCTCGTTCTCAGCGAACTCCCGGTACATCTTCTGTACCAGTTCCTGCTCTTTGGACAGAGTAAAATCCATAAAACTAGATCCTCCTATTTGATTTATGTACACCCGCCGGGACACAGGCAGCGCCCCGGCGGTGGTTTTCAGGAATTACAGGGCGTCAACAGGGGTCTTGGTGCGGTCGGCGTTGTAGACATAGAAGCCCTTGCCGCTCTTGCAGCCCAGGTTGCCGCCGCGGACCATCTTCCGCAGCAGGGGGCAGGCACGGTACTTGCTGTCGCCGGTCTCCTCATACAGCACGTCCATAATGGCCAGGCAGATGTCCAGGCCGATATAGTCGCCCAGCTCCAGGGGACCCATGGGGTGGTTGGCGCCCAGCTTCATGGCGGCGTCGATACCGGCGATGTCGGACACACCCTCCATCTTGATGAAGGCGGCCTCATTGATCATGGGGATCAGGATGCGGTTGACCACAAAACCGGCGGCCTCGTTGACCTGCACGGGAGTCTTGCCGATCTGGACGGAGATCTCCTTGATCTTCTCTACGGTCTCGGCGGCGGTGTTGGCGCCAGCAATGACCTCGACCAGCTTCATGCGGTCGGCGGGGTTGAAGAAGTGCATACCGATAACAGGATGCTCGATGCCCTTGCCGATCTCAGTGATAGACAGAGAAGATGTATTGGAGGCGAGGATGCACTCGGGCTTGCAGATCTTGTCCAGCTCGCCAAAGGTGGTCTTTTTCACGCCCATATCCTCAAAGGCGGCCTCGACGATCAGGTCGGCGTCGCCGCAGAGATCTTCCTTCAGGCCGGGGGCGATGTTGGCCAGGATGGCGTCCACCTTCTCCTGGGTCAGCTTGCCCTTGGCGACCAGACGGGCGTAGCCCTTCTCGATTTTGGCCTTGCCACCGGCGGCCCACTCCGCCTTGATGTCGCACAGGGCGACCTCTACGCCGCTCTGGGCAAACGCTTTGGCAATGCCCTGGCCCATGGTACCGGCGCCGATAATACCAACTTTCATGTTTGTGACCTCCTGAAAAGTTTTATATAGAAATTGAAATTGCGAACGATGGGATGTTTTCCGCACTTGCGGCGGATGGTTGTTTGCGCTTTTCCTTCTGCTCAACTTTTGGAAACGTCACTCACTCCCTGTAGGGGCGGCCCGTGGCCGCCCAGGAAAAATGAGTGGTTTAAACGGCCGGCCACCCGCCCCCCCAAAAATACACCAATTGGAAACACCCAAGGTTTTAAA
>JAJPXY010000060.1:4450-33403 GCA_021205205.1 Clostridiales bacterium
CTTTCCCCATCTTTGCAACCCCCACCTCCCCCTTTGCGGGGGGGCCCGTGGCCCCCCAAACACACTTGTGGGTTCCGCCGGGCGGCAAAGGGCCGCCCCTACATAGAACCAATGTCTAACAGCGAAGGATTTCACCGCAGGGTTGAGTCAAAGGGATGGAGAAATTTAGTTGTTAGTGAAAACGGGCTTGGGCTTGGGCTTCTCGCGGCTCATGAAGCAGCCCATACCTTCGACTTGGTCGTGGGTCTCGAAGCAGGAGCCGAACAGATCCTCCTCCAGGGCGATGGCGGAGTCGATGTCCATGTCCAGACCGTCGTTGATGGCCTTCTTGCAGGCGCGAACCGCGATGGGGGCGTTCTTGGCGATGCCGGCGGCCATCTTCATGGCGGCGGGCATCAGGTCCTCGGCAGGATACACGGCGTTGACCAGGCCGATGCGATAGGCCTCGTCGGCCTTGATGTTGCGGGCAGTGTAAATAAGCTGCTTGGCCATGCCGGGGCTGACCAGACGGGCCAGGCGCTGGGTTCCGCCGAAGCCGGGGGTGATGCCCAGGCCCACCTCGGGCTGACCGAACACGGCGGTGTCGGAGCAGATGCGGATGTCACAGCTCATGGCCAGCTCGTTGCCGCCGCCCAGGGCGAAGCCGTTGACCGCGGCAATGACGGGGATGGGCAGGGTCTCGATCTTGCGGAACACGTCGTTCCCCTTCTTGCCAAACGCAGTGCCCTCGGCCTTGGTCAGGCTGCTCATCTCGCCGATGTCGGCTCCGGCGACGAAGCTCTTTTCACCGGCGCCGGTGATGACCAGGCAGCGGACGGCGTCCAGGTCGAGGGAATCGACGGCGGCGTCCAGCTCCTCCAGAACGGAGCTGTTCAGCGCGTTGAGGGCTTTGGGACGGTTGATGGTCAGGACGGCCACCGCTCCCTGGGTTTCCAGGTTGATGAAAGACATAGAGGTTCCTCCTTGGTGTTTGATTGCGGGAGTGAAGTTTGTTATTTTTTTAACTAACTATCTTGATACAAAGTATACCCCTTTTCCCTTCCGGTTGCAAGAGGGAACGTCAAAAAGAATGATAAATTCTTGACAAAGTTTCCGGGAATACTTTCGTCAAGATGTACAAAACCGAGAATTGGCCAGTTTGCCAGAAAACCTGCGGCTTTCTTTGCAAAAAATTGTTGACGGTCACAAAGACAATGTAGTACAATAAAAGTAATTTCGACAAAAGGCGGCGGCAATATGGACGATACCATGCAGGAGGGCCGGATGGCCGACAAGCTTCTGGTCAGTTTGCGGCAGGCATATTCCCAATACGAGGAGGACTACCACGCACTCAAGCGGGAGAGCGGTCTGCTTGGCGCGCTGCGGAGCTACTTTTCGGGCAACAGCGTGTCAAATGACCCCCTCCACAAGGAATTTCTCGAGCGGGTGGGGCAGCTGACCCAGGAACTGGCCGGAGCGCTGGCCCAGGCCGAAGCCCCCGACTGCTGGGCAGATCAGGCCGCCGACATCCTGCTGGTGCTGCACACCGGCAAAAGCGGCGACGCGGCGGAGTGGAACAAAATGGCGGCTGAACTGATGCTCGAGCCGCTGCTGCCCTATCTCTCCCGGCCCCGGCTGGAACAGGCGCTTAGAGATTTTCGAGCGACGTACAGGCGGATGCTCCCCGCTCAGGAAAAGCTGGCGGCCAGCATGGAGGCAGAGCTGAGCCGCCGCTGAATCATATTTTTTCTCAAATCGCAAAGACCGTACCGGAAAGCAACTTGCCCGGTACGGTCTTTGTCGTTTTTTTGTCCTTTTTCCCCTGTGAAAAAGGTTTTTTTACTCTTTGGCGGCGTCCAAAATCAGGTCCACCAGGGCGGGGACGGTTGCCTCCCGCGCCACGCGGGTGCGGATGCCATGGCGGGCGCACTCCGCCGCCGTCTGGGGGCCGATGCACAGCCACAAAACCCGGCTCAAATCGGTTCCCGGCTCCAGGGAGTTTACGAACCCCCGCACCGTGGAGGCCGAGGTAAACGTGACCCACGTCTCCCCCGCCGCCAGCAGCGAACGGACCTCGTCCGCGTTTTCGCCGGGGAACACGGTGTCGTAGACCGGAACGTCGGTAAAAGCAACGCCTTGTTCCTCCAGCACACGGGGCAGAATGGGACTGCCCAGGGCCGCCCGGGGCAGCAGCACCGGCCCCTTTGTCCGCGCGGCGAGGCCCAGGGCCAGATGCTCTGTGTCGTAGACCGGGGGCACATAGTCCGCCCGTAAATGCCGCGTCTCCAGCGCCTGGGCGGTGGAGGGGCCAACGGCGGCCAGCTTTACGCCGCTCAGGGCGCGGCCGTCCATCCCCAGCCGCCAGAGGGCGTCGAAAAACACCTCCACCCCGGCAGAACTGGTGAACGCCACCCAGTCGAAGCGATTGATTTGGGCGAGGCACTGTTCCAGCGCAGGGTTCTCCCGCCGGGGGACCGTCTCGATGCAGGGATAGTCCACCACGTCCGCGCCCAACTCCCGCAGGCGGCTGCGCAGCGCCCCCGCCCGGCGTTTGGACCGGGTGACGACGATGGTCCGCCCTTTCAGGGGCAGCGCGTCGAACCAGTCGAACCGGTCCGAGAGGGCCGCAACTCCGCCCACCACGATGACGGCAGGACTGTGGAGCTCCGCTCGGCGGGCCTCCTCCGCCAGCCGCCCCAAGGTGGAGACCACCTTGCGCTGCCCCGGCAGCGTCCCCCGTTCCACCACGGCGGCGGGGGTGTTTTCCGCCATGCCCGCTTCCAGCAAACCGCCGCAGATGCGTTCCAGCGCGGAGACCCCCATCAGGAACACGCAGGTCCCCCCGGCCTCCGCCAGGGCGCGGAAGTTGATTCGCAGGGGGGAACCGGCCTTCGCGTGACCGGTGACGATGTGCAGCGAGGAAGCGTAGTCCCGGTGGGTCACGGGGATGCCCCCGTAAGCGGGGGCCGCAATGGCGGAGGTGACACCGGGGACCACCTCAAAGGGGATGTGATGCTCCGCCAGCAGGTCCAGCTCCTCCCCGCCCCGGCCAAAGAGGAAGGGGTCGCCGCCTTTCAGGCGAACGACGTTTTTGCCCTCTAGGGCCTTTTCCACCAAAATCTCGTTGATGCGCCATTGGGGAGCGGGGTGGCAGTCGGCCTGCTTGCCCACGTCGATGCGCTCCGCCGTGGGGGGCAGCAACTCCAGCAACTCCGGCACGATGAGCCGGTCATAGACCACCACCTCCGCCCCGCGCAGCGCCGCCTCCCCCTTCCGGGTCAGCAGACCGGGGTCCCCCGGCCCGGCCCCCACCAGCGTCACTTTGCCGGTCACGAGGCCGGTTCCTTCAAACGGTTGGCCAGGTTCTCCCCCAGCTGGGCCGCCCGGACAGACCGCCCCGCGATGGTTCCCCGGCGGGCCTCCCCGTCCGGGCCGACATACAGCCCCACCATGCTCAACACCCCGTTGCGGATGGTGGCGTGGGCGGCTGTGGGGTCGGTGCAGCCGCCGCCCAGCGTGCGGACAAAGGCCCGCTCGGCCACGGCGCAGGCGCAGGCGTCCGGGTCGTTGAGCTGGGTGATCCAGGGCAGGTCCGCGTCCGCCCGGCACTGGATGCCCAAAATGCCCTGCCCCGCGGCGGGGATCAGCTGGTCCGTGGCAAAATAGCGGGAGATGCGGTTTTCCAGCCCCAGTCGTTTCAGCCCCGCGGCGGCCAGCAGCAGCCCGTCAAATTCGCCGCTGTCCAGCTTGGCGAGCCGGGTCTGGAGGTTGCCCCGGACAGGCCGCACCTCCGCCGTGGGGTAAAACTCTTTGATTTGCAGCGTCCGCCGCTGGGAGGCGCAGCTGATCACACCTCCCTGGAGGGGGAATTTCTCCAGTCCGGGCCGCAGCACCATCACGTCCCGCGGGTCCTCCCGTTTGGAGAACGCCGCCAACGGCAGCATTGGGTCCTGCTCCATGGGCATATCCTTTAGAGAATGGACGACCAGATCCACCTCCCGGTCCAACAGCGCCCGTTCCAGTTCCTTGACGAACAGGCCCTTGCCCCCCACCTGGTCCAGGGTGCGGTCCAGAATTTTTTCGCGGGTGGTGGTCAGGGTCACCAGCTCCAGCTCCACTTGCGGGGCCAATTTCAGAATTTGCTCCATCACCAGCCGACTTTGGGCAATGGCCAGCGCGCTGGCCCGACTTCCTACTCTTATTTTCACAGCTGTTCCTCCTCCAATAGGCTGCGAATCCGCTTCGCCGCCGACGCCGTGGCCCGGTGGTCCTCCCCGCGGGAAACCACCCCGGCCAACACCTTTTCGCCCTGACAGATGGCGGGGAAAAAGAAGGTACACTCCTCCCTCCGGTCCGCCACGCTGACCGGAATACCCAACTGCCGGGCGTCCTGACCCACCTGCCGGTTTACCTCCCGGCTGTCAGAGGCCGCTATCACCAGAAACGCGCCCTCCAGGTCGCCGGGGCGGTAAGCGCGTTGCAGCCACTCCACCCCCCGGCAGTCCCCTTCCAGCGCCGGGGCGATGACCACTAGCTCCGGCCCAAAGGGCCGCAGGGCGTCGATGCGCCGCCGGGCCACCGCGCCGCCGCCCACGAGGACCACTTTTTTGCCCCGCAGGTCGGTGAACACTGGAAAACGGAAGGGGGTCTCTTTTTCCACGCTTCCCCGTCGGGGCCGGGTGAATGCGTCGATTTTGGCGGCGCACTCCCGCAGGTCCTCCGGGCGAACACAGCCTTTCAGCCCGCCCAGCAATAAGTCTACCGTTTTATCCACGATTGGCTGGCAGTTCTCTGCGCCCTCCGCCGCGAACCGGCGACCCAGGGCGGCTTTCAGCTCCGCCATGACGGGGAGGCACTCCCTGTAGTCCCACCACTGGTAAAACTCCCGCAAATGCCGCTCGATGATTTGTTCCGCCTGAGTCAGACCTTCCGCGTCTGATGCTTGCGGTGCGCCGGAGAAGTCGTCCACGTTGTACAGCGTCACGCCGTCCAGCGCCCCCACCGCCGGTTCCACGTCCCGTGGGACTGCCAAGTCCACCACCCAGGGGGGACGGGCGTTCAGCCGCGCCAGTTCCTCCCGGGTGACGGTGTAATGGGGACTGGTGGTGGCGGAAAAGAGGAGGTCCGCGCCGTCGATGGCCTCATACCGCCGGTCGTAGGTCACCGTCTCGCAGCCAAAGGGCACCACGGTCTCCCCGTGGCGGTAGGTGCGCAGCGTCACCGTCACCCGGCAATCTGTCGCCCGGAGCAGCCGCGCCGCCCGGCGGCCCATCTCGCCGTTGCCGATGACCACCGCCCGGCGGCTCTCCAGGCCGCCCAGCCGCTGAGTCAGCAGCGCCACCGCCTCCTCCGCGGCGGAGGACGGCACCGCCGTCAGGCGGACGTGGGTTTTCACATCCTTGCCCGCCGCCACCGCCGTGCGGAACAGGGTGGAGAGGACGGCGTTGGCAGACCCGGTCTCCTGGGCCAGCTCAATGGCTCTACCCACCTGTGTAATGATTTGGTCCTCGCCCCAGATTTGGCTGCGCAGGCCGGAGGCCACCTCCAGCAGATGCCGGGCCGCGTCCTCCCCTTCTCTTGTGACGAAGCAGGAGACAAATTCGTCCCAGTCCTCCCCCGCCGCCTGACACAGCAGCCGCCCCGGCGGGGCGCAATCGTCCCCGGCGGTGAGATACAGCTCCGTCCGGTTGCAGGTGGAGAGCAGTACCGCCCCGGTCACGCCCTCCGTCTCGGCAATGGTCCGGTCCAGCGTCCGTACCCGCTCGGGTGGGAAGGACAGCCGCTCCCGCAGCGCCATCTCCGTCCGCTGGTGGTCCAGCCCTGACATCCACAGCTTCACTCTGTCTCACCCGCTTTCCCGTGTTCGGTCTGCGTCCCTTGCCGAAGCAGCACCAGGGAGAAGTACCCGGCCTCTCCCTCCGCCTGGGCGAAGGAGGGCCACACCCGTTCCCCCGGCAGACCGCAGTTGACCACGAGAGAGGCGTTTTCCAACTCGCCCCGCTGCCGGAGGGTCTCTCTCAGCGGTTCCAGCTGCCGTCCCGCCTTCATCAGCGCCTTGTTGGCGTCCACGTCCAAGCTCTCGTTCCAATCCCCGTGGGAGGCGGGGACCACCAGCAGCCGTTCGTCCCCCTCGCAGAGGGGAACGCCCAGTTTGGCCGCCGCCGCGCAGAAGGACGGCACTCCCGGCACGATCTCCGCTCGGAACCCCCGGGCAAGGACCCGTCGGTGCAAATAAAAATAGGTGGAGTACACAGTGGGGTCCCCCAGGGTGACGAAAGCCACCCGTTTCCCCTGCTCCAGCAGGGCGCAGACCCGCGCCGCGTTGTCCTCCCAGACCCGGTCCAGCGTCTCCCGGTCCCGGGTCATGTGGGTGGGACACAGCAGCACTGGCTTGTCCGCGACGTAGTCCCGGACGATGTTCAGTGCCGTCCGGCTCTCGCCGCCGCTGTCCGGCGCGGCGATGACATCGGCGGTTCGGAGCAGCCGCACCGCCTTCACCGTCAGCAGCTCCGGGTCTCCCGGGCCCACGCCGACGCCGTACAGAACGCCTTTTCCTCCGCTCATGCCCGGTTCTCCTCCAGCGCGGCCCTGGCGTGAGCCACAAAGATGCACCGCACGGCGGGGTACTCTCCCAGCCCCTTCAGGATGGGCATGGGTTGGTAGTTGTGGGCCAGCAGCTGGCTGGTCCAGGAGGTGGTCTGGCTGCCGATCATGTCGTTATAGGCGTGGTCCCCTGCCACGATCATCAGAGGGGCCACATAGACTCGGCGGGCGTTCAGCGTCTCGTCCAGCCGGTGGATGACCTCCCCGATGGGGGGATAACCCTCCACCGTGCCCACAAAGACGTTGGTGTAGCCCCTGGCGTGGAACACGTACTCCAGCGCGGGATAGGCCGGGTTCGCGTAATGCTCAGTGCCGTGGCCCATCAGCACCAGCGCCTCATCGTAGGCCAGAGGGGGCATCTCCTCCATGACAGCCTCCGCCAGCAGCTCGTAATCCTCCTGCCGGGTCAGCAGCGGCGCGCCGATGGAAAAGCGGGGGAACTGGTGGGAGTACAGCGCGGCCTCCGCCAGCAGCCGCTGGGTCTCCGCCCCGTTGATCATGTGGGTGGGCTGGAGCAGCACGTCCTCGTAGCCCTCCAGCCGCAGGGCCTCCAGCGCCTCCACCACGCCGTCGATGCGGGTCTTGTCCCGCCGGTACAGCTTGCGCCGAATGACGCCGCTGGTAAACGCCCGGTAAAGGTCCCGGTCCGGGAAGGCCCGGGCCAGCTCGTTTTCCATGGCGCAGATGCTTTTGCGCAGCGTATCGGGGTAACTGGTGCCAAAGGACACCACCAGCAGTGCTTTTTTCATACTCTCGCTCCTCTCCTCGCGCTCACATCAGTCCCTCGCCCCGGCGGCCTGGTACAGGAGGGCGTTGCAAATGGCCGCGGCCACGTTGCTGCCGCCCTTCCGTCCCCGGGCCACGATGGAGGGGACCTCTGTCCGCAACAGCAGCTCCTTGGCCTCCACCACGTTGACGAACCCCACCGGCACCCCGATGACCAACGCCGGGGGCGTCATCTCCCCCGCCTGCACCAATTCGCACAGGCGAATAAGAGCGGTGGGGGCGTTGCCAATGGCGTAAATCAGCGGTTCTCCCAGCGCCGCCGCCCGCTCCATGGACACCGCCGAGCGGGTGACGCCCCGGGCCTTGGCCTCGGCGGCCACCTGGGGGTCCGCGATGAAGTTCAACGTCCGGCCCCCCAGCCGGGCCAGCGCACGCTTGTTGATGCCGGACTGGGCCATGGTGGTGTCGGTGACGATGGAGCAGCCGTCCCGCAGCGCGGCGACGCCCTTCGCCACCGCGCCGGGGGTAAAGGTCAGGTTGTCCACATAGTCGAAATCCGCCGTGGTGTGAATGACCCGCTTGATGACCGCCTCGTTCTCCGGGTCCAGCGGGTGGGGCAGCTCTGTGGCAATGAGTTCCATACTCCGGGCCTCGATGTCCATCGGCTTTTCATATTCCAAATGTGTTTTCATGGCTTTTCCCGTCCAATCAGGTGATAAATCGTGTCCATATCCAGAGCCGCGCGGACCGCGTCGGCCAGCCTGTCCAGCTGCGCCTCCTGATAGGCGCTCCAGTCGCCGCTGCGGGCGGTGGGCTCCAGGCCCTTGGCGGCCAGCAGGCAGTTCACCAGCTTCGCGGCGAAATCCCCCCGGTCAAATATGCCGTGGACGTAAGTGCCCCAGACATTGCCACAGGCCGCGCCGTCCGCGCTCCCGCCGTCCAACTGGGCGAAGGGCTGTTCAGGTCCGTTTGTCCGTCCCATGTGAATTTCGTAGCCCCGGAAGGATTCGCCCTCCAGAGCTGCGAAAATACCAGAGGCGTTTGTCACCCGGCCCGTGACCCGGGTGCGGGCCTTTTCGCCCCAGAACACCGTCTCCAGGTCCAGCAGGCCCAGCCCTTCCTCCGCGCCGCCGGACTCGGCCCCCGCCGGGTCGGTGATCCGCTTGCCCAGCATCTGATAGCCTCCGCAGATGCCGATGACCGGCCCGTCCGCTTCGGCGTGGCGGCAAATGGCCCCGGCAAGGCCGGTAGATTTCAGCCAGCGCAGATCGGAGATGGTGCTTTTCGTTCCGGGCAAAATAATCAAATCCGGTGCGCCCAGCTCCGCCGCCGAGCGGACGTACCGCAGGGAGACCTCCTCCATCCGGGCCAGCGGGTTGAAGTCGGTGAAGTTGGACAGCCGGGGCAGACGGATAACGGCGATATCCACCGGGCCGCCCTCGCCGCTCTGTTGGAACCGCTGGGCAAGAGAGTCCTCGTCGTCCAGGTCCAGGTCCAGATAGGGGACCACCCCCACCACCGGAACGCCGGTCAAATCTTCGATTTGCCGCAGCCCCGGCTCCAAAATGGACACATCTCCCCGGAACTTGTTGATGATAAGTCCCTTGACTCTGGCCCGCTCCTCCGGTTCCAGCAGGGCCACGGTGCCGTAGAGGGAGGCGAACACCCCGCCGGGGTCGATGTCCGCCACCAGCAGCACCGGCGCGTCCACCAGCGCCGCGAGGCCCATGTTGACGATGTCGTTCTGCTTCAGGTTGATCTCCGCCGGACTGCCCGCCCCTTCGAGGACGATGACGTCGTTTTCCGCCGAAAGGGACTGATAGGCCGCCAAAATGTCGGGAATCAGCGACTGTTTCATTCGGAAATAGTCCTTCGCGGGGTAATTTCCCCGGCTGACCCCGTTGACGATGACCTGAGAGCCGACGTCGGTGGTGGGCTTCAAGAGAATGGGGTTCATCCGCACCGAGGGTTTCACCCCGGCGGCCTGGGCCTGGGTGACCTGGGCGCGGCCCATCTCCAGCCCTTCCTCGGTGATATAGGAGTTCAGCGCCATATTTTGGCTCTTGAACGGGGCCACCCGCAGGCCGTCCTGGTGGAAAATGCGGCACAGCGCCGCGCACAGAACACTTTTCCCCGCGTTGGACGTGGTGCCCTGCACCATGATGGGCTTTGCCATGGTCAACCTCTCCCCTCTTTGCATACTTCCTCCAGCGCCTGGAGCAGGAGGGTGTTTTCCGCCTCCGTCCGCACGGCGATTCGATAATATCCCGGCCCCAGACCGGGGAAACCGGAGCAGTCCCGGATGAGGAGGTCCCGCTGCAACAGCCGTTCCCGCAGGTCCGTCCAGCGGGAGGAATAAAACAGCAGATAGTTGGCCCGGCTATCCCACACCCGGAAGCCCAGTTTTCGCAGTTCTTCCGTCAGCCGCCGCCGCTGGGGAGCCGCAGCCTCCCGGCCCAACCGGGGCCAGTCGGGGCGGCCCATAGCGGCGACGCCCGCGTATTGGGCGGGGACGGAAACTCCCCAGGGCTGTCCCGCCAGAGAAATCCGCTCCAGCAGCGCAAGGTCGCCGCACAGGAGATACCCCAGCCGCAGGCCGGGCATGGCGTAGCTTTTGGTCAGAGACCGGAGCAGCGCCAGCCGGGGACACTCCGCCAACAGAGGCCGCAGGTCGGTCTGCGCCTCCGTGTCAGTCAGAGAGAGAAAGCTCTCGTCCACCACCAGCACCGTGTCTAGTGCCTGACAGCGGCGGCAAAGCTCCGCCAGCAGCGGGGCCGGAATCGTCCGCCCGGTGGGATTGTTGGGGTTGCAGAGGATAAGCAAGTCCAATCCGGGCCGCAGCACCCGCAAAAGGTCCTCTGTCACGTCAAATTCCCGCTCCGGTTTGAGGTAATGAGAAATCACTTTACACCCATTCGTCCGAAGCGCGCGCTCGTATTCCCCGAAGGTGGGGGCCAAAACCATAGCCCGGTGGGGCCGCAGCGCCAGCGCCAGCCGGTCCAGCAGCTCCGCCGCCCCGTTGCCGCAGAAGATTTGCGTCGGGGAAACGCCCTCCACCTCTGCAATGGCCCGGCGCAGGGCGCGGCACTGGGGGTCGGGGTACCGGTCGGAGGCCGAGACGCCCTCTCTGGCGGCTTGCGCCACCTCGGGCGGCATCCCCAGGGGGTTCATGCTGGCGGAGAAGTCCAAAATTTCCCGCTCTCCTAAGGCGTAAACATCCCCGCCGTGGGTGATTTCTTTCAAGCCAAAAGCACCTCGCATAGCAGTAATCCCAGCCCGGCCAACGCCGCCGTCAGGCAGGCCGTGACCGCCATCAGCCGGTTGGCCCGGCGGATGTCCTCCGGCTGGATGGGACGCAAATCGTCCCCGATGGTTGGTTTTTCCACCAGCTTGCCAAAATAGAAGCTGTTTCCCCCCAGCCGGAGGTGGAGCGCCCCGGCGCAGGCCGCCTCGGTGTGGGCGGAGTTGGGGGACTTGTGGTTCAGCCGATCCCGGCGGAACACCCGCCAGGCACTCCGCCCGTCCAGCCCGCAGAGGGGCGCTGCGGCGCACATCAGCGCCCCCGCCAGCCGCGCCGGGAGAAAGTTTACCAAATCGTCCAGCTTCGCCGCCGTGCGGCCCCAGTTTTCGTATTTCTCGTTGTGGTAGCCCACCATGGAGTCCATGGTGTTGACCGCCTTATAGGCCACGCCCCACACCGGGCCGCCAATGGCCATGTAGACCAGCGGGGCCACGACTCCATCGGAGGTGTTTTCTGCCACTGTCTCCACGGCGGCCCGGGCCACCCCCGCCCGGTCCAGCTGAGCGGTGTCCCGCCCCACAATGCGGGAGACCGCCTCCCGGGCCTCCTCCAATGTGCCGGATTGCAGGGCGCGGTACACCTTGCCGCTCTCCCCCGCCAGGGACCGGGCCGCCAGCATATAGTAGCAAATCACGGCAGAAACCGCCCACCACAGCCAAAAGGAAAACCTTTTGCAGATGTAAAGCAAAAACGCTGTACATCCAATCGTGAGCGCCAATACCAGCAAAACCATCACCGTACCACCTGTTCGCTCACTCTGCGCCGTCTTGGGGAATCGGGGACGAAGCGTTTTTTCCATCCAGGCGATGAGCCGCCCCATCCACCGGATGGGGTGTGGCAGTCGGTAGGGGTCCCCCAGCACCGCGTCCAGCAGACATCCGGCCAGCAGGATGGACAGCCTCACCATATGTTGTTTTCCCCCAGCTGGGCGCGGAGGGTCAGTGTCAGCGTCTCCGGGTCGAAGTCTGTGTCGAAGCCGCCGCAGTTGGTGCTCTGCCAGTCGAAGTAGTTGCTGCGGGCGGGGCGCCCGTGCTGGCTCATCAGCGCCATCAGCACCCCGCCGTGGGCCACCACCGCGCCGGTGGAGATACCTTCCGCCACAACCTGCTCCGCCACGGTTTGCAGGGCGTCGGTGGTCCGCTGGACGAAGTCGCCCAGGGTCTCCCCGCCGGGGAACCCGGCCTGGGGGTCCTCCACGAACCAGCCGTCGTAGATGCTGGGGTCGTTGATCTCCTCCCAGGTCTTGCCCTCGCAGTCGCCGAAGCCCATCTCCCGCAGGCCCTCCAGGTACACACAGGGTGCGTCGGGATAAAACAGCTCCGCCGTGTGCATGGCCCGGCGCATGGGACTGACCCAGAGCTTTTCCACCGGGGGCAGGGTTTTGGCCCGCGCCTTCGCCTGTTCCACCCCCTGGGGGGCCAACGGCTCATCGGTGGAGCCGATGTATTGCTTTTTCAGGTTGCCAGGGGTGGCCCCGTGGCGCAGCAGCAGCAGTCGCATACTTTCCTCATTTCAAACGCATGGGGAGGCCGCAGAATACCCGCTCTACGCTCTCCGCCTGTTCCGCCAGGTCGCAGCAGAGACGACCCACCGTCTCCCGCCAGACCCGTTCCTCCCGCTGCACCGGAATGACCCCGCAGCCCACCTCGTCGCAGAGGATGACAATATCGGGGTTCGCTTCCAGCAGCTTCTCGGTCAGCCGTTGGGGGTCCTCCCCCGCCTCCAGCGCGGCGCGGACTGCGGCGTGGAACCGGGCAAACACTCGCGCCGTTCGGGCGGCGGAGAAGGTCTCCGCCACGTCCGCCGGGGCGAATTGAAAAGTGCGCAGGGCATAGGACAGCTTACCCTGTCCCGCGCCGCCGATGATGAGACGCATAACACCCTCCTTATCCGGCCACGGCCACCGCCAGCACCATCCCCAGCTCCAGCAGCTGGAGCTGGCATCCCGCCAGGTCCCCGGTGAGACCGCCGAACTGCTTTTTGCTCATGCGGTAGAAGCCCAGCGCCACCAGCGCAGCGCAAACCGCCGCCCAGCGTCCCGTATTGCTCCAGCACAGCAGAAACGCCAGACACGCCCACAGCCACAGGCCGCACAGCAGCCGGTTCCAGCCGGTGGCGGCGGCATCGGTGAAGGTGGCCAGCAGACCGGAGCCGCGGGCATTCTTCCGGGTGACGGCGGCCAGCGCCGTCCAACTCCGGGAGGCCACCGGGATGACCGCCAACAGCACCAGATTGTCCGTTGTCAAATCCACTTCCAACCAGGCGGCGAAGAACAGCAGCAGATATAGCACACAGCCCATGACGCCGAAGGCCCCGATGTGGGGGTCTTTCATGATCTCCAGCTTGCGCGCCCGGCTCTGGTGGGAGCCAAGGGCGTCGCAGACGTCACACAGCCCGTCCAGGTGGATGCCGCCGGAGAGGGCGATGGGCAGCAGCAGCGCCACCGCACCAGTCAGCGCCTGTCCCAACTCCAGCCAAAGGGCCAGCCGCAGCCACAGCCACAGCGCCCCGCCGATCACCCCGCCCACCGCCGGCAGGCAGGGGAACACCCACTGCATCGTTTCCTCTCGCCACTGGACGTTGGGCATGGGGATGGCGGAATAGAGGGAAAAGGTCAGCGTCAGCGAACGAAACAGCCTCACGGCTTCTCCCCCTTCCAGAAAATCGGTATCCCGGCGGCGACCTCCACCACCCGGTCGGCCCGAGCCGCCAGCAGGCGGTTCAGTCGGGCCAATATGTCCAAATAGCGGGCTGTCTCCGGGGGATAGGTCACACCATCCGAAAAAATCTCGTTGGTCACAACCACCAGCTCCCCCGCCTGGGCGCGGAGGGTGTCAACGCCCTTCAATATGTGTTCCTCCGCTCTGGCGAAGCCCGCGCCGCCGAAACACTCGTTGGCCGTCAGGTTGGATAGATCCTCCAGCAGCACCGCGCTGTCCTGGGGAAGCTCCACTTCGGTCAAATTGAGAGGCTGCTCCACCGTGAAAAAACCTTTCCCGGCTCGGAGGCGGCGGTGACGCTCCACCCGCTGCCGACCTTCCTCCCCCCACGGCTGCATAGTGGCCAGATAAACGCGGGGGGCGGCGGCAGAGCGAAGAATCAGCGACTCCGCATAGGCGGATTTGCCGCTGCCCGCCCCGCCGGAAACCAATGTCATCATACCTGTTCCGTGTACGCCTCCATGTGCATCTCTCCAAAGGAGGGGGTGTCCCGGTAGACCGCCAGGGCCATGTCCAGCAGGGGCATCAGCGCCACTGCGCCGGTCCCCTCCCCCAGGCACATTTCCGCCCGGAGGACGGGGGAAAGCCCCAGCGCGTCCATCAGCAGTTGTACCGCCGGCTCGCTGGACTGGTGGCTGGGGATGAGGTAGTTCCGGACGGCGGGGCAGAGCCGCACCGCCGCCAGCGCCGCCGCCCCGGCGATGAAACCGTCCATCACCACGGGGACGTGATAGGCCGCGCCGCCCAGGTACAGACCCACCATGCCCGCCAGGTCCAAGCCACCCACCTTGGAGAGCACGTCAAGGCTGTCGTTGGGGTCCGGCTGGTGCAAGGCTATGGCGCGGGAAATCACCGCCCGCTTCTGCTCCAGCCCGGCGGTGGAGAGGCCCGCGCCCCGGCACGTCACCTGCTCCACGGGCGCGCCCAGCAGAACGGCGGTGACAGTGGAGGAGGTAGTGGTGTTACCAATGCCCATCTCTCCGGTGGCGAGGAGCCGATAGCCCCGGTCCCTGCACTCTTTCACCAAGGCAATTCCCGTCTCGATGGCCTGTACCGCCTCGGCCCGGCGCATGGCCGGTTCCTTGGCGAGGTCAGCGGTCCCCCGGCGCACCGCCCGTTGCAGCACCCCCGGCTCCGTCACTTCCCGGCAGAGGCCGATGTCCACAGGCAGGATGTCCGCCCCGGCCACCTGGGCCATGCGGCAGACCGGGGTGGTCCCTCTGGCGAAGCTCTCCGCCACCAGAGCCGTCACCTCCTGACCACACTGGGTCACGCCCTCGGCCACCACGCCGTTGTCGGCGCAGAAGGCCACCACTGCCTTGCGGCTCAGGTCGATTTGCGCACTGCCGGTGACGCCCGCGATTTGCACGAGCAGATCCTCCAGCTTGCCCAGGGAACGGAGGGGCTTTGCCACGCTGTCCCAGTTTCGCCGGGCCTGCTCCATGGCGGAGGCGTTGAGCGGTTTGATTTTTTGGCAGGTTTCCTTCAGGTTCATTTTCCTTTCCTCCGGTACGCCGCGGCTTTGGACAAAAACCGCGCCGCCGCGCTGGGGTTCGTGTAAAAGGCCAGGTGGGGGAACCCGGCGTAAAGGGTCTCACTGGCGACGGCGCAGTCCCAGCCCCGGTTCGAGCAGGGCTTTTGGGCGCGGAAGGCGTTGCCGGGCGTGTCGCTGTCCCAGTAGTGGAACTCGTGGGCGCGGAGGGTCTCCCCCGCCCCGCAGAGCAGGTTGTCCCCCCGTGCGGTCAGCGTCACATAGCCGAACCGCTGGAGCCGAGGGGTGCGATACCCCCGCCCCGGCAGCGCGCCGCACATGGGCCAGCGGTTCCCCTCACCGTCCTCCAGCTCCTGCTGCAAATAGAGGAACCCGCCGCACTCCGCGATGGTGGGCAGTCCCCCCACCACGGCCCGGCGAATCTCCGCCCGGAGGCCGGTCTGCCCACTGAGCCGGGCGGCGTACAGCTCCGGGTAACCCCCCGGCAGGTACAGCCCCTGACAGGGGGGCAGGGTTTCGTCCCGGAGGGGGGAGAAATACACCAGCTTCACCCCCAGCTGCTCCAGCAGGTCTAGATTGTCCTGATAGACAAAGCAAAAGGCTTCGTCCTTTGCCACAGCAATGATTGGATTCCTCCGCATCGGCTCCGGCAGCGCCGGGGGGTGTGCGGGAATATCGGGCGCGGTTTTCGCCAGAGCCAACAGGCCGTTTAAGTCCACCGTTTGCTCCACCTGGGCCGCCAGGAGGGTCATTTTCTCCCGCAGCCCCGCCACCTCGTCGGCGGTGAGCAATCCCAGGTGGCGGCTCTCGATGGCGCACTGGGGCAGGTTGGGCAGGTAGCCGTAGACCGGCACCCCGCACCGCTCCTCGATGGCCTCTTTCAGCCGGGGGTACAGGCCGGGAGAGACTCGATTCAGCAGCACGCCCCGGATTTGGCTCTCCGGCTGGAACCGCAAAAAACCCAAAATCGTGGCGCACAGGGAGACCGCGCCGCCCCGTCCGTCCACCACCAACACGGCGGGGGTCCGGGTCTCCCGGGCCAGCGCCCAGGCGGAGGCGTCGCTGGTCAGGGCGATGCCGTCGTAATAGCCCATGGCCCCTTCCAGCACCACCACGTCCTGGCCCGCGCCGTGGCAGTCCAGGAGATAGCGGGTGGTATCCGGCCCGTAGAAAAACAAGTCCAAATTGCGGCTCTCCGCCCCGATGACCCGGCTGTGGAACATGGGGTCGATGTAATCCGGGCCGCTTTTGCAGGCCATGGGCCGCAGGCCCCGGTCTACCAGCGCCTGTAAGATACCGCAGGTGAAGGTGGTCTTGCCGCAGCCGCTGCCGGTTCCGGCAATCAGCAGCCGCGGGGTCATTCTGGGTTCTCCATGGAGATGAGATAGACCGGGTTTTCCGCTTTCATCATGTGATAGCTGCCCACCTGGGCCGACCTGGAGACAGTCACCTGCACCACCTCTGTCTCCTGAAAGCGGAACTGCTTCATCACGTCCAGGGCGGCGGTCAGCGTCTCCAGCGTGACGGCCGAAACGACGATGCGCACGGCGGCGTTTTTCTCCAATGCGGCGGCGACGATGCCGCGCAGCTGACCGCCGCTGCCTCCCACAAAGACCCGGTCCGGGGTGGGCAGTTCCTCCAGACAGGCGGGGGCCTCCCCTTCTGTCAGGTGGAGGTTGGAGAGTTTGAATTTGTCCCGGTTTTGGCGGATGAGTCGAACCGCGTCCGCCTTTCGCTCCACGGCGCAGACCCGTCCCTCCGGCACACGCAGAGCGCACTCCACCGAGACGGAGCCGGTGCCCGCCCCCACGTCCCAGACCGTGTCCCGACGCCCCAGCCGCAGCTTGGACACCGCCAGGGCGCGGACCTCCTCCTTTGTCATGGGGACTTTTCCCCGGAGAAAAACAGCATCCGGCAGACCGGGGGCCTGGAACTCCGGCAGGACCGGGTGGGGGTTCTCCACCAACAGCACCGCCAGATTTTCAAAGCGCAGCTCTGAAAGCTCTGCCACGGTACTGCGCAGAATCCGCTCCTGGGAATAGGAGAGCCACTCCCCCGCCCAGGCGGTAAGATGTCCCAGCCCCGCTGCCGCCAGCTGGCGGCAGAGCTGTTCCACGCGAAAGGCCCCGCCGGTGAGGGCGAAGGTTTTCTCATGGCTTTGAACAGCGGGGACGATGCCCCCATCCCGCCCGTGGCAGGAAATGGAGTACACGTCCTGCCATGGGATATGGCACTTGGCGCAGAAGTAGGACAGAGACGAGACGCCGGGCAGACTGACCACCTCGTACCCGTCCAGCCGCGGATAGAGGCTCTTGGCCCCGCTGTAAAAGCCGATGTCCCCGGACAGCAGGACGGACGCCTGTTCCCCATCCCAGTCCGCCAGGGCGGCGGCGATGTCTCCCGGCTTCACCAGCGGTTTTTGGGGGATGTTCAGCCCGGAAAATTCCGCCAGCAGCCGCTCTGCGCCCAGCAGCAGACCGCTGCCCCGAATGGCCCGCTCCGCCTCCCGCGTCAGCAGGTCTGGGTTGCCCATGCCCACACCAATCAGATACACCTTCATGGGGGTCTCTCCTTTGTATTCTTCCAGCAGTTCCGCCAGCGTCAGGCCGGTCTCCCGGCTGGGCCGCTGGATTACCAGCAGCGCTGCCCCGACCTCCCGGGCGGCCTCCGCCTTTTCCCAAAAGCCCCCTGCTTTGCCGGAGCGTTTGGTCACCAGCGTCTGAATTTGAAACTGCCGCAGCAGCGCCAGGTTTAGCTCTTTGGAAAAGGGACCGTGCATGGCGATGATGTGGTTGGGGGGATACCCCAGGGAGAGGGCCAGGTGCAGCGATCCCTCGCTGGCGAGGATGCGCACCCACAGCCGCCGCTGATATTCTTCAACGGCGGTAAATGCCGCCAAATCCTTGCTGCCGGTGGTGAGCAGAACGTTCCCCGACAGGGTGTTCAACATCTGGGCGGCCTCCTGGGCCGTGGCGGCGGTGAGCCATCCCGGTTCCGCCTGCCCCTCCGGGCGGAGTAGCCGACGGTAAGGCAGCCCCGCCTTTTCCGCTGCGGCGCGGATGTTTTCAGTGGCCTGGTCGGCATAGGGGTGGGTGGCGTCGATGACCGCCAGGAAGGGCTGAGAACCCATCAGCGCCGCCATTTCCACCGTGTCCAGTCGGCCCACCCGCACGTCGGCGGCGCAGTCCGCCAGCATCAGCGCGCCGTAGTCCGTGGCCACGCTGACCGTGACCCGATACCCTCGTCCGGGCAGCAGACGGGCCAGCTCCGACCCCTCGGCGGTGCCTCCGAAAATCAGCAGTTCGCCGCTCATCGCTGGAGGTACCCCCGAGGCGTCACCAGCTTGCCGCCGATGATTTTGGTCTGGCTGCTGCCGATGTAGACCGTGGTAAACATATCCACCTCCGCCTCCCGCAGCTGGGACAGGGGCAGTACCACCACCCGTTCCCCTTCCCTGCCGATGTTCTGCACGTAGCCGCAGGGGGTCTCGGGCGGCCTGTGACGCAGGACGATGTCGCAGGCCCGGCGCAGATGGTCCTTCCTGCGGCGGCTGGCGGGGTTATAGAGGCAGAGGACAAAATCCGCCCGGGCGGCGCAGTCCAGCCGGGTCTCGATGACCTCCATGGGGGTCATCAAATCCGACAGGGAAATGACCGCGAAATCGTGGCTCAGCGGCGCGCCCAGCACCGCCCCGCCGCCGGTGGCCGCCGTCACACCGGGGATCACCTCAATTTCAACAGGCGGGTACTCCCCCGCCAGCTCATAGCACAGGGAGGCCATGCCGTACACACCCGGGTCGCCGGAGCAAACCATGGCCACGGTCTGCTCTGCCGCCGCCTGGAGGGCCAACCGGCACCGCTCCTCCTCCCGGCGCATGGGGGTGGAGAGGATGGGTTTTCCCGGGAAATCGGTCTTTATCAGGTCGATATAAGTGGTGTAGCCCACCAACAGGTCGCTCTCCGCCAGAGCGTCTCTGGCCCGGAGGGTCAAATCCTGGCCCCCGCCGGGGCCGAGACCCACGATATAGAGCTTCATTCTCCCACCTCGAATCGCACAAAATAATCCCGCCGGGCTACCGCCACGGTGACGCCGTCCCGGGCCGTTTTTTCCACCAGGAGGGGGCCTCCCTCCGCCGCCAGGCACGCGGCCCGGTCGCAGACGCTGTCCACCCCGGTCACGCTGCGGACGAAGGCAGAGCCGGGGAAGGTTCCCTCCGCCGCTGCCAATTCCTCCGCCGTGTAAAACAGACAGGGCACATCCAACTGTTCCGCCAGATGGCGGATGCCCACATCCTCCCGTTTCAGGTCGATGGACGCCAGGCAGCACACGCTCTCCAGCGCCAGCCCCCGGCGGCGAAACAGGTCGGAAACTGTCTCTGCCACTTGTGACCGGGGAAGATTTTTTTTGCAGCCAATGCCCACCGCCAGCACTCTGGGGTGCAGCACCAGCGTCCCGGCAGGGAACGCGGCGTCACTCCGACAGGTGACTGCAAAGCCTGGAACAGTCGTCCCCTCCGTCACGCCCTCCGGCAGCGGGTCGTGGGGAAACTCCGAGGTGAACCCCACCGGTTCCGCCGCCAGCAGCGCGGCGGAAATGGCCTTCGCCGTCACCCGGTCAGTGATGGGGAGGCCCCGGGCCGCCGCCCACTCGTCCACGGCGAAGCATCCGTTCAAATCCGTGGCGGTGGAGATCACCGCCGTGGCCCCGATGACCTGCGCCGCCTGCCGGGCCAGCCGATTGGCTCCGCCTACGTGGCCGGAGAGGATAGGGACAACAAATCGCCCCGCCTCATCCACAGCCAAAATTGCAGGGTCTTTAAACTTGTCCTGCAAAAAAGGTGCGATGGTCCGGACGGCAATGCCCACCGCCGAGACGAAAATAATGTCGTCCCCGGCGGCGAAGCGCTCCCCCGTCCACTGGGAGAGGGAGACGTAGGTCTCTGTTCCCTCCCGCTGGAACTTCGGCAGAGTATAGACCGTACCGCCCAGCGCGGCAGCGAGGCGGCAAGCCAGCGCCGTTCCCCGCTGGGTGAACGCAGTCAAAACAAGGCTCACAGCTGCGCCTCCCGCCAACCGTGGCTGAAGGTGGGGTCGTAGAGCCGGGAACGGGCATAGTGCCCCTCCAAAAAGCGCCCCACTGTGACCAGCGCCGTCCGGCTGACACCATTTTTCTCGGCAGTCTCCGCCAAAGAATCCACTGTACAGTAAAATACCTTTTCATCCGGCCAGGTGGCCTTGTAGACGATGGCGGCGGGGGTATCCGGGGGATAACCACCAGCCAGCAGCTCCTCCTGCACCTTCGGCAACAGCCCGGCGGAGAGGAACAGCACCATGGTGGCCTGATGACGGGCCAGGTCCCGGAGTTTTTCCCCCTCCGGGACGGGAGTCCGCCCCTCAGCGCGGGTGATGATGACCGTCTGGGAAACGTTGGGCAGGGTGTATTCCGCATGGAGGGCTGCCGCTGCCCCGGAAAAGGCGGAGACGCCAGGGGTCACATCGTAGGGGATGTTCAGGCGGTCCAGAGCGTCCATCTGCTCCCGGATGGCCCCGTAGAGGGAGGGGTCGCCGGTGTGAAACCGAACCACTTCACAGTTCTTTCCGGCCCGTTCCATGACTGCCAGAACCTCCTCCAGCGTCATAGGGGCGGTGTTGTAGACCTGGCAGCCCGGCTTTCTGCCCTCCAGCAGCGCCGGGTTCACCAGCGAACCGGCATAGAGGATCACATCCGCCTCCGCCAGCAGCTTCGCGCCCCGGAGGGTGATCAGGTCAGGCGCGCCAGGCCCCGCGCCTACGAAGTGGATCATCGTTCCTGCTCCCCCTTCCTGTGGAGGGTCAGCAGCTCCGCCGCGCCCTCGGTCTCGCCCAAAACGCCGTATTGGTTGGTGAACAGCACCGCCTCCACCCGCAGGGTCTCTCCCGCCCGACGGCGGAGATGGTGCGCCAGGGCGTCCATAACGCTGTTCATCGTCGGCTCCAGCAGCCCTGCCTCACGAAGCGGCAAAATTGCAGCTTCCGTTGTGACAGCTTGCAAAATTGCTTTTACCGTCTCCCGGTCTGCGCCGCACAGGGCGGCGTGGGCCGCCAGCGTCTCCATACGGCAGTCCGCCACCCGGGAGTGGGTGTTCATCACCCCGGCGGCGCATTTGACCAGCTTGCCCAGGTGCCCCACCAGCAGGAGAGAGCGAAACCCCTTGGCGGCGGCATAGTCCAGCGTGTCCCCGATGTAGTTGGAACACTGGACGCTCTGCGCCAGGTCGAGGCCCAGGGCGTCCCGGGCAAATTCCGCCCCATAGTTCCCCGGGGAGACCAACAGATCAAGGGTCCCCTCCGCCCAACGCACATCCAGTTCCGCATGGATGGAGGCCACCAGCGCCGCCTCGTTCATGGGCCGCACGATACCGGTGGTACCCAACACCGACAGCCCGCCCTCGATGCCCAGCCGGGGGTTGAAGGTCTTTTCCGCCAGCTCCCGCCCCTGTGGGATGGAGAGGACAACCCGCAGACCGCAGTCGGCCCCTGTGTCCTGGAGCGCCGCCTCCAGCTGCTCTTTTATCATCCGCCGGGGGACGCTGTTGATGGCCGCCGCGCCGGGAGGCTGGTCCAGCCCAGGCCGGGTGACTCGGCCCACGCCCTCTCCCCCGTCAATGGTCACGCCGGGAGACGCTGTGCGCTCCACCGCCACCCAGACCAATACGCCGTCGGTGATGTCCGGGTCGTCCCCGGCGTCTTTGCGGACAGCGCAGCGGGCGCAGCCGTCCAGCAGACGGGCCTCCTCCACCTCTACTTCCACCGTCAGTCCAGAGGGGGTCGCCACCCGCAGGAGGTCAGGGGCGGCGCCGGTCAGCAGCAGCTCCGCCGCGGCCCGGGCGGCGGCGGCGGCGCAGGTGCCGGTGGTGTAGCCGCAGCGCAGGCGCTGACCACCCACCTGAATGTAGTGTTCCAGCTTGCGCACGGCGGGGCCTCCTTCCTGCGTAAGCGTAAACTTGCAGACTCTTATTATACCCAATTCCACCCCTGGCCGCAAGAGGGTTCGCCAAAACAAACCGCCCCTCCCCGGCGGGTGGTCGCGGGAAGGGGCGGGATGGGTTTGCCGCTCAGCTCAGGAAGTCTTTCAGCTTCTTGGAGCGGCTGGTGTGTCGCAGCTTGCGCAGGGCCTTGGCCTCGATTTGGCGGATGCGCTCACGGGTGACGTGGAACTGCTTGCCCACCTCCTCCAGGGTGCGGGTGCGGCCGTCCTCGATGCCGAAGCGCAGCTTCAGCACCATTTCCTCCCTGGGGGTCAGGGTGGAGAGCACCTCCATCAGCTGCTCCTTCAGCAGGGTGAAGGACGCGGCCTCGGAAGGCTCGCTGGCGTCCTCGTCTGGGATGAAGTCGCCCAGGTGGGAGTCCTCCTCCTCGCCAATGGGGGTCTCCAGTGACACCGGTTCCTGGGCGATCTTCAAAATCTCCCGGACCTTCTCCACCGGCATATTCATCTCCTCGGCGATCTCCTCCGGGGTGGGGTCGTGACCCAACTCCTGAAGCAGCTGGCGGGAGACGCGGATGACCTTGTTGATGGTCTCAACCATATGGACGGGGATGCGGATGGTGCGGGCCTGGTCCGCGATGGCGCGGGTGATGGCCTGACGGATCCACCAGGTGGCGTAGGTGGAGAACTTGTAACCCTTGGTGTAGTCGAACTTCTCCACGGCCTTCAACAGGCCCAGGTTGCCCTCCTGGATCAGGTCCAGGAACAACATTCCACGGCCCACATAGCGCTTGGCGATGGAGACCACCAGGCGCAGGTTGGCCTCGGACAGGTTCTGCTTGCACTGTTCGCCTTTTTTGATGGTCTTTTCCAGCTCCTCCACCACGTCGGGGGGCAGCTCCTCGCCGTTCTTCCTGGCGTCGTCCAGCACGGCCTGGGCCTCGAACCCGGCGCTCATGCCCTTGGCCAGCTCCGTCTCCTGCTCGGGGGTCAGCAGCGGTACCTTACCAGTCTCTTTCAGGTACATCCGCACCGGGTCGTCGATGCCGAAGTTATCCACCAGCGAGTTGGGGTCCACCACCTCCTCCTCGGAGATGTCTTTGATGTCCTTCTTAGTGGGTTCGGCGGCGTCCACATCCACGATGTCCTCGTCGGCCACCAGGTCAATGCTGGAATTTTCGCAGATCTCATAGAGCTTGTCCAGCACCTCGCTGTCCAGGTCCACCCCGTCCAGCTCCATCATCTCCGTGGCCGTCAGGCGGCCCTTTTTCTTGCCCCGCTCGATCAGCTCGTTGAGCTTGTCCGCGCCGGGGACGCCATCGGGGATGCGGTTGTTCTTATCCTCAGCCTTGGGCTCCGCAGTCTTTTTCTTTTCGCTCATTTTGGTTCCTCCATCGTTTTTCTTTGGATGACCGCCAGAATGTCGCTGTCGTCAGCGACCTGGCGCTTGACACACTCGGTCTGAATGGTATTGATGTAATCGACCAGCGCCCGCTCGTTGTTGGCGCGGGTCTGGGGCTGCTGCATGATTTTGGTCAGGTGGCTGACCTCCTCCGGGGCCAGCAGGGCGGTCAGGTTGTCCAGCGTGCTGCTCTTGCCCTCCTGCCACCGCTCCCGCAGGATGCCGTAGACCCGGCCCAGCAGCTCCGAGGAGAACTGTTCCGGGCGGAGGTCGTCCGCCAGGGCCAGCAGGTCGCTGTCCATCAGCGCCAGTGCGATGACTCCCTCCTCCGCCATGGCGGAGCGCATATTCTGGTAGCGGAGCCTGCGCTCCTCCGGCTGAAGGTTGACGGCGGGGGTCATGGCCCGCCGCTCCTCCCGGCGGCGCTGCTGCCAGTTGGAGCGCTTGCGCTGCCGGGTCACCTCGTCGTCCATGGCCTTCCGGTCCACCCCGGCGGCGGCGGAGGCCCGTCCGCCGTAGATCTCCCGCTCCACCGGGCTGGAGAGCTGGGCGATGAGCCGGGCGGCCTCCTGGAGGTACTCCACCTTCTGGCTGTCCTCGGTCAGGTCGTACTTCTTCTGGACCTGGAGCAGCCGGTACTCCACCTGACCCTCCGAGCCGTCCAGCAGCTTTTGGAAGGCGGCACGGCCATATTTTTTGATGAACTCGTCCGGGTCCTTGGCACCGGTGACGTGCAGCACCCGGACCTCCAGCCCCACCCGGGTCAGGATGCCGATGGCCCGCTGGGCCGCCGCCACGCCGGCGGCGTCGCCGTCGTAGGCCAATATCACTTCTTTGGTGTATTTGGACATCAACCGGGCGTGGTCCTCGGTGAGAGAGGTGCCCAACGAGGCCACCGCGCAGTCGAACCCGCCCTGGTGGAGGGAGATGGTATCCATATACCCCTCGGTCAAAATCAGCCGCCCCGCCTTGGACTTTTTGGCGATGTTCATGGCGAAGATGTTCTTGCTCTTGTTGTAGACGGGGGTGTCCGGCGAGTTCAGGTATTTGGGCTTGGTGTCGTCCAGCACCCGGCCGCCGAAGCCGATGACATTGCCCCGCAGGTCGATGATGGGGAAGATGACCCGGCCCCGGAAGCGGTCGTAGATGTTGCCCTTCTGGTTGGCTACCACCAGTCCGGCGTCCAGCAGTTCCTTTTTGCTGTATCCCTTCTCGGCCATGGCCTTGATGAGGGCGTCCCACTGGTTGAAGGCGTAGCCCATGCCGAAGTTGGTGATGGTCCGCCGGGACAGGCCCCGGTCCGCCAGGTAGCGCCTGGCGCTCTCCGCCTGGGGACCGCTCAGGTTCTGGTTGAAGTACCGGGCGGCCTCCTTATTCAACGCGTAAAGCCGCTCCCGCTGCTTCTGGCGGCCCCGGTCCTCGTCGGCTTCGGGCATTTGCAGCCCCGCCCGCTGGGCCAAAATCGCCACCGCGTCCACAAAACCGGCGCCTTCCTCCTCCATGACGAAGCTGATGGCCCCGCCGCCCTTGTGGCAGCCAAAGCAGTAATACATCTGCTTGTCCGGGGAGACGCAGAAGGAGGGGGTCTTTTCGCTGTGGAAGGGACAGCAGGCCCAATAGCGGCTGCCCTTCTTTTGCAGCTGGACATAGCTGGAGACCAGGTCAACGATGTCGGTGCGGGCGTTGACCTCGTCCAAAAACGAGTCTGGAATCGCCATTGCTTCTTCCTCCTTCCCTGCGCAGACGCCGCAAGCGGAAATAAGCGGTGAAAACCGCCGGATTTCCCCTTGACAAACGGGACAATATCCTTCTAGTTTAATAATACGCAGACAAAGGCGAAAATTCCTCTTTTCTGCGGAAGAATTTTGTTAAATTTTTGTGAACGGACAGAAAGAGGAAACGCCCGCCCGTCAAACGGCGCATTTCCTCTTTCTGCATATTACATTTTTTCCGCCAATGTTTCAGAAGCCCAGCGCGGCGCTGGCCAACTGGAAGTAGATGAGCAGCGACACCGCATCCACCAGGGTGGTGATGAAGGGCGAGGCCATCACCGCTGGGTCGAAGCCCAGCCGGTCCGCCAGCATGGGCAGGATACAGCCGATACACTTGGCGCAGATGATGGTCAGCATCAGCGTGGCGCAGACCACTGCGTCCACCACCAGGGTAATGCCCTCCCGACCCATGAGCATCTTGTCTACCAGAAGGATCTTGACGAAGTTGACACAGGCCAGTGTGACGCCGCACAGCACCGCCACGCGAATTTCCTTCCAAATGACCCGAAACAGGTCATCGAACTCAATTTCCTTCAAGGACAGGCCGCGGATGACCGACACCGACGCCTGAGAACCGGAGTTGCCGCCGGTGTCCATCAGCATGGGGATGAAGCCGGTCAGCACCGTACAGACAGCCAGCGCGTCCTCAAAGCTGTCGATGATGGCCCCGGTGAAGGTGGCGGAGATCATCAGCAGCATCAGCCAGGGGATCCGGGCCTTCCAGGTGTCGAACACGCTGGTTTTCAGGTAGGCCCGATCTGAGGGCAGCATAGCCGCCATCTTTTCCATGTCCTCGGTGGCCTCTTGCTGCATGACGTCCACCGCGTCGTCCACGGTGATTAGGCCCACCAAACGGTCCTCGGTGTCCACCACCGCCAGGGAGAGCAGGTCGTATTTTTTCATCAGGTTGGCCGCGTCTTCCTGGTCGTCGGTGGTAACGCAGCTGATGACGTTCACGTCCATCAGCTCCTCGATGGGGACCTCGTAGCCGTGCATCAGCAGGTCCTTCACCGTGACCACGCCCTCCAGGTGCCGCTCCGCGTCGGTGACGTAGAGGACGTAGATGGTCTCCTTATCCTGCCCGTGGGCGCGGATGTAGTCAAAGGACTGGCTCACCGTCATCCCCCGTTTCAGGGAGATGTATTCCGCCGTCATAATGCTCCCGGCGGAGTTTTCCGGATAGTTCAGGAACTGGTTGATGGTCTTGCGGGTCTCCGGGGTGGCGTTTTCCAGCACCCGGCGGACCACTGAGGCGGGGAGCTCTTCCAGCATATCCACCACGTCGTCCATGTAGAGGTCCTCTACGATGGTTTGTAGCTCCTTGTCGGTGATGGCCAGGATGATCTCCTTTTGAATTTCCACCGGCAGAAAGGCAAACACGTCCGACGCCGTGGACTTGGGGAGCATTCGGAACACCAGAACGGACTGCTGCATGGGCAGCTCCTCCAGGAACTCCGCCACGTCCGCCTCGTTCATCCGTTCCAGCAGGAATTTCAGCTTGCGAAATTCCTTGTCTTTGACAAGGTCCTTCAACTCCTCCATGTTGATTTCGATGTTCATTGGTAACTACCTCCTTCTTACTTTGAATAAGTCGGGAGGCAGAACTGCGCACTACACTCGCAGAACCGACGGTCTCACGGGAGGGTGAGACCGGTGGATAACAGGGACCCATAAGGGCACCGGAGCGTCATTGCCATCAGCTCTGCGACTTCGACCGCCTGCGTCCATTCCTGTCTCATCTCCTTTCATACTCATCGTCTGGAAAAGGCGCAAAAATACCGGGGACTTTTTATCCCCTCTGATATTTTACTCGTTTCCCGAAGAAATTGCAACCACAAAAAACGGAAAAATAGAAAGTCATTCACCACCCAGTCAAGGTCTGCCTTGCCTGCCTCCGCTGAGTCGTGGTATACTGTGGTATCTCAACGATTCAGAGGAGGCCATTATGGATCGGCAGACCATTTTTCAGTATGTGAACCAGCAGTACGCTACGGAACCGGAGTATTTGTGGATGAAATACCCTTCCTACGCCGTTTTGCGCCGCCAGGACAGCCAGAAATGGTATGGCATTGTGATGGACGTACCGCGAGAGAAGCTGGGCTTACCGGGCACAGGAACCGTGGACATTCTGGACGTGAAGTGTGAGCCGATGGCGGCCGACCTGCTGCGGCAGTGCCCCGGTTTCCTCCCCGGCTATCACATGAACAAGAACACCTGGGTCAGCATCCTGCTGGACGGCACAGTATCGGACGAGCACATTTTTGATTTGCTGGATGCCAGTTTCCAGGCGGCGGCAAACAAGCGGAAAAAGGCAAAGTGAGGCGTCTCTTTCTTGTTTTTCGGAAATTCTGCACAAAGACGCAAAGATTTTACCGCTCTTTTTGTGAAAGTTCGCTTGCGAACAAAGTCCTTCTCCTGTATAATAATGACCAGGAATACGCCGCAGTTCCACGCGGCGCAACAGGCATGACGCGATGAAAGGAGCGTTTTATGGCAGAGTTTATCAAAATCCAGGCCCAGGGCCTGCCCGCCCTGCGGGAAGGCAACCCCATGATGATGTCCTACAACGTGGAGTTTGCCGAGGTCACCGGCGGCACCTTCTGGAAGGCGTACACCCCCGGCCAGATCGCCGGCACTGAGGAATTTCATGTGGAGGCCACCGACGAGGGCATTGCCGCCATGTACAAGGACCTGATGCAGGTCTATCCCCCCATCGACCTGTACAACGAAAAGCTCCGCGCCCTGGCCAAAGAGCTGGGCACCGCGTGGGTGCGGGTCTACGGCACCTGGTCCACCAAGACTTATTATGACTTTGACGGCACCACCAACGGCCAGGTCCCCGAGGGCTACCTGAACGTGCTGACCAAAGAGCAGTGGATCGGCGTGCTGGATTTCGTCAAGTCCATCGGTGCCAAGCTGATCATCTCTGTGGCCAACTGCCCCGGCCTGCACAGCGCCCACGAGCCTTGGCCCTCCACCGAGGCGGAGAAGATTTTCAGCCTCAGCGCGGAATACGGCGTGCCTATCGACGCGGCAGAGTTCACCAACGAGCCCAACATGATGGAAGACACCGGCTTCCCTCCCGGATACACCCCTGCCGACTACCGCCGGGACCAGGATCTGTTCTTCCAGTGGCTGGATGAGAATTATCCCGACTGCATCAAGGTCGGCCCCAGCTCCACCGGCGGCGACAACCTGACCTTTGGCCGGAAGTCCGGCGGCGGCATCGAGCAGCTGGCCAGCGATACCTGCAACTGCGCCGACCTGATGGAAGGCACCAAGGTGCCGCTGGACGTGTTCAGCTATCACTACTATAACGGCATTTCTGACCGGCTGGCCTCCGTCATGCCCGGCGCTCACTGGCAGCCTGACGAGGCTCTGTGCGAGGAATATCTGGACACCGCTGCCAACTTCGCCCGCACCTATGCCCCCATGCGGGATAAGTACGTCCCCGGCGCGGAGATGTGGGTCACCGAGTCCGGCGACGCCGGCGGCGGCGGCGACGCCTGGGCCTCCACCTATCTGGATGTGTTCCGCACCCTGAACGAGCTGGGCAGCTTTTCCACTGTGACCAGCGGCGTCATCTTCCACAACACCCTGGCTTCCTCCGACTACGGCTTCCTGGCCCGTCAGGTCTTTGACCCCCGGCCCAACTATTTCGCCGTGCTGCTGTGGAACCGCCTGATGGGTACCACTGTCTACGACACCGGCGAGCCGGTGCGGGATGGCGCGCACGTCTTCGCCCACAGCCGCAAGGACGGCAAGCCCGGCGTGGTCTATCTGGTCATCAACACCTCCACCACCGAGGCTACCACCGCCGAGCTGCCCAAGGACGCCCAGCGCTACACCCTGGAGGGGCTGGACGGCAAACTCCGCGCCACCGTGATGACCCTGAACGGTCAGCCGCTGGTGCTGGGCGAGGGCAACAGCCTGCCCGCCATGGAGCCTGTGGCCCAGAGCGCCGGTCCCATCACCTTCGCCCCCGCCACCTG
>JAJPXY010000042.1 GCA_021205205.1 Clostridiales bacterium
TGTAGGGGCGGCCCGTGGCCGCCCTGGGTAAGCAGGTGGTTCCTGCGGGCGGCCAAGGGCCGCCCCTACAGGGTGTGCGAATGAGCGGTCATATTCCGAACAGTCCCCCCACGGCGAACACGGCTGGACTTTCGGCCATTGCACACTGCACATTGCTAATTGCACATTGTCTTAAGTACGCGCTCTGCGGAAATAATCCCGCACGGCCACCCAGTCATCCACCAGGTTGACCAGCACCGCCTCCCGGCTGTGGGGCGCGTGGCGGGACACCGGCCACATATGGGAGAGGATGATGTTCTCCTCCTTGGCTGTCAGGTCGGTGATCTGCCGGGCGTTGGCCGCGGCCTCCTCCGGGTGGTTGAGGATGACCCAGCCCCGGTACCCGGCGGGGCGGCAGGTCCTGTCGTGGTAAAAGAGGTCGTGAAGCATGGCGGCCCGAGCGGTGGCGCGTTCGTCCAGGCCCAGCCGCCGAGCGATGCGGTAGGAGAGCAGCGCCACCCGGACGGTGTGGTCGTACCGGTTGACATTCCGGTGATGGGAATAGCGGCTGATCTGCCGCAGCTCCGGCCGGAGGGCCAGGGACCCCACCGCCTGGGTAAAATCGCTTTGCCAGTTCCAGCGTTTTTGAGCCATAAAAAATCACCTCTGGCATTGATTATAACACAACGCCAGAGGTTTTGTCTGTGGGAAATTCTGAAAAATTTCTGTTACGAAATCGTTAAGACGCCTCTGCGGAGCTGTCGGCGGCCTCCTGGGCGGTGCTGACCACGGTTTGCAGCTCGGTCAGGTTCTCCAGGAACGTCTGGGCGTCCAGCTTGTCATAGGCGTTGGCCAGCTCCACCTCGGCCTCGTCGGCCCAGGTGGTCATCTGGGAGTTGAAGTCGGAGCTGATGTAGTCCTCCTTCACGGTGTCCATGTCCACGTCCAGCCGCAGCAGCACGAAGTAGCCGTAGCTGGTCTGGTCGGTCATGCCCAGCTGGCCCACCTCCAGGTCGGCCACGGACTCCTTGAAGCCGTCCACCAGGGAGTCGTCGTCGCTGTAGGAGTACTCGTCGGTGTTGCCGTCGGCGTTCTGCTCCTGGTACTCCATGAACTTCTCCAGCAGCGCGTCGCCCTCCAGCGCGCTCAGCTCGTCGTAAATCTCCTGGGCCTGGGTTTGGGCCTCGGCAACGGCGTCCTCGTCGTCCTCGTCCGCCTGACAGAGGATGTAGCGGCAGTTATAGATGCCGTTGTCGGTGATGTAGTCCTGGAGCGTCTCATCGGTGATTTCACGCTCTCCGCCTTCTGCATAGAGCACATCCTGGAGCTTGGTGGAAAGCTGGTACTGGCGGTAAATCTCCCCCTGCTCCTCGGCGGTGGTGCAGAAGTAGAGCATGGAGTAGGTGTCCTGCAAGTCCATGTATTCCTGGACGTTGGATTCCTCATCCTCGGTCAGGGTCAGCTCGTATTCCGCTGCCTTCTGGTCCATGGTGGTGTAGCTGACCACCGCCTGATAGGCGTAGTCCAGCAGGCTGTCGGCAGCGGTGACGCCGTCGCTGACCTCGGCGGTCAGGTCCAGCGTCTCGCCATACATACTGTAATAATAGGCCATCTGGGTCTCGTAATAGGACAGCCAGTAACACAGGGAGATGGCGGAGACATCCTCGCCGTTGATGGTCATGATGACCGTGTCGTTTTTCAGCTTGCCGTCGGTCAGGTACTTGACCTCGTCGTTGGTGGCCTTTGTGATGATCTGCTCGTCGGTCAGCTCGCCGCCGCAGCCGGTCAGCAGGGACATTGCCAGGGCCAGGCAAAGCCCCAGCGCAAGAATACGTTTTTTCATTGGAATCCTCCTAAAAATAGATACGCGAAATATGCGAAAGGAAATCAAATCGAGTCTCAGGCAACAAGGCACCGTCTCAATTTTCTTCCGTCTCGTTGAAATAGGCGCTGATGGCGGCGTTCAGCCGCCGCATAGTCTCCTTCACGGTGGTATCCCGCAGCTGTGCCCCCGCCGCGTTGCCGTTGCCGCCGCCGCCCAGGGTCTCCAAAATCACCTGTACGTTGATTTCGCCGGAGCTGCGGCCGGAGATGTTGACACATTCATCGTCGGCGTAGACCACGAAGGAGGCCTCCACCCCCTGGACGTTCAGCAGCTCATCCGCCGCCTGGGCGGCCACGATGCGGTCCACTGACTGCAAACAGGAGGCCACGGCCACCCCTTTGTGGACGAAGGTGGCGTCCTTGAGGACTTCATAGCGGAGGATGGTGCGGCTCAGGTCGTTTTGGAACAGCTTGCGGACCTCGGTGGTGTCCGCCCCGCAGCGGCGCAGGAAGGCCGCCGCCTCGAAGGTGCGCCCGCCGGTGCGCAGGGTGAAGTTCTTGGTGTCCAGCTCGATGCCGGCCAGCAGGGCCTCGGCCTCCACCCGTTTCAGGTCGCTGGGGTCGATGGAGTATTGGATCAGCTCCGTCACCAGCTCCGAGGCGGAGGAGGCATAAGGCTCGTGGTAGTTCAGCACGGCGTTGGAGATATAGTCCGCCGCCCGGCGGTGGTGGTCGATGACGGCCACCTTCCGGCAGGCGTTCAGCAGCGGCTGGGAGATGACCTGGTCGGGGCGGTTGGTGTCCACCACCACCAGCAGCGTCTCCTCGTTGACCCGGCCCAGCGCTTCCTCCGGGGAGACAAAGACCGTCTCATACCCCTTTTCTTTTTCCAGCACTCTGGTCATCACCGTGCCGGGGACGACCTTGTCCTCCTGGACGATATGGACCTCCACTCCCTTTTTCCGGGCGATGGCGGCCACGCCTGCGGCGGCGCCCACCGCGTCCAGATCCGCGTGGTGGTGGCCCATTACGTAAATCAGGGGGGAGGACAGGATCAGCTCCTCCAGGGCGTTGGCCATGACCCGGCTCTTGACCTTGGTGCGGCGCTCCTGCTCCTTGGAACGGCCCCCGTGGAACTCGAAGTCGAAGCGGTTCTTGATGACCACCTGGTCCCCGCCCCGGCTCAGGGCCATCTCCATGGCCAGGGCCGCATAGCGGAACATCTCGTCGAAGGAGCCGTCCCGGCCGATGCCGATGGACAGGGAGGCGGAGATGCCGTTGGGGCTGACCACGCTGTGGACGGTGTCCAGCGCGGAGAAGCGGTTCTGCTTCATCTGGTCCAGATACTGTTCCTCCATCAGGAACAGGTAGCGGTCCCGGTCGTACCGGCACAGGAAGCCGTTGCAGCCGTCCACCCACAGGTTCAGCTCCCGCTCCACGGCGGCCCGGAGGTTGCTGCGGTCGCTGTCCGGGATGTTGCGGATCAGCTCCTCGTAGTTGTCGATGATGATGATAAAGACCAGGGGCCTGGTGGCGTAGAACCGCTCCCGGATGTCCGCCAGGTCGGTAATGTCGATCCAGTAGGTGGTGGCCAGGGCGTCCCGCTCCTCGCTGCTTCGGGTGGCCAGGCTGCCAAAGACCATGTACCGCCGTCCGTGGACGCTGTACTCCACCGGGGACATGGTCTCCCCGTCCAGCAGCCACTGGGCGTCGAACTCCGGCGCGGCCATGGTGATGCGCACGTCGGCCAGGTGCTCCCGCCGCCCGGTGACCTCCAGAAAGCGGTCGTTGCTCCAGATGACCTCGCCGCTCTCCGGCCGAAAGACCACCATGGGAAAGGGGGAGTCCAGCAGGGAGTTCTTCCCCGCCCGGCTCAGGCTCTGGATGGTCTCGGCGATGATGGCGTCGGCCCTGTGCTTGCGCCGGTGCCGGGTGACCAGGATAAAGACCAGCAGCAGCGTGGCGGCGACCAGCTCCGCCAGGCCCAGGAAGGGGGACACGCAGAGCGTCAGCAGAGAAAACAGGTACAAAAGGGCAAAGGTGACCTTTAGATGTGGCTCAAAAAGTTTATTCAGCGAATCGGACAAGCACTCCGCCCCCTTTCGCGGGAAAAATCAGGCTGCAACACAAATGGTGTTTGAAGGTCAAAGGCCATTATAGCAAATCGGCGGACAAAACACAACCGAAAACCGGTTTTTTTCCAAGTTTACTGGCAGAGGAAGGGGGAAGCCGTGAAATAATTCCTGCGTTTTGCGAAAAAACGCCTCATTTCCTGCAAAACTGCGTGCAAAAGGGGAGAACTCCCGCCGCCGGTGGAAAAAAAGAAGGGGATACCCTTGCGAACCGGTGGGAAATCCGTTACAATAGAAACTGATATTCGTTCTCGGATAGAATCATCTGATCTGCAACAGCTAGGAGAGAGAGAAATGAAAACACCCTTTGTCACCAGGGACCAGCTGGAGGCCATCTGCCAGACCTACCCCACCCCCTTCCACATCTATGACGAGGCGGGCATCCGTGCCACCGCCCGGGCGGTGAACAAAGCCTTCGCGTGGAACGAGGGCTTCCGGGAATACTTCGCCGTAAAGGCCACCCCCACCCCCCAGATCTTGAAGATTTTGCGGGAGGAGGGCTGCGGTGTGGACTGCTCCTCCCTGACCGAGCTGATGATGAGCGAGCGGTGCGGCTTCCAGGGGGAGGAGATCATGTTCTCCTCCAACGAGACCCCCGCCGAGGAATTCGTCAAGGCTAACGAGCTGGGGGCCATCATCAACCTGGACGACTTCACCCACATCGACTTCCTCAAGGACACCATCGGGTATATCCCGGAGACCATTTCCTGCCGCTACAACCCCGGCGGAGTGTTCCAGCTGGGGGAGAGCAAAGAGGGCTTCCAGGTGATGGACAACCCCGGCGACGCCAAGTACGGCATGACCAAGCCCCAGCTCTTTGAGGCGTTCCGGAAATTGCAGGGCATGGGGGCCAAGCACTTCGGCATCCACGCCTTCCTGGCCTCCAACACCATCTCCAACGACTACTACCCCGCCCTGGCGGGCCAGCTCTTCCAGCTGGCGGTGGAGCTGAAGGAGGCCACCGGAGCCGACATCCGCTTCATCAACCTGTCCGGCGGCGTGGGTGTCCCCTACCGCCCGGAGCATCCCGCCAACGACATCGCCGTCATCGGGGAGGGCGTCCACAAGAAGTTCGACGAGATTTTGGTCCCTGCCGGCATGGGCAGCGTCCGCCTCTGCACCGAAATGGGCCGGTTCATGCTGTCCCCCAACGGCCACCTGGTCACCCGGGCCATCCACGAGAAGCACACTTATAAGGAGTATATCGGCGTGGACGCCTGCGCCGCCAACCTGATGCGCCCCGCCATCTACGGGGCCTATCACCACATCACCGTCATGGGTAAGGAAAACGCCCCCTGCGACCACAAGTACGACGTGGTGGGTAGTCTGTGCGAGAACAACGACAAGTTCGCCGTGGACCGGATGCTGCCCAAAATCGACCGGGGCGACCTGTTGGTCATCCACGACACCGGCGCCCACGGCTTCTCCATGGGCTACAACTACAATGGCCGTCTGCGCTCG
This sequence comes from Clostridiales bacterium, assembly GCA_021205205.1. Taxonomy (GTDB): domain Bacteria; phylum Bacillota; class Clostridia; order Oscillospirales; family Oscillospiraceae; genus Onthomonas. The sequence continues at coordinate 5,397 of JAJPXY010000042.1, forward strand.
GCGGAGCTGCTGCTCCAGGAGGACGGCAGCGTGCGGATGATGCGCCGGGCGGAGACGCCGGAGGACTATTTTGCCACGCTGGTTTGGTAAAGCAGTTTTCGTGGCTAGTGGTTAGTGAGTAGCGGCTAGTATTTGACATCTGACCAGCACCTTTGCCCAGCATTGCACAAGTTTTCCACAGAGAACTTTCTTTTTACTACTGACCACCCCTCTTGCCTCCCCTGTGAAGCGCTGGCCGAATGGCCAATTCCTCTTTAGCGCAAATGCAGGGAGCTATGGCCTTTAGGCCACGCGAGTCGCAAAGGGCCGGGAGGGGCGAAGCCCCGGAAGTGCCGCTTGACGGCGGAGGGGGACCGCCGCCTTTCGGCGGTGGTGGAGGGGTTCCTGCCACATGGTTGAAAAATTAGGCTACTCAATCCCATTCCCACCCGGCTCCTGTAGGGGCGGCCCTTGGCCGCCCTGGGTAAGCAGGTGGTTCCTGCGGGCGGCCACGGGCCGCCACTACACAAGTTTGGTGTAAATCGGGACAATATGCAGACATTTCCCACAGAAATTCCACCCAAAAGGAGGACACCCCCATGTTTCTAGCGGACACTCATATGCACTCCGCCGCCTCCTTTGACAGCACCGCCCCCCGCCGGGAGATGGCGCGGGCGGCGGCGGCGCAGGGGCTGAACCTGATTTGCTTCACCGACCACCATGACGTGATCGACGGAAAGAGTCAGCTCTGCCCCACCTTCGACTGGCCCACGGCCCGTGCGGAGCATCAGGCGGCGCTGGCGGAGCATCTGCCCGGCCTGGAGCTGTGCTATGGGCTGGAGCTGGGCAACGCCTTCGGGGACTGGGACGCCGCGGAAAACTACCTGAAAGAGCCGGGGCTGGATTATGTCATCGGCTCCGTCCACAACACCGGCAAAGCCCTGGGGTATCTGGATTACTATTACCAGCACTACACCCCGGAGCTGGCCGCGTCCCATCTGGAGGACTACTTTGCCTCCATGCTGGAGCTGGTGGAGTGGGGCAAGTTCGACTCCTTGGGCCACATCCCCTATCCCCTCCGCTATATGCGGGACCGGGACGGCTGTGACGTAGGGCTTGGCCCCTGGTGGGACCAAATCGACGCGATTTTGCGACAAATCGTTTCCTCCGGCATCGCTCTGGAGGTGAACACCAAGGGATTCCGTCAGGCCCGGGGAGACTACGCCGCCCTGCTGGAGCGCTACCGGGAGCTGGGGGGCGAGATGGTCACCTGCGGCGGAGACGCCCACCGCCCCGCGGAGGTGGGGGTCGCCATTCGAGAGGGATACGAACTGATCCGGGAGAAAGGGTTCCGCTATGTGACCGTTTTCCGGCGCAGGAAGCCGGACTTGATCCCGTTGTAGGAGGAATACGGTATGAGAGAAGTACAGTACACAGAAATCGTCTCCGCCGTCCGGGACCTGTGCATCGAGGCCAACTGCAACCTCCCCGCCGACGTGCGGGAGCGCATCTGCGCCGCCTGCCAGGCGGAGGAGTCCCCGGTGGGGCAGTCCATCCTCAGCGACCTGGTGGAGAACTTCACCTTCGCCGGGGAGAAGCGGCTGCCCATCTGTCAGGACACGGGCATGGCCATCGTGTTCATCGACCTGGGCCAGGAGGTCCACATCACCGGCGGCCTGCTGACCGACGCGGTGAACGAGGGCGTGAGCAAGGGCTATACCGAGGGCTTTTTGCGTAAAAGCGTGGTGGGAGACCCCCTCCGCCGGGTGAACACCGACGACAACACCCCCGCCGTGCTGCACCTGCGGCTGGTGGAGGGCGACAGGGTGGACATCACCGTGGCCCCCAAGGGGGCGGGCAGCGAGAACATGACCTCTCTGAAAATGCTCAAGCCCTCCTGCACCCAGGAGCAGGTGGAGGACGCCATTGTCCAGGCGGTGTCCGACGCCGGTTCCAACCCCTGCCCGCCGGTGGTGGTTGGGGTCGGTCTGGGCGGCAACGCGGAGCAGGCCGCCATCGCGGCGAAGCGGGCGCTGCTGCGGCCCCTGGATGAGCAAAACGGCGACCCCCTCTATGCCGAGATGGAGCAGCGCATTTTGGAACGGGTGAACCGGCTGGGCATCGGCCCCCAGGGGCTGGGCGGCACCACCACTGCTCTGGCGGTGTCCATCATTCCCCAGCCCACCCATATCGCGCAAATGCCCTGCTGCGTGAATCTGTGCTGCCATGTGTGCAGACACGCGCGGCGGGTGCTTTGAGGATAAGGACATGGATACATCTCTTGATTTCAGTTTAGCGAACGGATATAAGAGTAAAGCGCAGATTGCACGGGTCTTAACTGAGACTTGGACAGCGGAACATATGTACTGTCCTGTGTGTGGGTGGCCTTCCATCATCAAATTCCCTAACAATCGAGCAGTTGCAGATTTTTACTGCCCAAATTGTAAAAACCAATTTGAGCAAAAAAGCAAGAACGGGCCATTTGGAGCCAAAATCGCAGACGGTGCTTATACCACCTTCATTCAAAGAATCAGCAGCAATGACAACCCTGACTTTCTATTGATGAGTTACTCTCTGGAGAAAATGACGGTTGAAAGCATGGTTTTTGTACCCAAATTTTTCTTTGTTCCAGAACTGTTAGAAAAAAGAAAACCCCTGTCGGAAATCGCACGTCGGGCTGGTTGGGTCGGATGTAATATTCTGTTTGAAAAAATACCATCTCAGGGGAGGATTCCAATTGTTGAAAATCAAACCCCACTCAATAAGGATGATGTCCTGCACCGAGTCAGCCAGGCCCAAAAATTCAGAACAAATGATATTTCAACACGAGGATGGTTATTGGATACACTGAATTGTATTAACTCTATCGAATCCAATGTCTTTACGTTGGAAATGGTTTACCAATTTGAAGGGGACTTGGCGATAAAACACCCCAGCAACCATAATATACGTGCAAAACTCAGGCAGCAACTCCAGCAGCTTCGTGACCGCGGAGTAATTGCTTTTTTAGGAAACGGGCGTTATCGCAAGAACCTCTAAAATTATAATGCAGATGTATTTTATCTCACCGTATTTTTAACAAGGTGCTGCGGTTCTACTTTCGCTGCGGTGTTATGCCGTCAAAGAATGAGGTCGTTGCTATTATGAATGAATTTAGTGTATATCGGGTGCAGAGTGACGTAACGTTTGAACGACGTGCTTCGACAATCAAAGGCTGGATAAACTGGATTGTTTCGCTTATCAACGAGTAGCAACAAGAAAAACAGCTTATAACAATATTGAGAAAACGCAAACTCCCCATCCGAACACGGGCTCCCACCTGCGTCCGGACGGGGATTTTTCACATTCTTTTTACATCATCAGCACCGCAAAGAACCCAACGATCCACACCGCCGCCATCAGCGGGATACCGATGGTAAACTTCTTCTTGCGGGTCTTATGCCGCCAGGTGTACATACTCAGCAGCGACCCCAGCCAGCCCCCCAGCAGGGACACCGTCAGCAGCACCGACTCCGGCACCCGCCGCCGGTGGTGGATGGCCAGCGTTTTGTCCAGCCAGAACAGCCCCCAGGCCAGGATGTTCACCAGCGTCATATAGGCGCTGCCGTACTGCCACACCAGCTCTCTCATTTCTCCGCCGCCTCCCACTGCTTCCAGACCTCCGGCTGATAGCCTACCGTGGCCTGTCGGCCGTTGCGGACGATGGGGGTCTTGAGCAGCCGAGGCTCCTCCAGCAGGTGGGCCAGCTTCTGCTCGTCGTAGGCCAGATAGGCCAGCCCCGCCGCGCCGGGCTGCTTGGGGTCAATGACCGCGTCCATGCCCACCGCCCGGATGACGCTGGTCAGTTCCCCCTTACTCATGCCGTATTTGAGAATGTCCACGTTCTGCACCTTGATGCGGCGCTCCTTGAAGTAGCGCTGGGCCTTTTTGGTGTCGAAGCATTTGGACTTGCCGAAGATTTGAATGTTCATGGTGTTTCCTCGCTTGTCTGTTCCAGCCAGAGCAAATATTCCTTGGCGGCGATGCCACCGGCGGCGCTGAACCCGGTCAGGGCGCCGTTCTTCCCCACCACCCGGTGGCAAGGGACCAGCAACAGGATCTTGTTCCACTTGCAGGCAGACCCCACTGCCTGGCTGGCTCTGGGGTTATTCAGGGCGGTGGCGATTTCGCCGTAGGTGCGGGTCTCCCCGTAGGGGATCTGCCGCAGCTGTTCCCAGACCTGCCGCTGGAAGGGCGTCCCCTCCAGACACACCGGCAGGTCAAAGACCCGCCGCGTCCCGCAAAAGTATTCCTCCAGTTCCTCTTCCAGCCGGTCCAGCAGGGCCTCCTCCTCCGGGGTTGGCGGATGCCTTGATGGCGGCATTGCGCCGGAAATCAGCCAAACCACCGCTCCCTTGTCTGCCGCAGCGGTCAGGAGGCCGATGGGGGTCATGATCGCCCGGCAGGTCAACTGTACCTCCGAATGACGGCCACCACCTTGCCCAGTAGCTGGCAGTCGCTGCCGTCGATGGGGTCGTAGTTGTCGTTCTCCGGCAGCAGCCAAATCTTCCCGTTCCGCTTGCTCAGCCGTTTGCAGGTGGCCTCCTCCCCCAGCAGGGCCACCACGATCTCGCCGTTTTGGGCCACGGGCTGGCGGTGGACCACCACGTAGTCGTCGGGGAGAATGCCCGCGTCGATCATGGAGTCCCCCCGGATGCGCAGAGCGAAATGCTCCCCGGACTGGCCCCCGGTGTCAAAGACCAGATAGTCCTCCACGCACTCCTGGGCCAAAATCGGCGCGCCCGCCGCCACGCTGCCCAGCACGGGGACTTGATTTGGACGGGGGGACGATTCCTCCGGGATGGCGCTGTGTACGGCGGTGATGGCGCGGGTCTTGCCGCTGTCCCGGTTGATGGCCCCGGCCTCCTCCAGCGCTTTCAGGTGGAAGTGGACGGTGGAGGGGCTTTTCAGCCCAACAGCGGCGGCAATTTCCCGCACAGAGGGGGGATAGCCGTTCTCGGCGGTGAATTTCAGCAGGTAGTCGTAAATCACCTGCTGCTTTGGGGTCAGTTCCTTCATATTTATCCCTCCATAGCCCGCAGAGTGGGCGGGCCAGGTTTGTTTGCTCTTGGTATCTCTTTTATTCGGCTCAGCGCTTTTGGTTTGCAGCACTGGGCTAACGGCTAATAGCTAACACCTCATCAATGTAACCAATACAATGGGATACCCAATTATCTAATTCCAGTGTACCACACCCTCAACAAAAATGCAAACATTTGTTCCAATTTTTTAGAGGGGCGAAAAATTCCCAAAGGAACCGTTGCGGGCTTTGGCCCGGCGTGATATAATAAAAGCCGGTTTTGCCACGCGACCCGTCCAAACCAAGAAAGCGAGGTAGTTTCACATCCATGAACTCTGTTACCATTCCCGAGGGCTACGCCCCCGTATTGACCTCTTACGAGACCCAGCAGGCCATCTCCATGACCAAGCGCATCTTTGCCGACAGCCTCTGCGGCGCGCTGAACCTGCGCCGGGTCTCCGCCCCCCTGTTCCTGGAGGCGTCCACCGGCCTGAACGACGACCTGAACGGCGTGGAGCGCAAGGTCAGCTTCTCCATCAAGGCCACCGGCACCGAGGCCCAGGTGGTCCAATCCCTGGCCAAGTGGAAGCGCCAGGCCCTGAGCAACTACTGCTTTATGCCTGGCACCGGCCTCTACACCGACATGAACGCCATCCGCCGGGACGAGGACCTGGACAACCTGCACTCCATCTACGTGGACCAGTGGGACTGGGAGAAGGTCATCACCAACGCCGACCGGACCGTCACCTATTTGCAGGACACGGTGCGGAAAATCGTGGGCTGCGTCTGCTATACGGAGAAAATCATCCGCAATATGTTCCCCGCCCTGAATACCCACCCGGTCACCGAGCCGGAGATTACCTTCATCACCACCCAGGAGCTGGAGGACCTGTATCCCGACCTGACCCCCAAGCAGCGGGAGAACGCCTTTGTGGAAAAGCACCCCACCACCTTCCTGATGCAGATCGGCGGCAAGCTGAACAGCGGCATCAAGCACGACGGTCGCGCCCCCGACTACGACGACTGGACGCTGAACGGCGACCTGCTGTTCTGGAACTACACTCTGCACCAGGCTTACGAGTTGTCCTCCATGGGCATCCGGGTGGACGCCGAGGCCATGGACCGCCAGCTGACCGAGGCGGGCTGCGATGACCGGCGGGCGCTGCCCTTCCACCAGGGCGTACTCAGCGGGGAGCTGCCCCTCTCCATCGGCGGCGGCATCGGCCAGAGCCGCCTGTGTATGCTGCTGATGGGCAGCGCCCACATCGGCGAGGTGCAGGTGACGGTCTGGGACGACGAGACCCGGAGGGCCTGCGAGGAGGCAGGCATCCCGCTGCTGTAACAGCGCATATCATATCGTTTTCATACAACGCGAAACAACGGCGTTTCGTGGCGGTTTGTCACGGAATGCCGTTGTTTTATATCATTTAGGGTCAAATATGGGCAAAGCCGAAACAGGCACCGGAGTGGGTTCCGGCGCCTTTTCCATTGGATTTTTGGGCAATCCCTTTGAACCCGCCATATTGATGATTCCAGTGGGAAACCCCTCCACCATGCTTCGCATGGTGGAGGGGTTTCGCGTCGAAACGAAGGGAAAGGATTTCCTCACGAAATATCCGCCAAATCCAGATACTTATACCCATTCTCCGAGATGTGGTCCTTCCGGCCCTGGAGGTTGTCCCCCAGCAGCAGGTCGAACACCGTGGCCGTCCGCTCCACGTCCTCCGGCATGACCTTAATGAGCCGCCGGGTGGCGGGGTTCATGGTGGTCAGCCACATCATGTCCGGCTCGTTCTCGCCCAGGCCCTTGGAGCGCTGGATGGAACACTTTTTTCCGCTCAGCTCCCCGGCCAGCAGGTCGGACTTCTCCTTGTCGGAGTAGGCGAACCAGGTCTTGTCCTTCCAGGTGATTTCATACAGGGGGGACTCCGCGATATAGACGTAGCCCTCGGTGATGAGCTTGGGGGTCAGTCGGTAGAGCATGGTCAAAATCAGCGTGCGGATTTGGTAGCCGTCCACGTCGGCGTCGGTGCAGATGATGATTTTGCTCCAGCGCAGGTTGGCGATATCGAAGTCCGCCATATCCTTGGCCTTCTTCACTCCCACCAGGTCCACACCGCAGCCCATGACCTTCACCAGGTCGGTGATAATTTCGCTCTTGAAAATGCGGTTGTAGTCGGCTTTCAGGCAGTTCAAAATCTTGCCCCGGACGGGCATAATGCCCTGAAACTCTGCGTCCCGACTGAGCTTGCACGCGCCCAGCGCGGAGTCGCCCTCCACGATATACAGTTCCCGGCGGCTCAGGTCCTTGGTGCGGCAGTCCACGAACTTCTGCACCCGGTTGGCCAAATCCACGTTGCCGGAGAGCTTCTTTTTCAGGTTCAGCCGGGCCTTTTCCGCCGTCTCACGGCTGCGCTTGTTCACCAATACCTGCCCGGCGATTTTTTCCGCCTCGATGGGGTTCTCGATGAAATAGACCTCCAGCTGGCTGCGCAGGAAGTCCTGCATGGCCTCCTGAATGAAGCGGTTGTTGATGGCCTTTTTGGTCTGGTTCTCGTAGCTGGTCTGGGTGGAGAAGTTGTTGGAGACGAGGATGAGGCAGTCCTGAATGTCGTTCCAGGTGATTTTGCTCTCGTTTTTGTTGTATTTGTTCTGCTTTTTCAGATAGGCGTCGATGCCCGCCACAAAGGCCAGCCGCATGGCTTTCTCCGGGCTGCCCCCGTGCTCCAGCCAGCTGGAGTTGTGGTAGTGCTCGATGCGGGTCTCCGTGTTGGAGAAGCAGAAGGCCACCGACAGCTTGACCTTGTAGTCCTCCCGGTCGGCCCGGTCCCGGCCTACCCGCTCGGTCTGGTAAAAGACCGGGGCGGTCGGGGGGTTCTCCCCTGCCAGTTCCGTCACGTAGTCCAGGATGCCGTTCTGGTAGCAGAACTCCGTCACCTCGAACTTGTTCCCCACCTGGTTGCGGAACCGGAACGTGACCCCGGCGTTGACCACCGCCTGCCGCTTCATCACGTCCAGGTAGTAGTCCACGGGGATGTCGATTTCGGTAAAGACCTCCAGGTCGGGCTTCCAGCGGAATTTGGAGCCGGATTTGTGCTTCATGGGCTTTTTGTGCAGGCCGCCCACGTTCTCCCCCTTCTCGAAGTGGAGGGTGTACTGGTAGCCGTCCCGGTAGATGGTGGCGTCGAAGTATTCGGAGGCGTACTGGGTAGCGCAGCTGCCCAGGCCGTTGAGACCCAGGGCGTATTCGTAGTTTTCCGCCCCGGCGGTGTACTTGCCGCCGGCGTAAAGCTCGCAGAACACCAGCTCCCAGTTGTACCGGCCCTCGGCCTTGTTCCAGTCCACCGGGCAGCCCCGGCCAAAGTCCTCCACCTCCACCGACTGGTCGGCGTAGCGGGTGACGATGATGACGTTGCCGTGGCCCTCCTTGGCCTCGTCGATGGCGTTGGAGAGGATCTCAAACACGGCGTGTTCGCAGCCCTCCAGCGAATCGGAGCCGAAGATGACTCCGGGGCGCTTGCGGACCCGGTCCGCCCCCTTCAGGGAGGCGATGGATTCGTTGTCATAGGTTCTGGCCGTTTTTCTTGCCATAAGCTGCTTCACATATCCTTTCACGGCGGCACAATGCCGCGCAGGTTTGCAAAAATAATGTTATCCCTTTGCATCTGCTTTTTGTTGCGCTGTTAGCGATTGGCTTATTTTATTGAACCGAACAAAAGGGACAGTCAAATCATTTTAACAGGGACAGCCAAATTATTTTAACGGTTTTAGCCTCCTCTGTCAAGGAAAGGGGCAAAACCGAAATAGTTGCGATACGAACAAATAGACAAAACCGATGGAAATAAATAAAAATTATATTAAATCCTAAAAATAGAACCAAAATGGCTAAAAATCATATTTTTCTAACGATTTTTTCGTGAAAAAGGGAAAATTTCCGGCAAAACAGACTTTGTTAAATGCTTCACAGACTGTTTGCATAAAATTTTTCTCAATAGTATAATAACCTCATCTTTAGGCACAGTTTGCTTATTTTATTTATCATTCAATTTCATTGGTTTTGGAGGAAGGACCCCTATGAAAACGGATTACAAGCACATTTTCAGCCCCTTGACCATCAAACGCACCACCATCCGCAACCGCATCGCCATGACCCCCATGGGTACCAACTACGGCGAGACCAGCGGCGAGATGATCCCCCGCCACATCAACTACTACGTGGAGCGGGCCAAGGGCGGCGTCGGCCTGATCATCCTGGAGAACGCCAACGTGGACTACCCCGTCGGCTCCAACGGCACCAGCCAGATCCGCATCGACCACGACAGCTTTATGCCCCGGTACTACCAGCTGGTGGAGACTCTGCACAAGCACGGCGCGACGGTGGCCATCCAGATCAACCACGCCGGCGCCTCCGCCTCCTCCGCCCGGACCGGCGTCCCCACCATCTCCTCCTCTAACATCCCCACCAAGGCCGGCGGCGAGATCCCCCGCCCCATGACCAAGGAGGAGATCCTCCACACCGTCAAAAAGTACGGCGACGCCGCCAAGCGCGTCCAGGACATCGGCTTTGACGCGGTGGAGATCCACATGGGCCACTCCTATCTGCTCAGCCAGTTCATCTCCCCCGTCTACAACAAGCGGGAGGACGAGTTCGGCGGCTCCGTGGAGAACCGTCTGCGCTTCCCCCGGATGGTGCTGGAGGAGGTCCGCAAGCGCGTCGGCCCCTTCTTCCCCATCATCGTCCGTATTTCCGCCGACGAGAAGGTCCCCGGCGGCAACACTCTGGAGGACGCCCTGGAGTATTTGCAGTATGTGGACGAGTTCGTGGATATGTACGACGTGTCCTGCGGCCTGAATCCCTCCCTCCAGTACCAGATCGACTCCAACTATCTGCCCGATGGCTGGCGCTCCTATATGTCCCGGGCCGTCAAAGACAAGTACAATAAGCCCGTCATGAACATGGGCAACTACCGGGACCCCAAGGTGGTGGAGGAGACCCTGGCCCGGGGTGACGCCGATCTCATCGGCATGGGCCGCGGCCTCATCGCCGACCCCCAGTGGGTCAACAAGGTGGCCAACGGCGAGGAGGATATGCTCCGCAAGTGCATCTCCTGCAACGTGGGCTGCGCCGGCAACCGCATCGGCGTCAACCGCCCCATCCGCTGCACCGTCAACCCCGCCGTGCCGGAGGGCGACGCCTATAAGAAGAAGCACGTCAAAAAGCCCTGCAACGTGGTGGTCGTCAGCGGCGGCACCGCCGGTCTGGAAGCGGCCTGCACCGCCGCAGAGGTGGGCTGCACCACCTTCCTGCTGGAGAAAGAGGACCACCTGGGCGGCCTGTCCGCTTTCATCTCCCAGCTGCCGGACAAGCAGCGGATGAAGGACTTCCCCAAGTACCTCATCAACCGGGCCAGCAAGCTCCACAACCTGTTCGTGTTCCTGAACACCGAGGCCACTGTGGACAAGATCAAGGCCCTGAACCCCGACCTGATCGTCAACTCCACCGGCTCCGTCCCGCTGCTGCCCCCCATCAAGGGCCTGCATGAGAATCTGGAGGCGGGCAACGTCAGCTCCATCTTCAACATGATCAACGACGTGGTGGCCGGGAAGTACCCGGAGGAAGCCTGCCAGGGCAAGAAGGTGGTTGTCATCGGCGGCGGCGCCGTGGGCCTGGACGTGGTGGAATACTTCGCGCCCCGTGGCGCCCAGTGCTCCATCGTGGATATGCTGCCCGTCATCGGCGGCCAGTCCGACCCCATCACCAAGTGCTCCACCGCCGAGCTGTTCGAGAAGTACAACGTCCAGCAGTACACCTCCACCGCTCTGGAGGAGGTCAAGTCTGACCGCTTCGTGGTCAAGCGCAGCGGCGTCGTAGAGGACCTGGTCTTTGACTATGGCTTCATGTGCCTGGGTATGCGCTCCAACAATCCCCTGCTGCCCGCCTTGCAGGAGGCGTTCGCGGACACCAACGTGGAGATCTACACCATCGGTGACTCCGTCCGCGCCCGCCGCATCATCGAAGGCACCGCCGAGGGCCGCGCCGTGCTGCAAATGCTGGAGCACAAGGGCTTCATCGACCTGGATTAAACAGCAAAACTTTGTAATTGGGGCCATGCAAACGCCTGGCCCCAATCGTTTGTCTGTGAGCGAGAACCATTTTGCGCACGACTCTGTTTTTCATCGTGCGTGTAGGGGCGGCCCGTGGCCGCCCGCATCCAGAAAGCGGTTTTCGGGCGGCCACGGGCCGCCCCTACAGGTATATGGAGATCATTCCCGCAAAGGTACAAGGGATTGCCCAAAAGTTTTTAAAATTTATTTCAAAAAGTGCTTGACAATTTTCCTCCGCCGTGGTATAGTAAGTTCATCCAAAAGAAAGGCCAAAATCAAAACCGAACAACAGCCTTCACCCATTCGTGGAGGTCCGGCAGCTGACCCGTTACCTCAGCCTTCCCCCTATTCTGCATCCGCAGGACATTCGGATGATGACGATATTGAGATTGGCGTTTCCCCAATGCGTGGACAAGGAGGTCCCGCAGCAAAATTCAGACGAAAGCGAGGGATAAGCGGTATGCGTTTAGATTTCAAAATAGAACAGAAGTGACCTGGTCCAGAGGTTGAATGGACCGGGTCACTTCTTTTTTTGCCCGCAAACGGGGTCACACGAACTGGTTGCGCTCCGGGCTGTATTCGTAGTTGATGAGGGACAGCTTCTGGCGGAGCTGGCCTTCGTCCACGCAGTTGGCCTTGCAGAACTCCGTCAGGGAGCTGTAGTTGTCCCGCAGCTGGGTGTTGAGATAGCTCAGCAAAATCACCGGATCGTTGGGAATGTTCATGATCATCACCTCCCGCTCATCATAGCACAGCGCGGGGGAATTGTCGAGGCGCAAATCTGCCGGGAAAAAGCGAAAATCTCCCGCTCACAGACGTCGAAACGCCGTATTATCTTTGACAGGGAAACAACGATGTGATATACTAACAAATATATTCCTAAAAGATATAGCGCCAACTGGGGGGGGGGATCGCTATGGTGACCATCCGAGACATCGCACAGGCGTGCGGTGTGTCCATCGCCACTGTGTCCAACGTGCTGAACGAGAAGAAAAACGTCTCTGACGAAATGCGCACGCGGGTCATGGAAAAGGTGCGGGAGATGAACTACGCCCCGAACTCTGTCGCCAAGAACCTGAAGACCAAAAAGACCCGCACCCTGGGCATCATCGTGGAGGACATCACCATCTTCTCTGTCCCCGACCTGGTGGACGGCATCACCGAGTGCTGCGAGGTGAACAACTACCGGGTCATGCTCATCAACCTGCGCCTGTTCAAGAAGTTCGACGACGAATACTATCATGTGGAAGGCTATCGGGCGCAGTTGCAGGAGGTGCTGCGGCTGCTGCTAGCCGACCAGGTGGAGGCGGTCATCTATATCGCCGCCCACGAGCGGACCATCCGCTGTCTGCCGGAGGATTTCCCCATCCCTCTGGTCATGTGCTATGCCTACAGCGCGACGCCCGGCGTGCCCTCCCTCCTGGTGGACGAGGAAACGCCGACGGAGGAGCTGATCCAGTCCGCCATCGACCAGGGCCACCGGCGCATCGGCGTTATCAGCGGCAAACGGGACAGCGCCCACTCCCAGCAGCGCATGATGGCCTACCGGCGGACGCTGCTCCGCAACGGCATCCCCTTTGACCCCGGTCTGCTCTGTGTGGGGGACTGGACCCGAGAGAGCGGCATCCGCCGCACCGACCGGCTGCTGGAGCATGGGGCCACGGTGATTTTCTGCATGAACGACCTGATGGCCGGAGGCGTCTACGCCCGGCTGGGAGAGCTGGGGCTGACGGTGGGCAAGGATGTCAGCGTCATGGGCTACGACAACCGGCTGATGAGCCAGTATCTGAACCCGCCCCTGACCACGGTGGACCTGCCCCTCCACGACCTGGGCTGCCGGGCCGGGGAGATCGCCCTGGCGGCCCTCTCGCAGGAGAGCGACCCGCCCCCACAGCGTACCTATGTGGCGGGAAAGGTGATTTTGCGTGGCTCGGTGCAAACACTCGGTCCATCTCCGGCGTGAGAAAAACTGGTTGTCCCTTTTACAGCCGTGTTTGTAGGGGCGGCCCTTGGCCGCCCTGGGTAAGCAGGTGGTTCCTGCGGGCGGCCAAGGGCCGCCCCTACAGGCTTGTGGAACTCATTCTGAGTAAAATAACTGGGGGCAATTCAAAGGAATCATAAATGAGAAAAAACTGCAAATGGAAACGCGCCTGCCCCGGTTTGACAGCCGGGTGCAGGCGCGTTTTGCGCTGTTTTGGCAGTTATCAGTCCCCAAATGCCTGCTCCAAGTCGGCCAGGATGTCGTTGATGTTCTCCGTGCCGATGGAGAGGCGGATGGTGTTGGGCTTAATGCCCTGGTCCAGCAGCTCTTCCGGGCTGAGCTGGGAGTGGGTGGTGGTGGCCGGGTGGATGACCAGGCTCTTTACGTCGGCCACGTTGGCCAGCAGGGAGAAGATCTGGAGCCGGTTGATGAACTCGTAGGCTTCCTTCTGGCCGCCCTTGATTTCGAAGGTGAAGATGGACGCGCCGCCGTTGGGGAAGTATTTCTCGTACAGGGCGTGGTCGGGATGGTCGGGCAGAGAGGGGTGGTTGACGTGCTCCACCTTTGGGTGGTTCACCAGGTACTCCACCACTTTTTTGGTGTTTTCCGCGTGGCGCTCCAGCCGCAGAGACAGGGTTTCCGTCCCCTGGAGCAGCAGAAACGCAGCGAAGGGGGAGATGGTAGAGCCGGTGTCCCGCAGGAGGATCGCCCGGATGTAGGTGGCAAAGGCAGCGGGGCCTGCGGCGTCAGTGAATTTGACGCCATGATAGCTGGGGTTGGGTTCAGAGATCCAGGGGTAGCGCCCGCTGGCAGCCCAGTCGAAGGTGCCGCCGTCCACGATGACGCCGCCCAGGGTGGTGCCGTGGCCGCCGATGAACTTGGTGGCGGAGTGGACAACGATGTCCGCACCGTGTTCAATGGGCCGGATGAGGTAGGGGGTGCCGAAGGTGTTGTCGATGACCAGGGGCAGACCGTGCTTATGGGCAATGGCCGCAATGGCGTCAATGTCGGGAATGTCCGAGTTGGGGTTACCCAGCGTCTCGATGTAGACCGCCTTGGTGTTGGGCTGGATGGCGTTTTCCAGCTCCTCCAGGTTGTGGGCGTCCACGAAGGTGGTAGAGATACCGTACAGGGGCAGGGTGTGCTCCAGCAGGTTGTAGCTGCCGCCGTAGATGGTCTTTTGGGCGACGATGTGTTCGCCCTCCTTGGCCAGGGCCTGGATGCTGTAAGTGATGGCGGCGGCGCCGGAGGCCACGGCCAGCCCCGCCACGCCGCCTTCCAGCGCCGCGATGCGGTCCTCAAACGCCCCCTGGGTGGAGTTGGTCAGCCCGCCCATAGATGTTGCCGGAGTCGGCCAGACCGAAGCGGGCGGCGGCGTGGTCGCAGTCCCGGAAGACGTAGGAGGTGGTCTGGTAGATGGGGACGGCCCGGGCATCGGAGGTGTGATCGTAATCCTCCTGGCCGATGTGGAGCTGCTTAGTCTCGAAAGCCCATTTGGAAGTATCAGTGATTTTTGCCATGATGTGTACCTCTTTCTTGATTTTCAGGATAATTGGATGGAAACAGAATCATTATCCGGTACACATTCGCCCAAAGCGGAAGTTGTGCCGCAGCAGCCGGGGGAAGGAAACGGTCATGGGGAAAACTCCTTTACTCGTCTTGGAACAGGGGGGTGGAGAGGTAGCGGTCGCCAGTGTCGGGCAACAGCACCACGATGACCTTGCCCTTGTTTTCGGGACGCTGGGCCAGCTGGGTAGCAGCCCACACCGCCGCGCCGGAGGAAATGCCCACCAACACGCCCTCGGTCTTGGCCACGGCGTTGCCGGTGTGGAAAGCGTCCTCGTTGGAGACGGGGATGATCTCGTCATAGATGGAGGTATCCAGCGTGTCGGGGACGAAGCCCGCGCCAATGCCCTGGATTTTGTGGCTGCCGCTCTTGCCTTGGGACAGGACGGGAGAACTCAGCGGCTCCACGGCGACGATTTTCACGTTGGGGTTCTGCTCCTTCAGGTAAGCGCCTACGCCGGTGACGGTGCCGCCGGTGCCAACACCGGCCACGAAGATGTCCACCTTGCCCTCGGTGTCGGCCCAGATCTCCGGGCCGGTGGTAGCCTTGTGGGCGGCGGGGTTGGCGGGGTTGACGAACTGGCCAGGAATGAAGGAGTTGGGGATCTCCTGCGCCAGCTCGTCGGCCTTGGCGATGGCCCCCTTCATGCCCTTGGCCCCCTCGGTCAGAACCAGCTCCGCGCCGTAGGCTTTCATCAGGTTCCGCCGCTCGATGCTCATGGTTTCCGGCATGACGATGATGATGCGGTAGCCCTTGGCGGTGGCGACGGCGGCCAGACCGATGCCGGTGTTGCCGGAGGTGGGCTCGATGATGACGGAGTCGGGGGTCAGCAGGCCCTTGGCCTCCGCGTCCTCGATCATGGCCTTGGCGATGCGGTCCTTGACGGACCCGGCGGGGTTGAAATACTCCAGCTTGGCCAGCAGGGTGGCCTGGAGGTGGTTTTTGGCCTCGTAGTTGGTCAGCTCCAGCAGGGGGGTGTTGCCCACCAAATCGGTGACAGAGTGATAAATTGCCATAAGAAATGCTCCTTTCAGAGGAAAAACACGAGATGATTCAATATTTTTGCCGGAATTTTATCGTCACGCCCGACATCGGGAAAGGGAAAAGCGCCGCATGATAACACATTCTTTCTGCAAGATAGAGGTTCTCTGGGAACCGGATGAGGGTATCTTAGCACAATATTCCCACCAAGTCAATAGGTAAATAGGGTAAAATAAAATTTTCTTTGCGATGCCCCCACTGCCGCAAAAAACGGCTCCCTCCCTGTGGAGAGAGCCGTTTTCCGACAAATATGCTTTTATTGGGACAAAAGACGTGATTTTACCGCTTTCTTGCCCGCTGTTCAAACTTCCGGTGTTCCTTCACCAGCTCACGGGACAGCATGGCCGCGCTCCAGTACTGGTTAGCGGGGGTCAGGACGGCTTTCAGCGCGCCGGTACACAGCCCCGCGCCCCGCAGGGCGTCCAGTGCCCGGTCCACAGTCGCCTCCGGCACGCCGCAGAACACCAGCACCGGCGCGGCCAACGTTACCGCGCCGCCCTTTTTCACCGGCGGCAGCGGCCCGTCCCCGGCCAGCAGGCCGATGGGCTGGCCGTACCTGGCCCGCTCCGGCGTGCGCACCTCCATCCCCAGGGGGGACAGGACGTTCTGCACCATGGGACCTTCCAGCGCCTTTGCGCCGAAGAATAAGACACAGGATTTCATCTTCACCGCCTCATTCCGCCAGAGTCAGGGTGAATTTGAACTCCGTGACTCCGTTTTCGCTGGTGACGGTGATGGACTCCTTGTGGTTGTTCAAAATCGTCTTGACGATATAGAGGCCCAGGCCCACGCCCTCTTTGTCCAGGCTGCGGGAGCGGTCGCTCTTGTGGAACCGGTCAAACACCATGCCCAGTTCCTCCGGCGGGATGGTCTCGCCGGTGTTGCGCACCGAGATCCACGCCTTGTTCCCCCGGGGGAAGATGGAAACTCCGATGGCGGTGCCCGGGGTGGCGAACTTGATGGCGTTGTCCATCAGGTTGTAGCACACCTGGGTGATGGAGTCCGGGTCGCCCCAGACCATCACGTCCTGGTCGGGGAAGTTCACGTCCACGTCCAGCCCCCGGCTGGTGATTTTCCGCTCCAGGCTGATGAGCACCTGGGCGAAGGTTTCCACCACGTTAAACTGGGACTGGCAGATGTCCCCCTGCCCCTTGGCGGAGAGCCGGCTCATGTCCAACATTCGCCGCACCAGGCGGCTCAATCGGCGGGTCTCGTCCGAGATGACCTGGAGGGACTCCCGCTGCTTCTCTGGGGGGATGGTGCCGTCCAGAATACCGTCGCTGAATCCCGCGATAGTGGTCATGGGGGTCTTTAGCTCGTGGGAGATGTTGGCGACGAACTCCTGCCGCCGCTCCTCGGCGCTGGCGATGGAGTCCGCCATGGTGTTGAAGGCCGTGGCCAGCTGGCCGATCTCGTCTCTGCGGTGGTAATCCTTCACCCGCAGGTCATATTCCCCCATGCCGAAGCGGTTGACCACGTCGGTCATCTCCTGCAAGGGGCGGGACTGCCGCCTGGTGGTGAAGAAGCTGGAGAAAAACGCCAGCAGCAGCACCACCGCCGCGGCGATGATATACAGAATACCGAAGGTCCGCCACAGGGAGGTCAGGTTTTCCGTGCTGGAGGTGACGAACACATACCCGGCCAGCTGGTCCTGAACCACCACCGGCGCGCCCACGGCGAACTTAGAGGCACTGTACACCCCCAGGTCGCTCATGCCCTGGTACCCGCTGTCGCCTCCCAGGGTCTCCTCCAGGACGCTCTGACTGACGGTGTCGCTTTTCAGCTCGTCTCCGCTCTGGTCGCCGTCGTAGCTGTAGATCACGATGCCGCTGGACTGGCAGACCAGCACGTCCACGTCCGGCACGGAGGTCACATAGACCAGATTTTCCGTCAGCTGCTGGTCCCCCAGGTCCCTGCCGTCCTCCAGGAAGATGCCGACAATGTTGGCAATGTAGGTGGCGCTGCTGTTCATGGAGTCCTTTTTCTCCCCGATGGCGTAGCGGTAGGTCAGCACCATAAAGGAGGCCCCCAGCATGGCGAAGGCCAGCAGGATCATCCCCGCCGTCAGGAAAAAGTGCTGCTGATAAATGGAAGCGATCCGCTTGTTCATGGCTTGCCTCCGGTCAGGTCTCCAGCTCGAACTTGTAGCCCACGCCCCAGACGGTTTTCAGGCTCCACTTGGGGGAGACGCCCTCCAGCTTTTCCCGCAGGCGCTTGATGTGGACGTCCACGGTACGGCTGTCGCCAAAGTAGTCGAAGCCCCAGACCTCGTCCAGCAGCTGGTTCCGGGTGAACACCCGGTTAGGGGAGGACGCCAGGTGGAACAGCAGCTCCATCTCCTTGGGGGGCGTGTCCACCCGCTTGCCGTCCACCAGCAGCTCGTAGGAGTCCATGTTGATGACCAGCTTGTCGAAGGTCAGCTTCTTCTCGGCGGTCTCCTTGGAGCCGTAGCGGCGCAGCACCGCGTGGATGCGGGCCTGCACCTCCTTCATCTCAAAGGGCTTGACGATGTAGTCATCCGCGCCCATCTCCAAACCGTTGACCTTGTCCACGGTCTCGCCCTTGGCGGTCATCATGATTATGGGCACCTTGGAGGTCTCCCGAATCTTCTTGCAGACGGTCCACCCATCCAGGCCGGGGAGCATGATGTCCAGCAGCACCAGGTCGGGGCTGCTCTCGTGGAACAGGTTCAGGCCCTTGCTGCCGTCCTCCGCCACCTGGGTCTCGAAGCCCTCCTTCTCCAGGTACAGCTGGAGCAGTTGGGCGATATTGCTGTCGTCCTCTACGATCAAAACTTTCAGTGCCATAGGTATAACCTCACTCTCCCCTTGCTCGGGTCTGTTTTGGGAGTTTCCGGGCAGCCACAGGCCGCCCGACGTCATTTTTAGTATAAGGTATTTTGATTCGCTTTGAGTGAATTTTTTGTAAAAGGCGGGGATCTACTGCGTCCGGCGATGGTCCGCCGCCAAGACCTGCCCCAGTCCGGCGCGCAGCGCCGCCTGACAGTGCCGGTTCAGCGGTGTCGGCAGAGGCTGGGGACCGACGGCCCAAATCTCCCGGGCCAGCGCCAGCAGATACCCCGCCATGCGCCGCCCAGTCCCCTCCCGGGGGAGCTGGGCCAGTGTCCACAGCAGCTGCCGCCGCTCCGCTGTCCAGTCCAGCGCCGGGTTCGCACGAGGCTCCAGCGCGGCCAGCCGCCGGGCGGTGTACCGCACCAGCCAGCCGGGGTTTGCGGCGTCCTGCCGGGCCGCCAGCGCCGGGTCGGGGGCCGTCCCCCGGAGGGCCTGCCAGAAGGCCCAGTCCACCGGGTGGATGGCGGCGGGAAAATCCACATCCAGAGTTGGCAAAGCCGTCTCCGGCCCCGCCGCGGGCAATCTCTCCACGGCGGCGCTGTACCACGCCGGGGCGGGAAAAAAGTTCAGATAGCCGCCCTCTGCTTCCACCGCCTGGAACCAGCTGCCCGCCAGGTCGATGCGCCCGGCCAGCGCCGTTCCATCCAGCCCCAGGGCCTGGGGCGCGGCGTTGGCCACCGTCCCCCGCTGGGAGGGGCGGCTTTTCACCGGGCAGCTGCCGCCCAGGGCGGCGCGAGTCAGCCCGTCCGCCTGGGCGACGGCCTCGGCCAGCAGGGGGTTCACTGGGTCACCTTGGCCTCCCGCACCTTCAGGGAGAAGGAGTTCTCCCCGGCCAGCCGGTGGTCGATGTCGATGGAATAGTTGACCTCCAGCTCGCCGCCCTGGTCGCCGATGGTGGAGCGGATTTTCCGGGCGGCCACCCCCACCTCCAGGCTGCCATAGGGGGTGTTGTAGAGGGAGAGGTGCCGGACGCCCTGCTCAAAGACCATTTCCGAGCAGACCTGCCACGTCCGGGTCAGCACCACGGAGTGGGGAAAGATTTCAATGTTGGTCTGGGTCCCCTCCATGCCGGTCATGGCGCTCTCCTGATAGCTAAGGTGGTAGCCCTGCGCCGTCCGGGTCAGCTTACCGGCGGTAGTCAGCTCCACGCTGTCCCCGTCGGTCCCCTCGTAGTCCTGGAGGCCCAGGATGGAGATAAATACGTCCTTTGTCTGTTTTTCTGTCATAGATGGATGCCCTTTCCGGTTTTGCTCCGTTAAAAGTATTGTTTCAGTTCCCTGGGGTATTCATATACCTTGGCATAGCCCTGAATCGTTGCGACACGGTACCCGCCCGTGCAGTAAACAGCGTGGATGGTCCCGCTTTGCTCCTGCACCAGATACAGGTCGTGCCAGGAATCGTACTCCCGGTCCCCGGAGTCGAAGGTGGGCATATCCTTGCAGAGACGAACCACCTTTGGATACTGCCCGCCGGTATACACCAGCACATCGCATTTGTCGTATTTGTATTCTCCGGTCTGGTATTGCGCATAGGGCTTTTGCAGCGTGCCGGTCTTGTAGGTTTCCAGCGCTTCCTCGGTCACGTTGAGCGTCTTTTCGGAAAAGAGAAATCCTTTGCCAAAATCCCGTTCAACGGATTTGTCAACTGTCCTTTTAAACATACCGCTTCCTCCTTACATTCTGTTCAGGTCGCAGGTGAACGATGTCAATAATCCTCGATGCTGATCTGCTCCACCGGCTCCGTCACCGGTCGGCCCAGGAACAGGGAGGCCAGGCTCTGGAACCCCTCGGTGGAGTCGCTGACGTACCAGCGGCAGCGGCCCTCCCGGCCCGGGTCGGCCTCCTGGCCGCTGGCGCTGAGCCGCTCGGCCACCTGGCGGACCACCTCTGCGCCGGAGTCCAGCAGCGTCACCTCCGGCCCCATGAAAGCGCCGATGACGTCTTTCAGCAGCGGGTAGTGGGTACACCCCAGCACCAGGGTGTCGATGCCCTTTTCCTTCAAAGGGGTCAGGTATTCCCGCACCACCGTCTCGATGACGATGTCCCCCGGCTGGGTGCGCCCGTTTTCCACCAGCGGCACAAACAGCGGGCAGGCCAGGGAGGTGATTTCCGCCATGGGGTTGGCGTGGCGCATGATGCGCTCATAGGCCCCGGTGCGGACGGTGGCGGCGGTGGCGATGAGTCCGATTTTGTTGTTGCGGGTGACCTGGGCCGCCCTGAGGGCGGTGGGGCCGACCACGCCGAAGATGGGGATGTCCTGCTCGGCGGAGAGCACCCCCAGCGCCGCGCTGGAGACGGTGCCGCAGGCGATGACCACGGCCTTCAGGTCAAAGGTGCGCAGGAAGGCCACGTCCTGCCGGGCGTAGCGCACGATGGTCTCCTGGGGGCGGCCCCCATAGGGGACCCGCCCCGTGTCGCCAAAATAGACGATGTCTTCCGCCGGCAGCTGCTTGGCCAGGGCGCGGACGGTGGTCAGCCCGCCCATGCCGGAGTCGAACACGCCGATGGGTCGGTTGTCCATAGCGGCGGCCTCCTTTCACAGTTTCAAGATAGAAGAATGGGTTTATCCTCTGTTCCTGTAATCATATAATACACGGGAGGTAAAAACAAGAGAAATTTCTCACAACTTTATTTCTGTCCCACGCCTGGCGCAAGAATCCATTTGACAACGGCGGGATTTTGCATATACTATATGCTTAAAGGCGGTATTATGCGCCCGCCGGGCGCGGCCTGCCGCCGGACACGCTTCCTGTGTAAGGATTTGCTGCATCTCACGGAAAGGACGGAATCGTTATGCAGATTGAATTGACCCCCAAACAGTATCGCCGTCTTCTGGATATGGCCTATATCGGCAACTGGGTGTTGAACTCCGCCCGGGGCGCGGACCGCTTCACCGATTACGACGAGGTGGAGTCGCTCCTGTTCTCCAAGGCGCCCTCCCTGGGCATGAACGACCTGAGCCAGCGCTGGGCCGGTCATGTAATCCCCAGCCAGGCGTTTGTCAACGGCGGCATCCACGAGGCCATCGCCGATTACGAGGACTCGGTGTTCTTCGACATCCTGGCCGAGGAACTGGCCCGCCGGGACATGGACGACGCTCCCATCGACGAGAGCAACTACGACGAACTGAACCGCCGCATCGACGAGTATATGGCGGAGTTCGAGCTCCACGGCACCGACAACGTGCAGGTGGAGCGGGACGTGTGAAGTGAGCAGGCCCTGCCCCGGCGTGGGAAACCACCGGAGCAGGGCCTGACTGATTCTTCCGCAAAAAGAGGGAAATCCTCCTGAAAAAGGGGCTTTTCCCGCCAAAAAAGACAGTCGTGCGCTGAGAGCGCACAGGGAATTGTAAATTTGTCGAAAGGCAAGAATTTGGCCCGTGAATAATTTCGATTTTTGTCGTATTTTTTTCGGGAAAAGGGTTGCATTTTGGGCCTAATTGGTGTTAAAGTAACCACAGTGAGACTGACCGTTGGCCGGGCTTTGCAAGAGCGTTGCCAGAAAGCGAGCGTGTTAGTCTTATTCCAAAGCGCCTGAGCCGCCGCTCAGACGCTTTGTTACTTTTCCGGGGCCGTTGCCGCCCTTTTCCCGAATGAATCTCAGAATAGCAGCAGCACCGCCGCCAGCGCGCTGACGGTCAGGGCCAGCGAGGCCGCCAGGTCCAGCGCGTCCCCCGCCCGCTGGAGCAGGGGGCGGCGCTCCTGCCGGGGCTGCTCCTGGCTCAGCTCGGGCGTTTCCTCCGGCACGTCGTAGGCGGGCAGGTCGCCCCGCTCCATTTTGCGCTTGTAATCCTGAAAATCAATGACGTTTCCCTGGGTTTTGACAAACCGGCGGGTGGTAAGATATGTGGTCTCCATCACAGACGCCTCCTTTGGGCAGCGCCGCCGGGGAATTGCTGCGGCGGCCTTCATCGAACTTCTGTTCTAATTATGAACGGATGTTCGATAAATGTCAAGAGAAATTTTGCGGGGAGCGTCCCATAAAACGGACTATGCGGGGAGAAAAAATTTTTTCGTCAATGCGCTGACAACGGCGGAGAAATGCGTTAAAATAATATCCACTGATTCAACCGCTTCGTTTCAGAAAATGAGGGTGCGCCTATGAGAACTTACCTTTACCCCTGTCTCGGCCTGCTCCTGGGGGGAGCGGGCTGCGCCCTGCGCCGGTGGCAGCTGGCCACCTGCTTCGATGAAAACGGCCTACCGGTGCCCGGCGGGGCCGCGGACCTGCTCATCGCCCTGACGGTGTGCGGGTTGGTGTGCTTCCTGCTGCTGGCGCTGACCCGGCGGGCGGGAAACCGGGACTGGGCTGGGGCCTTGGGGCCGGGGCCGCGCCCGGAGCTGGCGCTGGGCGGCGCGCTCTATCTGGCTGCTGGGGCCGCCTATGTCCTCTGGACCAGACAGGCCGACCCGGCCAGTTCTGTCTTTCAGGCCATCAACGTGGTGCTGCCGGTGCTGCTGGGGGCGACGCTGTTCTGCGCTGGCGTCGGCGTCTTTCTGATGGCCCGGCGGGGGGCGGTGGAGCCGCTGGCGGCCATGGTCCCGGGGTTTTGCAGCTGCTTCTGGCTGATTCAAATCTACCACTCCAACGCCAATAACCCGGTGGTGCAGGCGTTTGTCTGGCAGATGCTGGCGGCGGTGGCTTCGGTCGCCGCCTGGTACTACCTGGCGGGGTTCTCCCTGGGCCGCGGCAAGGGACGGTCCGCCCTGTTCTGGTCGCTGGCGGCGGTGATGCTGTCCTTCACCGCGCTGGCGGACGAAGGCGCCCTCTTTACCCGGCTGCTGCTGCTGGCGCAGGTGCTGTGTCTGACGCCACTGCTGACCCGGCTGGTCGCCGGGATGGAACGGGCTGGGCGGAAAACGTAAGTAAAATGTGCAATTAGCAATGTGCAATGTGCAATTAACGTGAAAAAGGCGTCCTGTGGAAAGCTCCACGGGACGCCTTTGTTGTTTCTACTTATTTGGCAAACTAGTTATCCCTTTGAATCGGCTTTGTGCCAGAAACCCCTCCGCCACCGCCTAAAGGCGGCGGCCCTCCTCCCCTTTCAGGGCATGGAGCGCAGCGGAAGTGCCGCTTGACGGCGGAGGCAAGGGGGGAATAGTGCTTATCATCTGATGTCAGTTTTACTCCAAAGAAGTGGAATTTTCAGCAGAGAACCCCTCTCTCTAGCCACGAACCATTAACTCTAAAAAGCAGTTGATTCGCAGGGGCAACCATAATTGCTAATTGCACATTGCAAATTGCTAATTAAACTCAGTACAGGCTGGAGATCAGCTCCACGCACCGCTCGATGCCCAGCTCGCCGCTGTCCAGGGCGATGTGGTAGTTCCGGGCCACGCCCCACTCGGTGTCGGTGTAGTACTGGTAATAGGCCCGGCGGCGCTGGTCCTTGTCCTTCAGCCGCTTCTCCGGGGACTCCTCCCGCTGGCCGTAGACCTGGACGATGCGGGCGGCCCGCTTGCCCATGCTGGCGTGGATGAACACCCGCAGGCAGTCCGCCGACCCCCGCAGGATGTAGTCCGCGCAGCGGCCCACGATGACGCAGGGGCCTTCCTCCGCCAGCTCCAAAATCACGTCCCGCTGGTGGTTCCACAGGTAGTCCTGGGTGGACTTGCCGGTGGAGTCCCGCCCGGCGAAGGCGTTGATGAACCAGTTGCCGTGGACGGTGTACTCGCCCCGGTCCTGGATATACTCCCTGGTGAAGCCGGACTTCTCCTCGATTTTCTCCAGCAGCTCCTGGTCGTAGCAGGGGATGCCCAGCTTCTCAGCGGTCAGCTTGCCCACGGTGCGGCCGCCGCTGCCGAACTCCCGGCTGATGGTGATGATCCTGTTCATAGTTTTGCCTCCTTTGTTTGATGTGGGTATCGGTATTTTTATTATACACGAAAATCAGTCGGTACTCAACTCCCGATAAGTCCTGCGGATGACCACCGCCGCGATGAGGAAGGTCAAAATGTCCGCCGCCGGGAAGGAGTACAGCAGGCCGTCCAACCCGAAGAACATGGGCAGCAGCAGGGCGAAGCCCACGCCGAACACGATTTCACGCACAAGGGAGATAACGGTGGAGGCCAGCGCCTTGCCGATGGATTGCAGGTAGATGAAGGTGCCTTTGTTCACCGTGGCCAGCACCATCATGCACAGGTAGGTGCGGAAGCACTTGATGGCGAAGGTGGTGTAGTACTCGCTCTCGTTGGCCGCGCCGAAGATGCCGATGAGCTGCCGGGGGAACAGCTCCACAATGAGCAGCGCCACGAAGCCCACGATGGCCTCCAGCGCCAGCAGGTGGGTGAAGAAGCTCTTGGCCCGGTCCTTGCGTCCCGCGCCGATGTTGTAGCCCACCACGGGGATACACCCGGCGGAGAGGCCCACGGAGATGGAGATGACGATTTGGAAGAACTTCATGACGATGCCCAGCACCGCCAGGGGGATCTGGGCGTACTCCTCCTGTCCAAAGACCGGGTCCAGTGCGCCGTATTTGGTACACATATTCTGCACCGCCGCCATGGAGATCACCAGCGAGATCTGAGACAGGAAGCTGGTGATGCCCAGAGGCAGGAAGCGCTTCATCAGGCCGGGGAACAGGCCGAAGCTGCTCCGCTCCAGCTTCACCGCCTTCATGTGGAACAGATACCACACGGACAGGATGGCGGTGATAATCTGGCCGGTGATGGTAGCCACAGCCGCGCCCATCATGCCCCACTTGAAAACATAGATGCAGATGGGGTCAAAGACGATGTTGAACGCCGCGCCCACCAGAGTGGAGGCCATGGCGAAGGTGGGGCTGCCGTCGGACCGGATGATGGGGTTCATGGCCTGACCGAACATATAAAACGGCACGCCCAGGGTGATCCAGAAGAAGTATTCCTTGGACAGGGCAAAGGTGTTGTCGTTGACCCGGCCGCCGAACAGGGTCAAAATCGGCTCCTGGAACACCAGATACGCCGCGGTCAGAATAATGCTGACCAGGACGCACAGCACCACGGCGTTGCCGATGCTCTTGTGGGCGTTCTGCTTGTTGTTGGAACCCAGGCTGATGCTGACGAAGGCACAGCAGCCGTCGCCGATCATCACGGCCAGGGACAGGGCCACCACCGTCAGCGGGAACACCACCGTGTTGGCGGCGTTGCCGTAAGAGCCGAGGTAGCTGGCGTTGGCGATGAAGATCTGGTCCACGATGTTGTACAGCGCGGCCACCAGCAGAGAGATGATACAGGGGACGGAGTATTTCCGTATCAGGGTGCCGACCTTTTCCGTCTCCAGAAAAGCGTTGGATTTTTGCTCCATTTTGACGTTCCTCCTCAAAAAATAAAATGCGCCCACGCAAAGCCGGACTTACGCTTTACGCAACACGCATGAAGATACCTCGCCGGAAAAACCGCCCGGCGAAGCGGGTATAAAATTGTCCGCCTGTTTTCCCTTTGGAGGAAAACCAGACCATAAAAAGAACAGCGTGTAACGCACAACCGGATTTACGAGCTGAACACTACACGCTGCATTGTTATTGTAGCAAGACCGCCGGAATTTGTCAAACGCATTTTTGCCGATTTTTCTCCCGGAAAAATCCGGCTGCTTTAGCGATTTTGGGGACTTATCCCTCCCCATACACCCACAGGCTGGAGGCGTCGTCGAGGTAATCGTCCCCCAGGGCGACGACCTGGTATTTTGTGCGGCCTGTCCCCGCCTCGTCGGTGTAGGCGGTGGTCTCCGCGTCCAGCGCCGCCAACGTTTCACCGCTGCCGTCGGTGACTTCGTAACCGGTGGCCCCTTCCGCCGGCGTCCAGGTCAGGGCCTGGCCGTTCTCCTCCGCCTGGACGGTCAAAGTGGGCTGCTCCAGTGCCGGGGCGGTTTCGCCCTGCTGGGTGATGGCGTAGGGGGTCTGTTCGGAATCCGCCACGCATTGGCGCAGCAGCGGCAGGTGCAGGGTGGAGAGGGTGGTCCGGGACTTGGACGAGACAGACGTATCCAGCTGGTCCACCCCGGACAAATCCATGCCGCAGCCAGAGGCCACGCTCATGGCCGCCAGGTAGCGGCCTAAGTCGTAAGAGAGGTGCTTGCCGTCCCGGTCCAGGGTGTCCCCCAGGTAGCTTGTGCGGGCGTTCTGGATGGCGGTGCCGGTGGCGATGATGAAGTCTGCCGTGCCGATGTCCTCCACCTGGGTCTGGACGGCGGCGCAGATTTTTTCATAGAGGTCCAGCTCCCCGGTGAACCGCTTCACGTAGTACCGCTCAGTACACTCCCGCAGGGACCAGGTCATCTGCCAGCCGATTTTGACCGCCCCGTTGGAGCAGTGCGCCCGGGCGAAGTCCGCCAGCAGGGTCACATAGCTGGTCTCGTCGTTGTGGTAAGAGGAGGCCACCCCCGCCATATAGCTCTGCTGCTGGAACAGGATGATGTCCCAGTCCTCGTCCTCCAGGGCCTGGGCCATGATGGCGCTCTTGTCTGCCACGATGTCCCAGCTTCCGGCACTGTTTTTACGGTAGGTGTACACAGCATCGCTGTTTCGGGCGTAACGCCAATGGTCGGCCAGCGTGGTGCTGCTGCGGTTCAGGTTGGCAATCAGCACCTGATACCCGGCGTCTGTGGCTACTTCATAGAGGAACTCGGAGGAGTCCACGCTGAAGCTGTTGCCCACCACCAGAATTTTCAGCAGGGTATCCGGGTCGGCGGCAGAGAGGCGATAGAGGCTCCCCTCGTCCGGTTCCTCCTCCGGCTCCGGTTCCTCAGCGGCGGAGGAGTCGTCCGCAAAAGCCGCCGACTGGGCGGAGCTTTCACTGCTGCTGTCTGTGGACGCGGAGGAATCGGCCTGTCCCCCGGCGCAGCCAGTCAGCAACAGGGCAAGGAGCAGCAGCAGAGAAAGGGTGCGTTTCATGGCTACACCTCCCGACGGAGACCGCAGAGGACGGCGTTGAGCAAAATCGTCACCAGCAGCAGCACCGCCACGCCGAAGATGGTGACGTCGATGGTGTCCAGCAGCCCCGCGATGTCGTTCGCACTCAGCCGCAGCCGGACCTCGAAGAACTGAGCCAGCACAGCGAGAGAGCGGGCGGTCAGGCTGGCCCCCGCCGCGAGGCCCCGCGAGCGGAGCTTGCCCGCAACGCCCAGCCCGGCGATGGCCCAGGCCAGCAGGCCGAAAAGTAACGAAAAGAGCAGCATAAGCGCCTCCTGACGGTGATTTTTGTACTTGATTATCTCTTTGAATAAGTTTTAATCGTTCCTTCCTGTAGGGGCGGCCCGTGGCCGCCCGCAGAAACCACCTGTTTACCCAGGGCGGCCACGGGCCGCCCCTACAGATATGCGGGAATATTTTCAAATAAGGTTGATGGGGTTCTGATATAGTCCCCTTAGAGTAGACACTCGAAAAGCAAAAATTCGAGGCTACA